>DATCQV010000239.1:0-10925 GCA_036569325.1 Mucilaginibacter sp. | reverse complement strand
CGCATTTCTTCGGACATTGCCTCACGCAGCGCTTCTCTGAATTGTATTTCTCTCATCGTATTAAAATGTGCTTTTTTAGCGAACGCAAATATAAGCAATGAACTGTTATTTGCAATTTCCGCCGCTTTTGTTTAATTAATAAGCGCCATACCTCAATATTTTTACAAAAGTTTAATAATTTTAATGGAAAACCACGTCACCAATGCGCTTCCCTTCTATTAAAAACCTGGCCGATGGCTTTATCAACACAGTAAAACGTTTTCCGTTTGAATGCCTTTTTGCGCTTACCGGCACCATTGCCGGAACCATCTATATAGAAAGTAACGAGTATGCGCTTGCCTATTCGGTGTACACGCGGGTAATGATGATGGCCAACCTGGGGCTTTTGCTTAGCCTGGCGGCATCATTGTTTGCCGAGGGCGACGGTTTGACAAGGCGCATAATGCTGAGGGTAACGGCGGCGCTTTTGGCTATAGCGTTGTTTTTTATTTTCGGTAAGGAGCTAAGCACCACCGATACGCTGCGTTTCTGTTTACTGAGCCTTGCGTTTCATTTGCTGGTGTCTTTTGCACCGTTTACGGCAAAGGGGCACATCAAGGGGTTCTGGCAATTCAACAAAAGTTTGTTCCTGCGTTTTCTGGCCAGCGTGCTGTATAGCGGTGTGCTTTATCTTGGGCTGGCCGCGGCCATTTCGGCAAGCAAGCTTTTGTTTAACCTGGATATTCACGACAAAACTTTCGGCATCCTGTTCAGTTGGATAGCGGGAGTTTTCAATACGGTGTTTTTCCTGGCGGGGGTACCGCACAACATCAAAGAACTTGAACAGGACGACAGCTATCCTAAAGGACTAAAAGTATTTACACAATACGTGCTCATCCCGCTGGCATCGGTGTATGTAATTATCCTGTTGGCATATGAAATCAAAATTTTAGTGCGATGGAGCCTGCCGAAAGGGTTGGTGTCGAACCTGATATTGGGATATGCAGTGTTCGGCATCCTGTCTATCCTGCTGGTTTACCCGCTGCGCGATCGGGAAGAAAATAAATGGATCAAAACTTATTCGCGCAGCTTCTACTTTTTGCTGATCCCGCTCATTGCGCTGCTGTTCCTCGCTATTTATTCGCGAATACTGCCTTACGGAATCACGGCGCCGCGTTATTTTCTGATCGTGCTGGCACTATGGCTTTTATTTATAACGGGCTATTTTTTGCTTGCGCGAAAACAGAATATCAAAATCATCCCGGTTTCGCTGTGCATTGTTACGCTGCTGGCTATATACGGTCCCCAAAGTGCGTTCTCGGTTGCGCAATATTCGCAGCGAAAGATCCTGAATGACATTTTTGAGAAATATGGCGCGATGAAAAACGGAAACCTCACATCGGCAAAAAATGTAAAAATGAGCCAGAAAGACGGTCTGAATGCCGTTGAGAAAGTGCGTTACTTTGTTTACCAAAATGAGATCAAAGCGCTGCAGCCGATGATTAGTAAAAACATCAGCAAAGTGATCGACTCGTTAAATAAGACCAAAGAGGTTGCATCGGAAAATAAAACGCGATATCATAATAATTATGCCTTGATGGCAGCGGAATATGATTGGATGGTGAAATATCTTGGGCTAAACAAGTTTTACTATCCCGAAGGGGAAGACGCAATAACCGGGTATGCTTTTGTGGCTATTGACAAAGATATACTCAAGGTAAAAGGCTACGACTACGTGATAGCCCTGGGTAACAGGGAACCTTACGGGCCAAACGGAACTCAGCTTGAATCAAAGAGTGAAGGTGTACGGTTTAAATATTCTTTAGATAGAGATCACCGGTATAGTTTAGCCATCAATGGGGATTCGGTTTCATTTAATGCGAATGAAATAGCCCACAGATTAATTAACGCCGAAGATAAACTGGCGAAATATCAGGGTGAAAAAGAATACGGAATTCGTAATTACATTCTTCCGCCTGATTTTTTAACAGAAGTTAAACAAACAGCTCATTACAGGATAACGTTCAAATTAAGCAAAGTATCATTGAGCAGTTCGGGCAATGGTAGCATGGATGTTTACCAGGCAGATGGGTGGTTCCTGATCAGCATTTTGAAGTGAAAAACTGGCGCAAAAAAAAAGACTTACGAAGTTTTTAAAACTTCGTAAGTCTGAATAATTTATAAACAGGCCCGCCAACTGCAAACCTATAACTGCTAACTATTTCCTTTCCCCCTTCATCTTCGAGGCGATCTCCAATGCGCGGTAAGCATTCACAATGCCGCCCGTTTTTGACAGCGAGGCGAAATCTACTTTATCTTTTCCGCCTGGCTTGATAACGGTTTTGCCGGTTACCGGGGCGGCGCTTTCAAGGATGATCTGTTTCAACTGTTTGGCGCTGAGGTTTGGATAGTACTCCAGGCAAAGGGCTGCTATGCCGGCCACTATTGGTGATGCAAAGCTGGTGCCATCGGCGGTGTTAAATTCGGCGTCGGTATCTATCGAGGTTACTTTTACACCGGGAGCAAATACATCCACATTAATTTTACCATAGTTGCTGAACGATGCCGCAAGGCTGGTATCCGGTTTTGGGCCGGATGCACCTACGTTAATCACGTTATCGGTTGTTGAGCCGTCGAGGTAGGTGTCGTTAGGGAATTCTGGCTTTGCATCTACGTCCTGACCATCGTTGCCTGCGGCCATCACCAGCAGCACATCTTTCGAGGCGGCGTACTTAAATGCGGCGTCGACCCAATCCTTGTGCGGGGAGATCTTTTTACCGAAGCTCATATTGATCACCAGCGCGCCATGATCTACCGCAAAACGGATGGCATTGGCAATATCCTTATCGTACTCATCGCCGTTCGGCACTGCCTTGATCGACATGATGCGCACGTTATCCGCCACGCCGTCGATACCATAACCGTTACCGCGTACTGCACCGATGAGGCCGGCAACACCGGTTCCGTGTGAAGCATCGGCATTTTTCAATACGTTGTTGCCGTAAGGCTTGCCATCGTTCACATCCGGATCATCGCCAACTATACGGGCACGAGCCTCGAGGTCGGGGCTGATGTTGTTGTTCTGTTTGGCGTAGTATTCTGTGATATCCTTCAGCACTTTGGCATTGTCGCTATCTTCGCCAATCTGGCTGAAAACCGATTCCCAAACCGTTTTGCTTTGGTTCACAGTATCATTAGTGGTATGAATTTTAGAAAGATCGGCCAGTTTGAAGGTTTGGTCTGAACCTAATTTCAGTTCCCGTTTGATATAGTGATTGGTAGCTGATAGCACATTCACCTCCATAGTTAAATCCTTGATCTCTGCATTCGATTTAGCCATGGTGCTGTCGTAATTTGCTTTCACGGTTTCCCAGTAAGCAAATTCTTTTTCCTGTCCGGCCGGTGCCGACGCCACATTACCGAATTTATCCTTCAGCTTGTGGTATTGGCGCACTTCTTCGGTAGTTTCGGTGAAATCGACCTTGCCGCCCTTGCCGCCCAGGAAGTCCCAGCCGTGCACATCGTCGATATAGCCGTCGCCGTCATCGTCCTTGCCGTTGTTAGGGATCTCTTTGGGATTTACCCATAAAATCGGGCTGATGTCTTTTTGTGCTGTATCGATACCACTGTCGATAGTGGTTACGATCACGGTTTTACTTTTTTTGCCTTTAATCAATCCGTAAGCTTGTTTTAAGCTGATGCCGTAGAACCCGTCGGTTTTCAGATCGAGCGTATGCCAGTTTTTGGGTGGTTCCGGCGCTTTTTTGGGAGCCTGCGCCGAGGCGGTAAGGCTGAGTAACATTGCCCCGGCAATAACGGAGCAGAAGATGTTTTTTAGTTTTATGTACATATTAGTTGATTGAGTTAGAATGGGTTGATTAAGTTGGATTGAGTTGACGTGGTGCCTAAGTTATTTAGGAAAGCGCGATAGAGTTGGATTGTGTTACATTTCAAGAGTTAATCCGGCTGGATTTAACTTAATCAACCTAATAAACTCAATCTAACTCAATCAACCACCCACTACAAATCAAATTTAATACCCTGAGCCAGTGGTAACGTTTTTGAATAGTTTATAGTATTGGTTTGCCGCCTCATGTACACTTTCCACGCATCGGAACCCGACTCGCGGCCGCCGCCGGTTTCTTTTTCACCGCCGAATGCCCCGCCGATCTCTGCACCCGAGGTGCCGATGTTCACGTTGGCAATACCGCAGTCAGAACCTGCGTTTGAGAGGAATTGTTCTGCCTCGCGCAAATTTTGTGTCATGATGGACGACGACAGGCCTTGCGGCACACCGTTTTGCAAGGCAATGGCCTCGTCGAGCGTTTTGTATTTGATGAGATATAATATAGGTGCAAAGGTTTCATGCTGAACAATCTCGTAGCTGTTCTCCACCTCGGCAATGCAGGGTTTTACGTAGCAGCCGGAGTTGTATTGATCGCCTTCCAGTTTGCCGCCCTCTACCACAAAGTTACCGCCTTCGGCTTTGCATTTTTCAATGGCGTTGAGGTACATATTAACCGCATCGGCATCTATCAGCGGGCCCATGTGGTTGTGCTCATCCAGCGGATCGCCGATGCGGATCTGTTTATAGGCATTCACCAGTTTTTGTTTAAAGACATCGTAAACGCTCTCGTGAATAATGAGTCTGCGGGTACTGGTGCAACGCTGACCTGCAGTGCCCACCGCGCCAAACACCGCGCCTATCAATGACATATCCAGATCGGCATTGTCGCTGATGATGATGGCGTTGTTCCCGCCTAACTCCAATAGGCTTCGGCCCAAGCGTGCGCCAACTGCGGCACCCACAGCCTTGCCCATCCGGGTTGAACCGGTGGCAGATACCAATGGTACACGCGGATCGTTCGACATTAATTCGCCGATCTCACGGTCGCCGATCACGAGGCATGATACGCCTTCATCAATATTGTGTTTTTTGAAAACTTCCTGCGCAATATGCTGACAGGCAATGGCCGTTAACGGTGTTTTTTCTGACGGTTTCCAAACGCAGGTATCGCCGCAAACCCAGGCCAGCATGGCATTCCAGCTCCAAACGGCAACCGGGAAGTTAAAGGCCGAAATAATACCCACCACACCCAGCGGATGGTATTGCTCGTACATGCGGTGGCTGGGGCGCTCGCTGTGCATCGTCAAACCATACAATTGGCGGCTCAGGCCAACGGCAAAGTCGGCAATGTCTATCATTTCCTGCACCTCGCCATAACCTTCCTGCAGGCTTTTGCCCATTTCGTAGGATACCAGTGCTCCTAAATTTTCTTTATTGGCGCGTAAGGCATTGCCAATTTCGCGTACAATTTCGCCGCGTTTAGGGCCGGGAATGGTGCGCCAATTGAGGAATGCTTTTTGGGCCTGATCGACCGCCTTATTATAATCGGCAGCGGTGGCAAATTTTACCGAGGCGATTTTTTTTCCGTCGGTAGGCGATATGATATCTTTTACAGCGGCATCCGGACTGCTGGTCCACGTGCTGCCTGTACTAAGTGCATCGTTAATGTCGTTAATATGTAAACGATTAAGAATGTCTGCAATATTTAAGCTCATAATAGGTACTTTTGTCAAAGGTAAAAATCTTTAAGGCAAATTATTATCAACCCTCGCTTTGCCGCAAAAATCATTCTCGTTAATTATCAGCATGTTGTATTTGAAGCTGTTAAGAATGTGTGGATGTTGATAACTAAAACGCTTAACAGATGTTTATTACTTGTAATTTGACTTCAGTTTAAGCTCGAAGAGCGATTTGGAGGCTTCAACTGAGTATATGTTCTGAAACAAAATTGAATGGAAGAAGAATTTGAATTTGGCTTTACCGAAGATCCAAAATTCTCGGTAGAGCGGTACGAAGAGATGATTCGTAATCATGACCAGTACTTTTTTGATGCCCAGGCGTTTGAGAACATTATCGACTACTATATCGAAAAGAACGATCCGCCTAAAGCCTTACAGGTTGCCGAATATGCCCGCAACCAGCACCCTTTCGCCGCAGTTTTCCTGATAAAGCAGGCCCAGCTGTTAGTGGTAAGTAACCGCGTTACCGAAGCTTTCGACGCGCTGGAAAAAGCCGCTATACTGGAAGAGTCCGATCCTGACATTTACCTCATCCGGGGTAACTTGTACGAGAGCATGGAGCGCTACGGCGAAGCCCTGGAAAATTATGAAAAAGCACTTGATCTTGCCGAGGAAACCGACGAGGTGCTGCTGCACATTGCCTACGTTTACCAGAACATGGGCGATTATGAAACCTCCATTACTTACCTTAAGCTTTGCTTAAAGCAGAACATGGAGAACCAGGATGCGTTATACGAGCTGGCCTTTTGCTATGATGTGCTCGATAACCAGCAGGAGAGCGTAACGTTCTATCAGCAATATATCGATAATGAGCCGTACAGCTATGCCGCATGGTATAACCTGGGCAACGCGTTTACCAAATTAGGTTTATTTGAGAAAGCTATCGATGCTTACGACTATGCCATACTGATCAAAGACAACTTTGCATCGGCCTATTTCAATAAAGGTAATGCGCTGGTTAACCTGGAAAAATATGCCGAAGCGATAGAAGTTTACCGCCATACCTTTGAGTATGAGCAGCCTAACGCAGATACTTACTGCGCCATTGGTGAATGCTACGAGAAGCTGGAGCAGATGGATGATGCCCGTGCGTTCTATAAAAAATCGGTAAAGATGGACCCTAAACTGGCTGATGCCTGGTTTGGGATTGGTGTTACGCTTGATTTTGAAGAGCGTTATTTCGAGGCGCTGCACTTCTACAAGAAAGCGCTCGACCTGGATATTGCCAATGCCGATTACTGGTTTGCCATTGCCGATGCGGAGTATAAACTGGGCCACATAGAAGAAGCCGAGCGTGCCTATGAGAAGGTAGTGGAGCTGAACCCGATAGATGTGGATGCATGGTTGGATTATTCGTCGATCATGTATGAGCAGCAGCGCTTGGGCGATGCCATTGAAGTAATTGCCGAAGCGATCAAGAACAACCCCGATGCGGCAGAATTGTATTACCGCATGGTGGCTTACCTGTTTGCCAAAGGCGATTATAACGAAGCATTGAATCATTTGGAAATGGCCCTCTCGGCCGATCCCGACAAACACTATATCCTGTTCGATTATTTGCCGCAGCTGCAAAAGAACAAGGTGATTGTAGATATTATAAACCGGTACACCAAATAGGGTGTGCGGATGTGCGAATTATGGATGTGCAGATGATTGAAGATCGTCTGCACATTTTGTTTTCAGCCAGATTTAATTTGATAGTTATGAATTTCGATCCGAATAATCCCGTAGTAAAACTGTGCGTAAGCGGAATGGAGCTGGAGGCACAAGGTAAAATAGCAGAAGCGCATGAGCTTTTCGAGCAGGCGTGGAATTCTGCATCGAATGATTTCGAGCGATTCACCGCGGCGCATTACCTGGCCCGTAATCAGCAGGATCCCAAAGATAACCTGTATTGGAACCGCGAAGCGCTAAGGTTCGCGTTGATATTGAGTCATGAAGGAGTGAAGCCGCAACTACCCTCACTGTACCTCAACGTAGCTAAATCGCATGAAATATTAGGCGAGGTTGATGAAGCCAAATCTAATTATCAGGCGGCCGCAGAGCACAGTGTTCATTTGCCAGAAGGCGGTTACGGGAGCCTGATCAAATCGGGTATCAATGCCGGTTTAAAAAGAACCAATGGGTTCGATTTCAATTATGAGACGATAGATAAATTGATAGACGGCTGGTGCGAGCGCCGGGAATTAAAGCCCTTATCGTTACTGCTGCCGGCCTACCTGCAAAACCTGGGTACGGAGAGCGATATTAATAAATTGATCACAGCCTTGAGTTACATCAGCGCATCGAAGTGTTTAAATGCGGATGACCAGCAACGGGTGGATGAATTAGTGGTGGCATTGGAAAAAAGTTAGGCTTCTTACAATCTATCCTTCAGGTATTGGCGTGCTATGTGGCGTACCTACGGCACGCAAGGGAGGGAGCGGCGTTTTTCTACCAATATTTGGCCCCGATGGGGCCGCTTTGCAAGCGGATATACGGCCCTTTAGCGGTATAGCAATTGAACGCCAAGTTTTTAATCAAAATAAAGGCTTTGCAAAGCCTGCAACCCTTGATGGTGCCGAAATTACAATAACCCACAACCTTAATAAACAGACAGGCGGCCCCATCGGGGCCAAATAATTGGTAGAAAATGAATCGGGAAGAAAATTCGCTCCGCAGGTGCGTAACACAGCGTTCAGGTGGTAAAGCGATGTGCGCCCGTTATTGGGTAATATTCTTGTTAGGATTACACACTTCACAAATCCTTAATTTGCACTTGCGCGCAATTATCCCAATCTTTGCGCCGTTAAAACTTTTAGTTATAGTCTATAACCAATTGTATTATGATAAACTACCAGATCAATAATCTCCCCGAACGTACGGCAAAACCACGTAACAGCGGCATTACCATGGTGATGGATAAAGGACTTAGCCTGCGCCAGGTGGAAGATTTTATTGAGGTTAGCGGTCCCTATACAGACATGGTGAAACTGGGATGGGCAACATCCTACGTAACCCCGAATCTTACCCAAAAACTAAAGCTATACCGTGATGCCGGGATCCCGGTTTATTTCGGCGGGACGTTGTTTGAGGCCATGATCGTTCGCAACCAGTTTGACGATTATTGCCGCCTGCTGGATCAATTCAAAATGGATTATGCCGAGGTATCTGATGGTTCCATCACTTTGGAACATGACACCAAGTGCGAATACATCCAAAAGCTTGCCAAGATCACTACGGTAATATCTGAAGTAGGCTCGAAAGATGTGCAGAAGATCTTCGCACCCTATAAATGGATCAACCTGATGCGCGCCGAAATTGAGGCCGGTTCATGGAAGGTAATTGCCGAAGCCCGCGAAAGCGGAAACGTAGGCATCTATCGAGATTCAGGAGAAGTTCGTCAAGGTTTGGTAGACGAGATCCTTACCCAAATACCCGAAGAAACAATTATCTGGGAAGCTCCGCAAAAGGCGCAGCAGGTTTGGTTCATTAAACTCATCGGCGCCAATGTAAATTTGGGCAACATTGCCACTACTGATGTGATTCCGCTGGAAACGCTGCGTTTAGGTATCAGGAGCGATACATTCGATCATTTCTTATAGGATTTCAGATTTCGGAATTTCGATTTCGGAATTTTTTCTTTTGGGGTAAGATCAGTACCCGCAAATAACTTATTTTTAGAGAGCCTTCTGTTTTTTTGACTGACTTCAAAAGAGATGGCCCGTGTGGTTCCTTCCTCGGGGGAAGGAGGAGGTAGGGGTTTCGCAAACTACCCCGGCACGGCAATAGCGTTAAATGTGGCGGAGAACCCCCACCTCCCCCCCGCCCCGCCACGAGACGGGAACCGCACAGGCCAACGCTTTTAGAATTTAACTTAATGCTACTATACTTTGCTGTTTCACGTGACACAGTAAAATGCCTAAAATGCCGCTTTTTTTTGTGCCAAACTGTGCCAGGTTGTTTCACGCATTCAGGTTAAGCATCTGATTATCAACAGCATTGCATATCAAACTGTTTCACGTGTTTCATACTGTGCCATGTTTGTGCGGCACAGCGCAACGGTTCTTAGCAGATGAAGTTGCATACTGCGGGAGCGCCTCATCACGATGCGCTTTTTTGTTGCCCTTGGGCCTATGTTAAGTTTTGAGTTTACGGGGTTGATAATTCGGCAAAAAGCCTACTTTTGCAGCTGAACTTAAAAGTCTGCATTATGAGCACCACAAAAGGTCCTATTTCTCAGTTCATTGAACGGAACTACCTGCACTTCAACGCGGCTGCGCTGGTCGACGCTGCTAAAGGATACGAAACCCACCTTACCGAGGGCGGCAAAATGATGGTTACGCTGGCCGGCGCCATGAGTACTGCCGAGCTGGGTATTTCGCTGGCCGAAATGATCCGCCAGGGGAAGATCGATATCATATCATGTACCGGTGCTAACCTTGAAGAGGATATTATGAACCTGGTAGCGCACTCGCACTATAAACGCGTTCCTAACTACAGGGATTTAAGTCCGCAGGACGAGTGGGATCTGCTCGAAAATCATTATAACCGTGTAACTGATACCTGTATTCCGGAAGAGGAAGCTTTCCGCCGCTTGCAGAAGCATATCCATAAGATCTGGAAAGATGCCGACGACAAAGGCGAGCGTTATTTTCCGCATGAGTACATGTACAAAATATTGCTGAGCGGCGAGCTGGAGCAATATTATGAAATAGACCCTAAAAACTCGTGGATGCTGGCAGCTGCCGAAAGAAACCTGCCGATTGTTGTACCCGGATGGGAAGACAGCACCATGGGCAACATCTTTGCTTCTTATGTGATCAAGAATGAAATTAAAGCCACAACCATGAAGAGCGGGATCGAATACATGGCATGGCTGGCCGATTGGTATGTGAAGAATTCGTCAGGCAAAGGCATCGGTTTCTTCCAGATCGGCGGCGGTATTGCCGGTGATTTCCCGATCTGTGTGGTACCAATGCTGTACCAGGATATGGAAATGCCTGAGATCCCTTTCTGGAGCTATTTCTGCCAGATCTCGGATTCGACCACCTCTTATGGTTCATACTCGGGCGCGGTGCCGAATGAGAAGATCACATGGGGTAAGCTGGATATTCATACACCGAAATTCATTGTGGAAAGTGATGCTACCATTGTAGCGCCGTTGATCTTTGCGTGGATATTGGGACAATAATATTTATCAAATAGATTTTGTAGAGACGCAAAATTTTGCGTCTCTTTTTATTATAATAGTAAAACCACCGCCTAAGGCGGTAGGTTAGGTGTGAAGGCTATGCCAGAAAGCGCTATCTTAGTATTTGTGACGAAATACCGAAAATTATCCCATAGCTTTTACTATTGTGTTTACCATTTTGTGTGGA
>DATCQV010000238.1:0-6934 GCA_036569325.1 Mucilaginibacter sp. | reverse complement strand
ACCCGGTGTAATGCCATGCGGGTTGGCTGAAATGGTGAGCAACTCTTTATCATACAAAATACGCTTACAGCCATACCAAACCAATAAGCCCATACAAATGGCAAAAAGAATTTCGACCACCGGGAAAAAGATGGAGTAATACCAGTTGGAGCGGATATTGGCGTCGCGGTATTTGATGTTTACCGCCTTGAACTTTCGGATCTCCTGGTCTTCGCGGGCAAAAAGCTGGATGACGCTCATACCGGAGATATGCTCGGCTAAGAAAGTGTTGAGATGGGCTACCTGGGTGCGCACTTCCTGGAAGGACGACTTGATGGCTTCCTTGAAAATATAAGTCGACAGCAGCAGTAAGGGCATTGGGATCAGCGTGATAAGCGCCAGTTTCCAGTCGATATAAAGCATATAGCCAATTACCGCTACAACGAGCAGAAGGTCGCCCATGATAGAGATAAGGCCTTCTGAAAAGATGTCGGCAATGGTTTCGAGATCGGATACGGTACGGGTGATGAGCATCCCGATTGGCGTGCGGTCGAAATATTTAAGGCGCAGGCTGGTGATATGGTTAAAGATATCGATGCGCAGATCGCGGATAACGGATTGCCCCAGTGTATTGGTGAGGTAAGTTTGATAGTACTGCGCGCAGGTTTGGATAACTAATTGCAGCAGCATCAATCCAACCATAAAAACAAGGCCGTTGTAATCGTCGGTAAGTATATAGCCGTCGAGCGTTTTCTGGATAAGGATTGGCTGCACCAGCGCGTTGGCTGCCAAAAAGATGGTAAGGAAGGTGGCTATGATAAACGTGGTGTTGTAGGGCTTTACATAATGCATTACCCTGCCTAACAATTTCCAATCGAGCGCCTTACCGGTAACCTCTGCCATTTATTGAGTTAGTGAATTATTGAATTACTGATTGGTTTGACGCAAATTTAATTTATAAAATGGATAAATTCCGTTTGCGATAATCCTTTTACCTTCTCTCAACAAAAGGATAGTGTACTTGTGTTAAATACAAGCCGCAGGCCGGAACAGAGGTGCCTGCATTACTTCGGTTCTTGCTTTCAATAATGCCGCGAACGTCGTCCGGGGTAATTTCTTTTCGACCCACCATCAATAAAGTGCCCACAATAGCCCGAACCATATTGCGCAGAAACCTGTCGGCGCTGATATGGAATACGATCCCGTTTTGGACAGAAATCCATTCGGCGCGTGGTATTTTGCAGTTGTTGGTTTTTACCTGCGTGTTGGATTTGCTGAAGCAACTGAAGTCTGTGTATTCTTTAATGATGGCCGCCGCTGCATTCATTAATTCAAGATCGGGCCTGTCGCGCAGCTCCCATGAATAGCCGTTTTTGAAAGGATCTTTATTGAAATGGATGTGATATTCATAGCTGCGTAGTGTAGCGCCGAAGCGCGCATGAGCTTCATCATCAACAGGGAAAATACTTTTGATGGCGATGTCCTTAGGCAGGATAGAATTTAAGCTACGGAGGCGGGAGGGGTTGATAGTTAATAGTTCATGGTTCATGGCCGCTGCAGTATTGTCGCTATCTTTTTCTATGAACAATGAACTATCATCCATGAACTCCACATCAAAATGCGCAAAAAACTCGGTGGCATGCACGCCGGTATCGGTGCGGCCGCAGCCTGTGGTTTCAATGGGTTGACGCAGCACAGTGGTTAAACATCTGTCTAAAACCTCCTGTACGGTAAGGGCATTGGGCTGTACCTGCCAGCCGTGGTAGGCGGTACCATTGTATGCGAGTTCAATAAAATAGCGCTGTTTGCTCACGCGGCAAAGTTAAGGAGGATGTTGTAATGTTGGAAGGTTTGAAAGTTGTAATGTGGTAAAGTTGAAATCGTGAATCCATTAACCTTACAACGTTGCAACCTTTCAACCTTTCAACAACTAAGATATATATTCCTTGTAGATCTCTTCAAATAACAGCTTGTTCTCTACGGCGATATCGAATGGATGATCGATCAGGACGTTGTCGTAGCCGATGGCCTGCGCAAGGTTTTTCAGTACCTTGAAGTAGGTGATCTCAATACCCTCGATCTGCTGCAGGTAAAAGAGGATGAACACATCGCGTTCCAGCGGGGTTTTGCCGGCTTTGATGGCTGCGAGGTAAGCTTCAAGCGTAATAGCCCTTATGCCGAGCGTATTGGTTTTAGACGGCTCTTCTTTTATCGCCCCGTAGATATCGTCTATATGCATTATCTGGCGTCCGGCATCGTCAATGCCTTCCTGTATGGCGTGCTTTAAAACATTAAGCGTGGCTATTTCCTTTACCTCGACAAAAAAATCGATCAGGTGACGTTTGCCATAGTAGATATAGTTAAGATGCTCTAAAAAGATCTTTTTCAGCAAAGAATCGTCGATATGTACATCTTTCGGTTGTAGTGAAGAGGGAAGTTTACTCATAGCGGCTTAAACCAAGGGGATGGATCATTGAATAAAATTACAACATTTTATTCAATACCTAACAAAGCAAACAATAGCCAAACTAATTATATATTTGTTCATATAATTCAATTTTATGATACAACGCATACAAAGTATATACCTTTTATTAGCCTCGCTGGCGCTGTTTGCTCTTTTCCTGTTTCCACTGGCGCATAATGTTTATGTAGACGGCAAGCCGCTTACCATTATGGTTACCGGCGTTTATCAGGATGTGAACGGACAAAATACCCAAACCCGGTCCTTTTTGGGTATTACCATTGCAACAGCCGTTTTAGCGCTGGTGCCATTGGTTATAATTTTTCTGTATAAGAACCGTAAACAGCAGATGACTTTTGGTTACCTTACTTTGGTGTTAATAGTGGCCTATAGTTTCTGGCTGTCGCAAATGGCAAAAGGAGTAATGGGCAGTGTACAGATCGATACGCATAACTGGGGGATAGGTCTTTTCCTGTCGTCGATAAGCATGTTGCTGATATTGCTGGCCATCAGGGCGATTAAAGGGGATGAGAAGCTGGTGAAATCGGCAGACAGGCTGCGGTAGTTTTTAGGTTGATTAAGTTGAATTGAGTTGATTAAGTTGGGGGCAAACCAAACTCAATCAACTCAATTCAACTTAACCAACTCAATCAACTGCGGCTAAGCCGCCTCAATTAAACCTCCCGTATTTCTCTATCTTTCTATACGGTTTGGCAAAGAAATCGCCGACCACCTGGTTAAACATATCCTTATAAAATATTGGTGTGGAGTGGCCTGAGTTTGGTAATATCCACAGGTATGAATTAGGAATATTATCAGCGATCAGCATGGTATGTTTCGGTAACAATATATCATGGTCCCCACCTATCACAAGCGTTGGACAGGTGATCTTTTTTAAGTCCTGCAGTTTGATGTGCGGCTCGTACGATAATAGATGAAGCAGCATTACCTGGTCTTTCATTTCGGGGGTAACGTTTTTGATTTTCTTTAGGGTATCTGCTGCGATCTGATTTTGCTTCATTACCATATCGTGTACAAACGGATCAACCGCGCTGGTATCAGGCCAAAGGTTGGCGCCTGTTACTGCTAACTTTTTAACTTTATCCGGATGGCGCATGGCCAGCATCAGGCCTTCTATGCCGCCGTCGCTCCAGCCTATTACGTTGGCCTGTTTTACGCTGAGCTTATCCATCAGGGCATTCAGGTCGTCGGTCATCATTTCGTAGCTCAGGGAGTCGGCGTGATCGACAGATTTTCCCTGCTTGCGGCTGTCGGCTACAATTACCTGGTAATTTTTAGCGAAATACGGAATCTGGAACAGGAAGTTATTAATAGAACCGCCGTTGCCGTGAATAATGAGCAGCGGTTCGCCTTTCCCGTAAACCTCATAATACATTTTAAAGCCGCGGATGTCGGCATACTTCCCTACCGCAGCATTTTTACCGTAATGGGTGGTGTCCATCATGGCTTTAAGGTCCTGAGCAAAGCCCGCCCTGGCACATAAGGCAAGCATTAATAAGAGTAAGGTTTTGAATTTCATGTTGAAAATTAATGATTTTTAGCGATAAAGCAATAAGGCTGTCAACCGGTGATCAACGCCAGTTTTTTCAGATCGGCCAGGCTTCCGTTAAAAATATCAAGATCGAGGCCGCCGTCGGTACCGGGTATGGTTGCGGTATCGTTATATTGCCATATAGCATAGCTTGTCCAGCCTGCAGGCAAACCGGGCTGCTGTTGCTGATAAGCCGGAATCCATAAAGGATAGCCGCCAAATTGGGTGATGCCGCTGAAATATTCGCTCATAAAGCCTTTGGCGGTATAGATCACCGGCGTACGTCCAGTTTTAGCGGAGACTATATTGAGCCAGTCGGCAATGATCTGTACACAGGCCGATTGGTTATCGGTAATGTATTGATTCAACTCGTCGGTATCGGCATCATCACTGCCAACCTGCCATTCTAAATCAAGCGCGGGGGGGAGTGAGCCGGGCGCCGAAAAATCGAAGCCACCTGCCAGAAAATTATCGGCCTGTGCCTGCGCCGAATCCTGAAAGGTGAGAAAATGGTAGGCGCCGGTCATTAACCCTTTTCCTTTAGCGGCATTAACGTTGGTAGTAAACATGGGGTCTTTATAGGTAGCACCCTGGCTGCATTTGCAATACACGAACTGAATATGCGGCGAGAGGCTGTTCCAGGTAATGGAATCATTGTGATAGATGTCCATGCCTTGCGGTGCCAGGCTGTCTAATGCGTTCCAGGTGTTCGGCCCGGCTATGCCATCGGCGCTGAGGCCTTGTGCGGTTTGAAATTGTTCTACTGCCGCTTGTGTGTTGGGCCCGAAGCTGCCATCAACAGTGCAATTGTAACCCAGTAATGAAAGTGCGCGCTGAAGCATTATTACCTCGCCGCCGCTTGATCCGTTTTGTAGTGTGTTCATGGTAGAAAAGGTTGAGGTAGCTGGATAATTAGGTAGTATGAAGATAGGGATAAAAAATTTAAAGGGAGATTAAATTTTTATAAAAAGAAAGGCGATGGGATTGAGTTTAAAATATTGAACTCAATTTTTGTGGATTTTGACGAACGTCGAAAATCGTAAGGATATAAACAACCGTTTCGGCTTCTTCAGTAAACAGTGTTATACTTCGTCAGGGTATACTTTTGAATATTTTTAGCCGGATCGACGAATTGATACATCTCCGGTCTTTCAGACAAGGCATTTAACATCTCTTCAAATTTGCCCAGAAAATTATCGGTTACCCATCCTCCCCAAACTTCGTTCAGGTAATCGATAACTTTTTCAAAATCTTCTTCAGCGGTAGGAGTTAAGATAACTTCTTTAGCCATTGAGTCCGTACTTTTTTCTGGCTTTTCTTACTGCGTCGATAGCTGGAGTTCCCAACCCGGCTTTAGCTTGTTGGATGCTTGTTTCGAGCCTTTGTTTCTGATAATCGCTCAATTCATCAACTTCCCCGCCTATAACGACCTGACTGCCGAAATAATTTGCTATTAAACCGTACAAGTCTGTTAATTGATTAGCATCAGCATGTTCAATCCGGTCAATCAATTCGCTTTTTATTTCTGCTACTCCCATGTCCATGATAAATTGTATTTAATCAAATTTAATGAATAAACGAACACCTTCAGAGTGAAGTATAATTATGACAATCAAGCACCCGGAAAGTGCCCCTTTCTCCACCGTTATTCGTCCCCGGTATGCCTTAAAAACAATTATCAAAATCCCTATTGACTTTCTAAAATAAACTTCATACCTTTGCGCCCGATTTGGCGATGTAGCCAAATACGTTATTTAAATTCATGAACCCATTTATTAATCTGGGGATCCGTCATGATATTGTTAATGCCATCTCTGAGTTAGGATTTGAAAATCCAACTCCAATCCAGGAGCAGTCAATCCCGGTATTGTTAACAGGCAGCAACGATTTTGTCGGATTAGCCCAAACCGGGACCGGTAAAACTGCTGCCTTCGGACTACCACTTTTAGAACTGCTGGACTTCGAAGAAAATCATCCGCAAGCACTTGTATTGTGCCCTACGCGTGAACTCTGCTTGCAGATCACGAACGATATTAAGAACTACGCCAAAAAAATGAGCAACGTACATGTTGTTGCTGTTTATGGCGGTGCAAGTATTTCAGATCAGCTGCGCCAAATTAAGCGTGGTGTGCAAATTGTTGTTGCCACCCCGGGCCGTATGCTGGATATTATTAACCGTAATGCGATCAATTTTTCGCAGGTTAAATATGTAGTATTGGACGAGGCTGATGAGATGTTGAACATGGGCTTCCAGGAAGACATTGACAATATTTTATCTACCACTCCCGACGAGAAAAAGACCTGGCTGTTTTCGGCCACTATGCCTACTGAGGTTCGCAGGATCGCGAAAAAATACATGACCGATCCGTATGAGCTTACCATGGGCGAAAAAAATACCGGTAATGCCAATATCGAACACGAATATTACATTGTTCGTGCCCGTGACAAGTATGCCGCTTTTAAACGCATAGTCGATTTTAACCCTGATATCTTCGGTATCGTATTTTGCCGTACCAAGATCGAAACCCAGGAAATTGCTGAGTCGTTAATTAAAGACGGTTACAATGCCGATTCTTTACACGGCGACCTTTCACAGCAACAACGCGACAAAGTAATGAAGCGTTACCGCGACCGCAGCCTGCAACTGTTAATTGCAACCGACGTAGCTGCCCGTGGTATCGACGTTAACGACGTAACGCACGTTATTAACTACAGCCTGCCCGATGAGGTAGAGAACTACACCCACCGCAGCGGCCGTACCGCGCGTGCCGGTAAAACAGGTGTGTCTATCGCCATCATCAACGCAAAGGAGCTGGGCAAGATTCGCCAGATTGAGCGCGTAATTGGTAAGAAATTCGTTAAAGCGGAGATCCCTACAGGTTTCGACGTTTGCGAAAAACAACTGTTCAGCATTGTTCACAAAGTGCATAACGTTACCG
>DATCQV010000237.1:0-7644 GCA_036569325.1 Mucilaginibacter sp. | reverse complement strand
ATACACACCGATAAATCTAATGTGGATGTAAAGATAAGTATGGAAGAGGCGTTCTCGTGCGCCAAAAGCGAAATGGGAGAAAGCCGGCTGGGCAAGATATACCGGCAAAACAATGCCGTTTATTTCCCTATAATTTCGCCGGTTACAGACGGTAAAAAGACAATAGGATATATCCTGTCGTGGAAATCATTACTTACCGGCCCGGCGGCGGTAGCCGAGCTTTCGCAGCTTGTAGGCATAGGTTCCACTTTTTATTTTGGCAACACTGACGGCAGCTTGTGGACAAATTTTGTTAAACCATTGCCGCGCGCTCCGTTCACCATAAAAAAGACAGGCGAACTGATGGAATATACCGATGAAGCCGATGGGCAAATGATTGCAATGGCCCAGGTTATCCCCCATACCAAATGGACGCTTGTTGTTGCATCAGCCCAAAAAAACATGCTCACCGGTTTAAGCGGTTTTGTAAACTGGATAATTGTTGCCGGAGTGATATTATTGGCCATAGGTATAATCGCCGCGTGGATAATGAGCCGGAATCTTACAAAGCCGCTGAATATACTGACCGATGCCACTGCAGCCATTTCGCGCGGCAATTACTCCACGTTCGTCATCGGCGAATTATATGGAAGCTATGAACTGCAAAAGCTTGCTTCGGCCTTTAATATTATGGCCGGCGAAATACACCTGATGCGCGATACGCTGGAAAACAAGGTAGAGGAAAGAACAGCACAGCTTGAAAACGTTAACAAAGAACTTGAGGCATTTTCTTATTCCGTTTCACACGATTTGAGGACGCCGCTAAGGGCTATTAATGGCTACTCAGTGATGCTGAGCGAGGATTATGAGAACCAGCTTGACGATAACGGAAAAAGGATGATCAGGAACATCATGTCGAACGCTACCATGATGGGACAGCTGATCGACGACCTGCTTTCGTTTTCGAAGCTTGGTAAAAAAGAGCTGGTACGCTCGCAGGTTAATATGAAGCGGCTGGTTGAGAATGTTGCCGATGAACTGCTGAAACAGGAACCCGAAGACAAATACAAAATTATTATTGATGATCTGCCTGCTGCCGGGGCCGACCAGGTTATGATGAAGCAGGTAATAGTAAATCTTTTAGGAAACGCTATAAAATATACTTCGAAAAAGGATACACCCGAAATTGAAGTGGGATTTGAAGATGAACAGCGAAGTACGGTATATTATGTTAAAGACAATGGTGCGGGCTTCAATATGGCGTATGCCGATAAGCTTTTCGGCGTTTTTCAGCGCCTGCATTCGATAGAGGATTTCGAGGGCTCGGGGGTTGGATTAGCGTTGGTGAAACGGATAATTTTAAAACATAAGGGAGAAATATGGGCAGATGCCCGGGAGAACGCCGGCGCCACATTTTATTTCAGGCTACCTAAAACTTTAAATGATGATTAACGATAAGATAGATATATTACTTGCTGAAGATAATCCGCACGACGCAGAAATGACCATCCGCGCGCTATCAAAGGTAAATCTGGCAAACAAATTGCACCATGTAAAAGACGGCGCTGCCGCCCTCGATTTTATTTTCGCCAGGGGCGAATATGCCGGCCGCGGCATCGAAAACAAGCCTAAGATTGTTTTGCTGGATATTAAAATGCCCAAGGTGGATGGCATTGAGGTACTGAAGCAAATAAAGGCCGACGAACTAACTAAAACTGTTCCGGTGGTGATCATGACGTCTTCCAAAGAAGAACAGGATATAATAACAAGCTACAACTTGGGTGTTAACAGCTATGTGGTAAAACCGGTTGATTTTGCAGGTTTTGCCAAAGCAGTGTCTGAACTTGGCTTTTATTGGTTAATAACCAACCAGGTTACCGAATAACGATCTATATATAATGACAAAAACGCTAAAAATATTACATCTTGAAGATATTCCAAGCGATGCAGAATTAGTTGAAAGAGCCTTAAAAAAAGCGGCTATTGAATTTGAAAAGAAAATAGTTGACAATGAACAGGCATTCCGCAACGCACTGGCTGAATTTAAGCCCGATATAATATTGTCAGACCATTCGCTCCCGTCGTTCAATTCGCTTGCCGCCTTAAAAATTTTAAAGGAAAGCAAAATAGATATTCCGTTTATCCTCATTACATCAACCGTTTCTGAAGAGTTTGCCGTAAATGTAATAAAGGAAGGTGCGTCTGACTATATACTGAAAGACCGGTTACAGCGCCTGCCCAACGCCGTTATCAATGCGATCGACAAACACCGCTCGGAAAAAGAGCGGCAGCTATTTCTGAACAAGGTGGTAGAAAGCGAAGCCCTGTTCACAAAAGCCGAATCGATCGCTGAATTCGGAACATGGAAGGTTGACCTGGTCAATAATGTTACCGCCTGGTCGGCCGGCACTTACAGATTGCTTGGATATGAACAGGGCGAAGTTGAGCCATCGTATGAGAACTTTTTAAGGAATATTCATCCTGATGATAAGGCTGAAGTTGAAAACAGCTTAAAAGAGGCCCTAAAGAATATTGAACCGACCCAAACCGGCTGCCGTATATTGGATAAGGACAACAAAATAAGATACATGCACAGCCAGTTTGAATTTGAGCTGGATGAAAACGGAAAACCTGTTTATATTATCGGGTTTAACCAGGATGTAACGCGTTCAAAGCTGGCCCAACTGGAAATAGAGAAAAACGTTGAAGAACTGCAGGCGGCGAGCGAGCGGCAATCGTCTATATTAAATGCCTTACCCCCCAACGTTGTGCTGCTTAACCAGGCGGGAAAAATTATCGCCGTAAATGAGTCGTGGCGCAAGTTCACGATAGCAAGCAATCTTGGAATACCGCGATACGGCATCGATTACAGTTACCAGGCTATTTCAGAAAAAGCAACCGGGGTTGATGAACAAACCGGAAAGGAGATTGCAAGGGGTATAAAAGAGGTGATAGCAGGAACTATTCCCGAATTTTCAATTGAATATGCCTCATCAAATAAAAAAGAAAGCTGGTTTCATTTAATTGTTGCACCGTTAAGCGACAAAACCAAAAAGGGTGCAGTAGTGCTGCATATTGATATTACAGACAGGAAGAAAGCTGAAGAAGCCAAACAGCAGGCAGACGCAAACCTTCGCACCATTTTTGAAAATACTGATATAGCTTATGTGCTTTGCAATGCCGAACATAAAATAATATCATTTAATACCAAGGCAAATGAGCTCTGTCTTGAGCAATCGGGCAAGCCGCTGAAAGCTGGTGCAAGCGGGTTCAGCTTTTTCCCGAAAAGTAAGATACCCAATGTTAAGAACGCCCTTGAAAAGGTGTTAATTGAAGGGATAGTGAGCTATGAAACCAGTTACAACCTCAGCGACGGATCGGTTAAATGGTATGATGTAAGGTGGGTTGGCGTTGCCGATAAGAAAGGGGCTAACATTGGGTTCATTTTAGCCTTTAATGATATAACAGGCAGAAAATTATCAGACATGGAACGGGACCGCATCACCGGCGACCTGGTACGCCGCAACAAAGATCTCGAGCAATTTACGTATATCGTATCGCACAACCTGAGGGCACCCGTTGCCAATATTATGGGGCTCTCGAATATGTTAAACAGTTTTGAGTTTGATATAAATGAGAGCCAGGATATAAAGCGGGCGCTTTCAAGTTCGATAAATATCCTCGACGGCACCATCACCGATATAAACCACATCCTGGAAGTTACCAGTAAAACGGACGAAAAAGTTGAAGCATTTTCGTTGAGCATGCTGGTTGCCGACTTAATTACCGGCCTTGATAGTTTGATACAGGCCGAAAATGTTACCATAAATACTGATTTTGATGCCGTTGACAGGATAGTAACGGTAAAAAGTTACATACACAGCATATTTTACAACCTGGTAACAAACGGCATAAAATATAAACAACCCGGCATTGCACCCGTTATCTCGATATCGACCAGGAGGCTCGGCGATGCGTTTGAAATAATTTTCAAGGACAACGGGAAAGGTATTGAAGAGAAAAATCTTAAAAATTTATTCGGTCTTTATAAAAGATTTGACAGAAGTGTGGAAGGCAAGGGAATGGGCCTGTTTATGACGAAAATGCAGGTAGAAAATCTTGGCGGAAAAATAACCGTTGAAAGCGAACCCGAGTTGGGCACCGCTGTAAAACTTGAATTTCCGTATGCCAGGATCTGCGAATGAGATAATGATTATTAAATAGCAGTGTTATAGGACATTGTTCATATCAAGCCTTAACAATACAACTTATTTTTTCTTTATTACCGTAAACTAAATATCAATTTTTTCGTAAAAGGAAATCATTTGTTTCATATTAATTAACGTTTTATTTTTTTTGCGAATTGCGGGGATGACAGGAGGATCGTACAAAAAGTTAGCCGTTTTATGGTTTTTAGGAGGCCTGGCCTGGGCATTCTGCAGCGATGCTTTGATCTCGGTTTGGGCGCATGCCCTGCCCTCTTATTATTTGGAATTGCTGCGCGGCGGCAATAACTTGATCATATTTATAGTTACTGCATTTATTTTCTACCGCCGGGTACGGAAACAGCAATACAGGCTGATACGTTCTGAAAAACAATATCGCAACCTGTTCGATTCCAATCCCAATCCCATGTGGATATATGACAAAGGTACGCTGGCATTTATAGCCATAAACGACGCAGCCGTTGTGAAGTATGGTTACAGCCGGGATGAATTTTTAAAAATGACCATCAGGGATATTCGTCCGGCTGAAGATAATGCCCCGCTCGACGCGACGCTTAAAAATGATTCTCACAGCATTAAAGAAGTGGGCCTGTGGAGGCATATCCGTAAATCGGGCGAGATTTTCACAGTTTCCATTGTTTCACATCCTGTATGGTTCGACCGGCGCTCGTGCAATATGGTGATGGCAACGGATGTTACCGCCATTGTTCACAATGAAAAAATGTTGCGCGAAGCCTATTTGAAAGAGAAGGAACTCAGCGAAGAACTGGCGGTTAACTATGAGCTTATCCGGCAATCACAGGAAGAAAACCGGGTAATGGCGCACGTTATCGACAAGATCAATAACCTGGTGCTTATTGTTAAGGAAGACGGGCTTATTTCCTGGTGCAACAGGGCATTTACCGATTTTACCGGCTACCCGTTGAACGAGATCGCCGGAAGACCGCCCCGCGAAATCTTACCGGGCCCCCAAACTGATCCTGAAACAATTGCGCGGCTCAGGGAATCCGTGAACCAAAAAGCATTCTTCAGTGATGAGCTCATCAATTATAAAAAGAATGGTGAGCCATACTGGACACAACTGACCATATCGCCCATTTATAATGAGGATGGTAATTTCCAGTTTTTCATGTCGGTAGAAACGGTGATCACCGAAAGAAAGGAAAAAGAGCAAAAAATACTGGCTCAGCATGTTGCGCTGCAAAAAGTAGCATGGTCAAACTCTCACGAGCTGCGACGGCCGGTTTGCACCATTATAGGGTTAGTTGCTGTTTTGAAGGATGCCGACAATGAGAAAGACCGCGATCATTGTCTTACCGCACTGGAAAAATGTGCAAGGGAACTGGACGACCTTGTAAGGCAGATCAATCAAAAAATTGACCGTATGGAATTGGAGGATGGGTATGTACAACAGAATTAAGGCCTTTACAGAAAATTTGACCGGGAACGCAGACAAATTCTCTATGGAGGCCCGTATCTTTCACGCGGCCTGTATAGTTTCTCTTGCGGCAATTGCATGTAATATTCCCTTGAATTATATTATCGGCGTTCCGGCGCTGTCAGTATTAATGGGTATGCTGTTCGTGCTGGTGGCTTTTATTTATTATTATTCACGTTACCGTGGTAAGCTAAACACAGGCTTCTTCTTGTATTGCCTGTCAAGCAACGTTTTCTTTACCATTAATTACATACAAAATTCGGGCATTAACGGGCCGAGCCTGCTCATCTTCCTGCTTTCATTATTCTTGATAATAGCCATTGCGCCAAAGATCCAGTTCTGGTTTTGGATACCGCTGAATATCGTTTTAGTGGGTTTTCTACTGGTAATGGAGTTCAGAAATCCGCAAACTATAACCAATACTTACCCGCGCGCAATTGACCGCTTCGTAGATTTCGGTTACTCATACGTTCTTATCGCCTTACTCATCGCATCGGTTACGCTTTATATCCGCAACAGCTATAATATTCAACGCATTGCACTGGTAAAAAAAGCCGAAGAGCTGGAGCGTACCAATGAAACCAAAAATAAATTATTCTCTGTAGTAGCGCATGACCTACGGGCGCCGCTTAGTTCCATCCAGAATTACCTGGAGCTGCTCACCGAATACAAATTATCGGAAGAGGAGAAACAGGGTATGGAACACGATCTGTTGGAAAAAACCAAAAATACGGGGCAGATGCTTTCAAACCTGCTCTCATGGACAATGAATCAAATGGAGGGCGTTTCGGTTAACCTGGAAGAACTGAACCTTAGCGAAACGCTGAAAACGGTAATAATGGTGCAGGCCGCAATTGCTGGCGACAAACTGATCGGCTTTAAAAACGAACTATCTGCAAGTGCCTATGTAGTTGCCGATGCCAATATGCTGCAGTTGGTGGTACGCAACCTGCTGAACAATGCCATTAAGTTTACACCGCCCGGAGGCGAAATAACCCTGACATCAGAACTCCGGGGGCCTAACTGGCAGATCCGGATAACCGATACAGGGGTAGGTATTGCCGATGAACGGAAAGCAGATATATTTTCGCTTAAGAACCAATCTACCTACGGCACAAAAAATGAAAAAGGCACCGGACTGGGTTTGTTGCTATGCAGTGAATTTACCGAATTACAACACGGCAAAATTTGGTTCGACAGCACAAAAGGCGCCGGAACCACCTTCTATATAAGCCTGAAAGGCTGCCGTTTCCCCGAGCCCATCAGATCGGGCGACCGACCGCTCGACATTAGCGCCGGCTGACACCTGTCTATTTTTAGCGTCATAGCGAGCGCCTGGCACAAACACCCAAATGGTTTGTCCGGTAATATAAAATGATTGGTTTGTTTGAATACTTATTTTTTCGCGCGGATGGGTTTTATAATAGGCCACCAGTGCATCCTGTATTTTTAAAGGCAGGTCATCCTTAATAAAGGAGAACAGAGGAAACGCTATTAAAAAAAGCAGTCGGTATGTTCTCATATCGCAAGCGGATAGAAACAAACATAAGTTATTGGGCACTGATATACAATTTTACATCCCAATTAAATTGCATGAATTATTTACGAATATCAATAATAGCTATCGTTACCCAATTTAAAGGCATGTTTGGTTTACTTAAAGCTTTCACAAACAATACCGCGTTGGCAGGCGAAAACCGATCGTTTACAAGCCATGACACCCGATGATAATTCAGAAACCGCATGTCGCAGAACTTATAAGAAATCAAAAATTACTTAAGCATTTGGTGATGAACTTGTATGTTTATGAGATTTAGAACGCCTACAAGATAAGGCTAAGCTGCTTTAAGCATCAAAGCTTATTAATGCAAAGATTAATTAACTCAAGTTGTTAGTTATACAATTTTATTTAAGGTAAAAGCGAAGATGAATAGCGTGATTTTTAGCAGCCATCCTTTGAAAGTCACAGCGTGAATCTTTCTGAGAAAAAGCCCTTTGATT
>DATCQV010000236.1:0-2385 GCA_036569325.1 Mucilaginibacter sp. | reverse complement strand
TGGCTTTGACTTTTGCAGATTTGAGACCGGCGGCAAGGACGAAACGGCGTCGTTCCGTTGGGTATATAGCATTCCGTTAAGTTTTTATCATTGCCTGCACCGGCAGGTTAAGGCGCTGTTTTTTGGGGCGATAGTAATCTTAGTGCTTATCAGCCTGATACCGGGTGATATAAATATGTTCGAGTGGATGGCTGCGCCGGGGCTTTTATGCGGCTCATTTGCCTGCTGGATAGGAATTTACGTAGGCGTTCTGTATATAGATTATGCCTTGCTGCGAAAAAAGATATTTTCGATACGCGCACTGCTGCTTGTCCTGTTCCTCTGCTCGTCATACTTCAACAACGACCATCCGGTTAGATACAATAACGAACCTGCCAAGCCGCGGATAGCCTTTAAAAGGCATTTTGAAGCGTGGTTTACCGAATATAAAAAAGAAATGGACCGCGATGCCCAATTTTATCAGCGCAAGGGCAAGTACCCAGTGGTTTTTATTTGTGCCGAAGGCGGCGCGCTGCGTACCGGAGCATATACGGCAATTTTCCTGGATAAACTGCAGGATACGCTCGCCTCGCACAACATCAATTTTAAACGGGCGGTGTACGCCATGTCGGGCGTATCGGGCGGCAGCCTGGGCCTGGGCTATTATAATGCAACCAATTTTATAAATAAGCCCGCCGATTTCAACAAAGATTTCGGCGAAGACACCACAGCGGCGCAAAGGTTTTTTATACACGATTTTCTTTCTCCGGTAATAGGCAAGATGTTTTACGGCGATCTGCTGAACCTGTTCATCCCCTTCCATATCAATCGCTTAGACAGGGCAATAGGGTTGGAACAATCATGGGAATATGCATACAAAACCCTGCTGAAAGACAAAACGCAGAATACCTTTGCCGGAAATTTCTTAGCTCCTTACGATACGGCGACGAAAAGCCCTTTGCCATTGCTGATGATCAACACCACAGAAGTAGAATCGGGAAACCAGGCGTGGGTAACCAACGTGACGCCCGGCAATATTATTTTTGCAGAAAGCCGCGATCTGCTCGGTGGAAAGATAAGTAAGGGCCTTAACTATAGTACTGCTATAAATTTCAGCAGCCGTTTCCCGCTATTTTCTCCCGGCGGCATGTTGTCGGGCACAAAAACGGTAAAGAAAGCATCGGGAAAAGATACAACATTCGGCTGGAAGCTGCATTATATCGACGGTGGCTATTACGAAAATACAGGCGCCGGCAGCATGCTGGAATTGCTTACACAAATAAAGCACAGTCCGTTGGGCAGGCAGATCTACCCGGTGGTCATCTACCTCAGGTTCAGCGACAATCCGGCTGATAAAAATAGCACCATTAATTTCGGCAATGAGCTGTCGGAGGTGATTTCGGGAATATATAACACCCGCTCAGGCCGGTCTACCATGGCGGTGCAGCAGTTAAACGAACTATCGCAGCGCTTTCTGAACAGAAGCTTTACCGGAACATATATCGACGAACCATTGACTGAAAACCAGCGCCAGGTACCGATGAATTGGGTGCTGTCGAGGCAAAGCATGTCGAACATCAAACGCAACGTAAACGCCAAACTGAAGGATTCTTCAGGACGTGCGGCTTTACCTATCATTCTGAATTGTAAATACGATTTCCCCAAAATAAACCCAACTCTGGAAAGCGCCCCCAAAACGCAGCGTAAGGCTTATTAATGACTTAACCGTAACAGGACAATATGCAGTCCTGTTACGGTTAATCTTTGCCGTATATTAATCTTCGTTCTTTTTCAGAAAGTCGCCATCAAGAACAATGCTTTTTTTGGCAAGACTGAGATCGATAAAATGAAGAATATCGTTTTTCAGATCTTCGGTTACACGTGAAAAACCGAGCGTTTTAGCGATAAATGGAACAGCGGCGGCGGGTTGAATACCAATGGCATCTTCGACTACTTTTTGAATAGCAAGATCGATCTCTTCCGGAGCGATCAATTCGATCTTTTTTGATGCGGCAGGAAGCGCGCTTCTGTCACGTAGTACCGGGGTTTCCATATCGGCAGGCCATAAGAACTCGCCGTTATCTTTGATAAAACCGTTGTCTTTGGCATATTGAGCGCCCTGGGTGACGGTATATTTTACCCGCGATGTAACCTTCGATAAGCCCGCTGCGTCGGCAATACGGCGGATGAGTTCCTCCAAATGGATAGGGCCTTCTGTTTTGACAACGTCTGTCACCCAACCGCCCAATTCGGCAAACGAATGTAAATGAAGTTCGGGCTTGCCTACTTTCGATGGCAGCTTCGTTATTTGGTACGGAGGTAATGAGCTTTTTATTTCCTCAGTTTCTTCACGATTAACGGTGACGTGAGTTTCATCTGTATGTTCTTCAACATCCTGCTCCAGGG
>DATCQV010000235.1:0-17190 GCA_036569325.1 Mucilaginibacter sp. | reverse complement strand
ATAACCCCGGAGGCTTTTCTATTTTTGCAGCATGGTACTTACCGATACACATACCCACCTGTATTACGAAACGGAGCAAAGCAAACGTGCCGAAATGATACAGCGTTGCCGGGAGAATGATATTACCCGCTTATTTTTGCCAAACGTTGACGCGGCATCGGTACCGATGGTTTATTCGCTGCAGGAAGCGTATCCCGAAATGTTTTTCCCCATGCTTGGCCTGCATCCCTGCGATGTAAAGGAAAACTGGGAAGCTGAATTGCAACAGATCAAAGCCGCTTACGGCGAAAAGAAAATATATGCGATAGGCGAAATAGGCATCGACCTTTATTGGGATAAAACCACCTTGCCGCAGCAGGTAGAAGCCTTTAAGCAGCAGATCAGCTGGGCTAAATCATTGAAACTACCTATCGTTATTCATTGCCGTGATGCCTTTGAGGAGGTCTTTGCCGTATTGGAAGAGGAACGGGGCGACGATCTGTTTGGCATTTTCCATTGCTTTACCGGAACTGCAGAGCAGGCACAAAAGGTTATTGGTCTCGGCTTTTACCTCGGTATAGGCGGTGTGGTGACCTATAAGAATTCGGGACTGGATAAAGTGGTTGCTGAAGTCGACTTACAACATATAGTTTTAGAAACAGATTCTCCGTACCTTACGCCGGTTCCGTACCGCGGCAAAAAAAATGAAAGCTCGTACCTCATCTACGTGGCTCAAAAAGTTGCCGAACTGCACCATACAGACCTTGAAACTGTGGCCGCTGTCACCACAGAAAATTCGAAAAAGGTATTTGGTGTATAAACCGATATTTTTGATAGCTTTATTTTTTACAACCTAATGCACATGAGCCAGATATTGATCATTTATACCGGAGGGACAATTGGTATGATGAGCGACCCCGTGACCAAGGCGCTCAAGCCGATCAATTTTGAGCAGATAATGGATAACGTGCCCGAACTGGAGAAACTGAATTGCAAAATTAAGGTACACTCCTTTGAGCAGATCATCGATTCATCGAACATGAATCCTGAAATTTGGCGCGAACTCGCCACGCTTATCGAGTCGAACTACGACGATGTTGATGGCTTTGTGATTCTGCACGGCTCGGATACCATGGCGTTTTCGGCCTCGGTACTCAGCTTTATGCTCGAGGACCTGGGCAAGCCCGTTATATTTACCGGTTCCCAATTGCCTATCAGCGCCATCCGTACCGATGCGAAGGAAAACCTGATGACGGCCATCGAGATAGCCAAAGCCAAAAAGCATGACCGAGCCCGCGTACCCGAAGTTTGTATCTATTTTGATTACAAACTGTTCAGGGGAAACCGCTCGTTCAAATATAATTCATCGAAATTCGAGGCATTCCGCTCGCCCAATTACCCCATACTGGCCGAATCGGGCGTGCATCTGCGTTTCAGCGCCAATGATATCCGTCACCCCAAGGAAGGCGAAGGATTAAAGGTGCATAAGAACGTTGTAAGCGATGTTGCGGTGCTGAAACTGTATCCGGGCATCAGCGCCAAGGTGGTGGAAACCATCCTCTCGTCAGACGTGCGGGGCATCGTAATGGAAACCTTCGGTGCCGGCAACACCACTACCGACCAATGGTTTGTAGACCTGCTGAAATCTGCAATAGATAACGGTAAAGTGATCCTCGATATCTCACAATGCAAAGTAGGCACCGTTGAATTAGGCCGTTACGAAACCAGTAAGCAATTGAAAGACATTGGCGTGGCTAACGGTTATGATATGACCTATGAATCGGCAGTGACCAAGATGATGTATTTGTTGGGGCAGTTTGATAATCCAACGGATGTAAAGCAGTATCTGGAAACGGATTTGAGGGGGGAGATTACGGTATCGTAATCTTATGTTTTTGTAGAGACGCAATATTTTGCGTGGTTGTACAATTTCCCATAATTTATTTTTACTGAAAATCATCTTACCGTATTTATCAATGAAAAGACTGCCTGCCATACTTTGCCTAAGCATAACCCTGCTATGCCTTGTTGCATGCAGCAAAAAGTCTGAACCCCCACCTGTAAATAAAATAAGCATTGTAGGAAAATGGAATGAAGATTCTCTGAAGGTGGTTTATTCGCAAAATGGTAATATTACAGATACCCATAACGAATCAACCTCTGATGGCAGTTACCGGCAATTTAATTCTGATGCTACCGGTATCGACTATTTTCCACAAATTGGTTCTTTCCCATCAACTACGATCCAAATTACTTATTCTGTAACGGGGGATAAGTTAGATATGAACTATCCGGCATTCACGTATAGCGGGCTTACTTTTCCTGCAGAAACGCAGCATTGGACAATATCAATGATGACTGTGCATAACCTGGAAATAGTATTTATCAGTTCGTCCACAGATGAGAACGGCGTTGTTACAAAAGGCACACAGCACTGGTATTTCAGCAGATAAAGAGTCTTCGTTTTTAAAACTTCGCAGGCCTTTGCCTTCGCCTTTATCCCCAACAACATCACTATGGCCTCCCCGGTAAATGTTAAATCCCGTTAAAATCTGTTAAATACCAACGGGCTATTTATCATTCAATTATATTTGATAATCAGTCCTGTTAAGTATGTTCAAAAGCTACCTGAAACTTGCCCTGCGCAACCTTTGGAAGCGCAAAACCACAACAGCCATTAATGTTTTCAGCCTCGCCATAGGGTTAACCTGTTGTGCGCTGGTATTTCTGTACTGGCAGCACGAGCTAAGCTTCGACAAAGGATTTGATAACCGCGACGACATTTACCGGATTGTTTCCATTTTTAAAGGCGACAGTCAGGCGCCAACAGTTGGTTTGCCTTACGCTAAATACCTGAAGGCTGAAATTCCGGAGATAGAACAGGTAACCCGCATGGACCCAACGAATGGTTCAGTTATCGTACAGGTGCAGGGCTCTGCTGACGCTGCTCCATATATTCAGGATTCTGGTTATTGGGTTGATCCGCAGTTTTTTGATGTGCTGTCGTTCCATTTTTTGCAGGGCGACCGCAAAACTGCATTCGCTGCGCCAAATACCATTGTTCTTTCTCAATCACTGGCGCAAAAGCTCTTTAAAAACGCATCGCCTATCGGCAAAACCATCAAGGCGGGACCTACCATTTATACCATCAGCGGTGTTTTTAAGGAAGATTTTTTAAATCACATCAGGGCCGACTTCTTCGCTTCCAACAACAGCGATCATATTCGTGAGCAAATGGCCAACAATAACAGCTGGGTGGTGAACGACAACTTTTATACCTACATCAAGGTGAAGCACGGCACCGACCCGGAGCAACTCACCAAAAAGCTGAACGCCTATCTTATACGCCATGCCGGTGCTGAAATGCGGGAGCATAGCGATAAAATCACCAATGAGCTACAGGCGCTGAACGATATTCATCTGCATTCATCGCGATTTCAGGATTACCTGGCCTACAAGCAGGGGAATATCAAATACCTGTACCTGCTGGCATCAATAGCGCTGATTATACTGGCATTGGGCTGCATTAACTATATGAATCTGACTACCGCACAGGCTATCAGCCGTGCGCGTGAGGTTGGCGTGAGGCGGGTGATGGGTGCGGGCAAGGGTTCTATCCGTTACCTGTTTTTGATCGAGACTGTGGCCATCAGCATTTGCGCACTGCTAATTGCTGCTGGCCTTGCATTTTTAGCCTTACCGGTATTCAATAACCTTACGGCACAAACGCTGTCATTCTTTGATAAAGAGAATCGTACCCTCATTTTGTGGCTCACGCTCATTGCATTGCTGACGGGTTTAGCTGCGGGATTGTATCCGGCTTTTTATCTCTCTGCATTCCGCCCGGTAAAAGTGCTGAAGGGAAAAGTGGCTGATTCGGCAGGAGCGTTCAGTATCCGTAAAGTATTGATCATATCGCAATTCATCATTTCTACCTGCCTGGTGTTTGCCACGGTGGTGATCTGGTACCAACTGCACTTTATGATCAATTCCAAACCGGGCTTTGATCAGGATCAGCAATTGGTGCTTACCCTCAATGGCGAACAGGCTCAGCGCAACAGTATGTTATTGTTGAATCAACTGAGAAGCAATGTGAATTTCAAATCGGTAACATTGGCAACGGCGCCCCTGGTGTCGGGAGATATGAACCTGTTTGCATCAGATAGAACAATCGCCGATAAACAGATCGTCTTTTTTGATTTTGCCGACGAGAATTATGTAAAAACGCTTGGTCTGCAACTGATTTCTGGTACTAACTTTAGTCCGCAGGTGTTTACCAACACCAATATGCAGGAGGATTCGGAACTGCACGATTTTGGCAGGGAAATACTTCTGAATGAAGAAGCGGCTAAACTTTTAGGGTTCGACGCCAATACTGCGCCGGGTAAATTTGTTTCGCACCTGCATAACGGTATCATTTACAAATATAAAGTGGCGGGTGTAGTTAAGAACTACCACTACTTTTCGCTGCATGCTACTATTGGCCCATGTGCTATTATGAATGTTAACCCCCTGCGGTGCACTACCATTGTCGCTAAAATTGACGGAAGGCACGTAAATGATGTGGTTAAATACACGTCAGACGAATGGAAGAAACTCAACCCCCAAACGCCGTTCTCGTTCGGCTTCCTGAACGGTGTTTTCCAATCAGATTATGATCAGGACAAGCGCCAGCAGCAAATGATGAGTTCGTTCACTGTGATCGCCATTTTTATATCATGCCTGGGGTTGTTGGGATTGATAACTTATTCAGTGGCACAAAAGCAAAGGGAAATAGGCATCCGGAAGGTGGTCGGAGCAAGCGTTGCCGGAATAGTCGGCTTATTTGCAAAACAATATTTTAAATTGCTGCTGATAGCCAATGCGATAGCCCTGCCGTTAAGCTGGTATTTTATGAATCAATGGCTGCAGGATTTCCCTTATCGTATTGCCATCAGCTGGTGGATGTTTGCGGTGGCCTTAGCGGCAGGGCTCGTGACGGGATTATCGACTATCGCCTTTAAAACAATTAAAGCGGCTATGGCTAATCCGATTGTGAGTTTGAGGAGTGAGTGAGGTAGATTTCGGATTTCGATTTCGGATTGTTGAGAATCAAATAATCTTTGTCATTCTGAGTTATAAAATCCGGGGCCTCTGAAGGTGAAATGACAAAAGATGGGTGTAATGCTGAGGTACAAGCTTGCACCGAGGTTCTCGAAGTGAAGGATGAGCGCGGGGCTTGTACACCATGCTTAGCGCGCGGACATTGGCCATTGCGCACGTCGCCCTTCGACAAGCTCAGGATGACACCCACCTGCACGTTCAATTTAATTTGTCACGGGTAGCGAGAGCGAGAAATCTTATAAAAGCGCCATTAGCGCCGGTGCATTGGCGCTAATGCATAGTCCGAATACAAGGCGTCTAAGATTTCTCGCTATGCCCGAAATGACAGGCGGGAAGTAATTATTCTTTCTGTCTTCCGGACTTCCGGTCTTTCCGTCTTTCCGACTCTCTTCAAAATCACCTCCGGATGGTGCAGCTTTACGCTGCACCACCGTCGGTACATCAATATAAATATAGGGGTATTAATGTCAGTTTTTGGTTCTGATCACGGCGCCGCTTTCAACGCGCTTGCGGTACGACCAGAAGAACACAATTGGGAACACAAACAGGTTGAAGATGGTGTTTGTGATGAGTCCGCCGATAACCACAATAGCCAGCGGTTTAGAGGCCTCAGAGCCAATACCGTGCGATATGGCCGCAGGTAGCAGGCCTATGGCGGCCATCATTGCCGTCATTACCACCGGGCGCAGCCTGTCGGCAACGCCGGCTTTCAGGGCTACGGCAAATGACGTCCAGGTGGTGTGGTGTTTCAGCTCGGTGATATTTGCCTTGAACTTCGAGATCAGGATCACGCCGTTCTGCACGCAGATACCGAACAACGCGATAAACCCGATACCTGCCGAAATATTAAAATTCACGCCGGTGATCAGCAATGCAAGGATGCCGCCCATGATGGCAAACGGCACGTTGTTCAATACCAGTAATGAGTCGCGGAAATTGCCGAACAGGATGAACAGGATAAAGAAGATGACCAATAAACTGATGGGTACTACCTGGCTCAGACGCTTGGTGGCACGTTGCTGGTTCTCAAAATCGCCCGCCCATTGCAGCGAGTAGCCTTTGGGTAATTTGATAGCTGCATCCACTTTGTCCTGCGCCTCCTTAACGGTACTGCCCATATCACGGCCGCGGATAGAGAATTTGATGGCTCCGTAACGCTGGTGGTCGTCGCGGTAGATCATGCTGATACCGGTAGTGCGTTTAATATTGGCAATCTCACGCAGGGGAACCGTATTGCCGCTCAGCGTAGGTACGCGCAAATCGCCGATGGAAAGTTCATTGTTCCTGAAGTCTTCCGGATAACGGATGCGCAGATCGAATTTCTTTTCGCCTTCGTATATTTGCGTTACCGCCTTACCGCCGATGGCCATTTCTATAACAGCGTTGGCATCGGCTGCCGTAACGCCATACTGCGCCATTTCAGACTGGTTCAAGTCTATCTGTAATTCCGGCTGACCCACATTGTGCAAAATACCGAGGTCCTGGATCCCGTCAACCTTTTTGAGGATACTGTAAATATTTACCTCCTGTTTTTCGATGTATTTGTAATCATCGCCAAACATTTTAACCACGATAGAGCCTTTTACGCCTGAAACCGCTTCCTCTACGTTATCAGAAATGGGCTGCGAAAAGTTAATGTCGATGCCGGGATAAAATTTCAGCTTTTCCTGCATCCGCTGGATCAATTCCTCTTTGGTTTCCTTGCGTTTCCACTGGCTTTCAGGATAAATATCCACATGAAACTCAATATTGTAGAAACCGGTAGCGTCAGTGCCGTCATTCGGTCTGCCGGTTTGCGACATCACCTGCTTTACTTCGTCGAAGCTTAAAAAGATGTTGCGCATTTCGTTCGCCATCTTTACAGATTCTTTGAGCGAAATACTTAACGGACCGGTGGCGCGTACGTAAATAGCGCCTTCGTTCAGCTCCGGCAAAAACTCGGTACCCAATAACTTAAAGCAGCCTAAACTGATCACCAGTGCGGTAATGGCGATAATAAATACTACTTGCCGCGCCCGGAAACAAACCGAGTAAAAACGCATGGCGCCATTGGTGAGGGCTTCCACAAAAATATTATGTTTTTCCTTTACATCCTTTTTCAACAGCACGCTTGCAAGCGCCGGTACAAAGGTGAACGTGAGGATCACGGCACCCAGCAAGGCAAAACCCAGCGTCCAGGCCAATGGCGAGAACATTTTGCCTTCTACTTTCTGGAAGCTGAAAATGGGCAGTAAACCGGTGATAATGATGAGCTTGGCGAAGAAGATGCCTTTACCGTTTACCAAACAGGCCTTTTTGATGAGGCCCAGCTTGCTCATTTTGTTGTAATTCTCCATCCCAACTTCTTTGGCCTTATGGTCGAGGATCACGAAGATGCCTTCCACCATTACCACTGCGCCGTCTATGATGATTCCAAAGTCGATAGCCCCCATCGACAATAAGTTAGCCGACATGCCCTTCAGTTTCAAGCAAATAAATGCGAATAATAGCGCCAATGGGATAATGAGCGATACGATGAGCGTGGTCCGCCAGTCGGCCATGAACAGGAACACGATCACGGTTACGAAGATGATACCCTCAGCCATGTTGTGCAGCACGGTATCGGTAGCAAAGTTCACGAGATTCTCGCGATCGTAAAAGGTGTTCAGCTTAACATCGTCGGGTAATATTTTGGTGTTGAGGTCGTGAATCTTTAATTTCAGATTTTTGATCACTTCGCTCGGGTTTTCTCCCTTACGCATTACCACAATTCCTTCCACAACGTCCGGATCTTTGTCTCTTCCAACCTGTCCCAAACGTGGCAAAGATGACTCGGTAACCTCTGCTATAGTTTTTACATATATAGGTGTTCCTTTTATATTGTTGATAACTATATTTTTTATTTCGTCGATATTGTTCAGCAAACCGATGCCGCGCACCACGTAAGCCTGCCCGTTTTGGTCGATCACATCGCCGCCCACGTTCACGTTACTTTTCGATACGGCTTCATATAATTGCAGCGGTGTTACGTTATATTGAACTGCCTTTTCGGGATTGATGGTGATCTGGTAAGTTTTTACTTCACCGCCAAAACTGTTCACATCGGCAACGCCGGGAACGGCTTTCAGTTCGCGGTCGACCACCCAATCTTCAATGGTTTTTAATTCCTTTACGGTTTTGCGGTTACTGGTGAGCGTAAAACGGTAGATCTCGCCGGTAGGACCATAAGGCGGCTCTATCGATGGGTTCACGTTATCGGGCAGATCGGCATCGCCAATGTGGTTGTTGATCTGTAAACGTGCCGCATTATAATCTACATCGTCATCAAAAGTGACTTTAACCACCGATAGCCCGAACAGCGACGACGAGCGGATACTGGTTTTTTTCTCCGCCGGGTTCATGGCGATCTCGATAGGACGGGTCACAAATTTTTCAACCTCCTCGGCGCTGCGGCCGGGCCATTGCGTAATGATGGTTACCGATGTATTGGTGACATCCGGAAACGCATCGATGCTGATGGTTTTAAAGCTGATGTACCCGGCAACGGCAAGCAGGGCGGTCACAAAGAAGATGAAGAACCTGTTGCGGAGCGCGAATGAAAGTATATTTTTTATGAATTTATTCATCTTTTAATTTCGGATATCGGATGTTCGATTTCGGATTTATTTTTTCCGGATGTTCGATCCGCGTATATTTCTCTTACCTTTCTTTTCAAATTCCGAAATCGAACATCCGAAATCCGAAATTCGTCCAATTAATCTTTCAACGATTCGTATAAATAAACCTGTCTTGAAGCTATCACCTTGTCGCCGGGTTTTAATCCACCGGCAATGTAGGCGCGGTCTTCCACGGTCTTGGCTACGGTTACGGGTTGTACATGTACTTTGGCCTTGCCATCCACCACGATCACATAATTTTTATCGTTATCAAAAACTAAGGCATGTGAACTTACCTCGGGCAAATTCTCGCCTGACTTTGCCTTGATCAGGATATTGGCGAACATGCCCGGCTTCAGCAAGTTACCGGGGTTTTCTATTTTGATACGGGCATGCATCACTTTGTTATCAGGGTCGAGCATGTTGTCGATCTTGTCAATCTTTCCGTCAAAAACTTTGTCGGGGTACGATAACGTAGTGATCTTCACCGGATCGCCGGTCTGGATCTTTGATATGTCTGATTCGTAAACGTTTACCAGTACATAAACGGTAGACAGATCGGCAATGGTAAAGAGATTCTGGCTGTTGTCGGCGCGTACCTGGGTGTTGTTGGTCAGGTTCTTTTCTACCACATAGCCGGTTAAAGGCGTTTTCACCTCATAACCATTGGCGTTGCTTTTATTGATAGACACCACTGCCCCGGCACGTTTGCTTTCGGCCTGTGCCTTTTGATAATCAGACTGTGCCTGCTCCAGATCTTTTTGAGATGCAAGGCCGCTTTGGTACATCTCCTGCGTCGATTCGTAGATTCGTTTGGTGTTCCGAACATCCGCTTCCGAGGATACGTAATCGCGGGTAAAGCCGGCCATTTCTGCGCTGCGCATAATGGCGAGTGTTTGGCCTTTCTGCACCACATCGCCTAATTGCACATGAACATCCTGCGCCACGCCGCTCACCAAAGGATATACTTTTACCATTTTATTTTCGTCGGGAGCGATACTGCCGGTAAGGGTGATCTGTGAAATGGCGCTGGCCTCCTTCACGGTATCGATGAGCAGGCTGTTGATGAGGCTGTCGGTAACCTGAAAGCGGGTGTCTTTTTCCTGCGCATCGTCTGTATGATGGCAGCTTTGCAGTGCCAGGCCCGATAGTGCAAGCGTGATAGAAAGAGTTATAATTTTATATCTGGTGTACATAGTTGCTGTGTGATTATTTATTGAAGAAAGGCGTGCCCGTAACATAGTTCAGCTGCTCGAGCGAGGTGACACGGTTCAGTTGCAGCGTGTTTAATTGCAGTGTATTGGTTTTATACGAATCGTAAAAATCAAGGAACTCTAAAAGGCTGATATTGCGTTTCTCGTAATTCTTGAACACTTCCTGGATCAGGTGATTAAAGTCATCCTTAAAGGCCGGGTCGAAACTATTGTAAAGGTTTTCCAACCGTAAGGCATTTTTGTAATTGGTGGCAACGTCGCTTTCCACCTTATCCTGCTGGCTTTGCAGTTGCACCTTGCTTTGATCGATGGCAATACGGGCCTGCTTGATGCCGCCCTGGTTACGGTTGAAGAACGGCAGGCTAAACCCAATCCCGGCTCCTAAAAAGTTTGTACCGTAGCTGCCCAAACGATCATAATTGAGTGACAGCGAAACATCGGGAACGGCTGTCGCTCTTTGCAGCTGCAGGTTCATGTTGTTGTAATCGACAGTGGTTTTGGCCAGCTTCAGATCATAACGGTTTGCAAAGGCTGAATCGAGCAGGGTTTGATAAGCCACACCTGCAACAATATTCTTCCCATCGAAATTATCGTCAGGCTGCGGCACCACGTACGTAGCAGCGGGTGTTTTGGTGAGTAGTTTAAATTCACTTTGTACGGTATCGATGCCGGTTTGCAGGTTGTTGTATTCGGCCTGCAGGGTGTACAGCTGCGACTGGATGCGCAGTACTTCCTTTTGTGCAACGTTGCCTTTAGCATACTGCTCTTTAAAAACGGTAAGCGCCTTTGCCAGGGAGTTGATCTCCTGGCTGTAAACCTTGGCCGATTGCTGCTGGAAGTAAATGGTATAAAAATCGCTGCGCAGGGTAAATTTCAGCGTGCGCAGCAGGTCGAAGAACTGATATTTAGCCTGATCGACACCAATCTTAGCCAGCTGGATATTTTTATTGCGTTTCCCCGCGGTGGTGAACAGCTGTGAAATGCCGAATGAATGATCCTTGTAAGCCGGGCCTTCGGTAGCATCGTTAGAATGGATGCCGTTAGCGTAATTAAAATCGGGGTTAGGGAACAGCCGTGCGGTGATAACCTGCGCGCTGGCATTATCGATATTGTAACGCTGGGCAATAAGCTGAAGATTGTTTTTCAGGAACAGCTCTTCGGCCTGTTTCAGCGTAACTTTTAACGTATCGCTTCCCTGCGCCTGTGCCTTTAAGGCGCCGGCCGACAACGCTAAATAAAATATTGTGGTAACAAGAACGAGCTTTTTAGACATGGTATAACTTAACGGGCACAAAATTATACAAGCCGTATTAGAGGGAAATTAAACCGGGATTAGAAAGAGATTAGAATTTTGAGGAAGAGGGAAGTCAGGAATGACGTTTGGCGGCGAGGTGCGGTTTTTTAATATCCGCTATCAGGAATTCTACGTCGCGGGTTTCAATGACGATGCCTGAATAGAATTTGTTTTTGCAGTTGTGGCAGATATAGGTGGTTTGGCGGATCCTGAATAATTGAATGATAGAATAAACGCTCAAAGGCAGCGCTATGCATAAAAATGTTCCACTGGTTATCACCGAGGCCAATGCGAATAACCCAGTAAAGTTGTCTTCAGCTAACACTAAATAATCAAAATAACAAAACGTAAATAATAACATGCAAATGCCTAACCTGAAAAGGTATTTTAACGGACTTTTCACAGTTATATCGGAACTATTGCATTTGGGGCAATGCAATACCGTTACTTTGTTAAAACTCAGTTTGATATTTATGGATCGGAAAAGAGAATTCAGGGTAGTCATAATAGTCGCTTAAATATATTGAATTTTCACCTACAGAGCTATCCCCGAATTTTAACGCGGGGAATAGTTCGCGAGGTGCCGCACCTAAAGGAGCGGAAAAGGGGTGTTGTGCTTTTTCTACCAATATTTGGCCCCGATGGGGCCGTTAGGCGGCAGTATTGTCATTTGTAAATTGCCTATTGCATGCGGATTTGTCAACTATTCATACCGCTCCTTAGGAGCGTAATATCGGTAGAAAAGGGGTATTGTGCTTTTTCTACCAATATTTGGCCCCGCTGGGCAATGTCATTAACTTAAGCTTATAAGGAATAATTTCTCTGCATTAGCCGGTTGCTTGCCTCACCTAAACGGCGAAGCCCCTCCCGCATCCTCTCCAAAGGAGAGGACTTTGAGCTTCGCCCTTTGATTTTAAGCCCTTCTCCTTTGGAGAAGGGTTTGGGATGAGGCGACCAAAATGTTTTTCGGAGCTTAACTTAATGACATTGCCCGATGGGGCCGTTAGGCGGCGGTATTGCCATTTGTAAAATTGCCTATTGCATGAGGATTTGTCAACTATTCATACCCGCTCCTTAGGAGCGTAATATCGGTAGAAAAATATTACATCAAATTTTTCGTGCCGTCAGGTACGTAACCCGACCCGCGTTCAGAAAATGCGTTTGGGGGCATATTTCTCGAGGTTGCGCGCCTACGGAGCGGATGGAGGTGGGGTTTATGTTTTCTACCAATATTCGCCCCTATGGGGCCGCCCGTAGCTGGCATAATAAGTCAATACAGAAAATTATTTTTCAGCCTTAATAAATTGTTTTTGCTGTTTGAGATGAAACAGCGAATTGGCTAAAATTTGTATCATGTTTGTGCGAAACAGTGCAACGGTGACAAGTTTGAGAAGTGTGCACCTGCTGTGCGGGGTACGGTCACCGGTTAAAGGTAATCGTAAATATCGTTTTTTCGCCGGGGATGGAATCGATATCAATCTTACCATTGAACAACTGGATGATCTTGCCGGTAACATACAAGCCTATACCGCTGCCGTGAAAACCGGTTACATTGGTGCCGCGGTAAAACGATTCAAAAACTTTCTCTAATTCTTCAGGCATGATGCCCACGCCCTGATCTATGATCTTGATAACAATGCGGTGTTCATCGGCATGAAGCTCGCATTGCACTTTTTTATTTTCAGAGAACTTAAAGGCATTGCCAATGATGTTGTTGAACGCAATGGTAAGTAACGATCTGTTGGCCAATACCTGGAGCTGCTCCTGGTCGTCGGGCAGGTTTAGGATATTGACCGCGAACATGCCTTTTCCCATACGGTGATTCCAATAGTCGCTCAGTTCCCATATCAAATCGTCAATAGCTACCGGTTTGTAGGCCGGCCGGGTATAGTCCATGTCGGCATTTGCAAGTTCCAATAAGCTGGTAATGGTTTCATTCAGCCTGCCCGCATCTGCCAGTACCGATTGCAGCACATCGGCATATTCCTCCTGCGTACGTAACTTGTTCAACGCAATTTCTATCTCGCCGATAATAGAAGTGATGGGTGTGCGCAGTTCATGTGAGGCATTCACCACAAAGGTTTGCTGCAGCTCGAATGTGTTTTGCAGGTGAGCCAGCAGGCGGTTAAAGTTGTAAGCCAGTGCGCTGATCTCGTCCTTCCCATTGCCTTCGTCAACCCGCAGACTGAGGTCGCCTGCCCGTACCAGGCGCATCTGTTTAACAACCTCATCCAGCGGTTCGAGTGTTTTTTGGGCGAACCAGCGGCTTATCAAAAACAGGCCCGCGGTTACGCATATCAGCAAAACGGCCATCGATTTAATGAGGTCCTGCATACGCTTCATTCCCTGTACATCCACCGCCGAAACCAGGATCACAAAATTGCCCTGGTTGTCGTTGTAGTAAATACCAACGGTTTGGCGCTGCCCCTCGGTAAACTCCATCTGCTTATTTTTGCGCACCTCGTTGATCGTAACGCTCGACCAATACCGGTTACGGTCTTTGATAAACGATGCCGCGTTTTTTTCATCGTACACACGGATCACTTCATCATGCAAAGTATGCAGGTAGTTTTGTTTTACCTGGTTGAGGGAGTCGGGCGAGATCTCGTCGGCTTCGAGGTAAAGTTTGGCCACAACGCCTGCGCGGTCCATCAGTTCCTCGTAAAACGTAGACCGGATAAACGAGTTAAAAGCAATGCAAATAACCACCTGAACAATAAGCAGCACGATGGTGCTTATTGCCGTAAAATATAACGAAAGGCGGTTTTTTATTTTCATTTTTCTCCCTTCAGAATGTACCCCATCCCAATAACCGTATGAATTAATTTCCCCTTAAAATCCTTCTCAATTTTTTTGCGGAGGTAATTCACATACACGTCGATAAAATTGGTCCCGGTATCGAAATCAATCTTCCACACCTGCTCGGCAATGTATTCACGCGAAAGCACCTTGTTTGGGTGGCGCATAAACAGTTCGAGCAAAGTATATTCCTTGGCGGTAAGGGCTATCTGCGTACCGGCGCGCTCTGCAACGTTGCTCCAGGTGTCCAGTTTCAGGTCGTCGAAAACGAGGATATGATCGGCATCGTCGGCTGCTTTCTGGCGGCGTAATAAGGCTTCGATACGTGCCAGCAGCTCGATAAAATGAAATGGTTTGACAAGGTAATCATCGGCACCGGCCTTTAAACCCGATACTTTATTATTGATCTGGTCGAGAGCCGAGAGCATCAGGATAGGAGTTTTGGTGTCTGATGTCCGGATCTGGCGGCAAAGCTCTATACCGTTAATGTCTGGCAGCATCACATCCAGTATCAGCAGGTCGAAATCGTGTTGCTGCAGGATGGATTTTGCGGTTATGCCATCGGGTGCAACGCTGATCCTGTAGCCTTGTTCTTCAAGTCCTTTGCTGATGAATGCGGCAACCTTTTGTTCGTCTTCAACTACGCAGATATTGGCCATACCGGCAAATATGAAGAATTTTCAGAATATATATTATAATATGCCCCAACACCTCCGTATCTCTGCGTCTTCTTGCGTTCTCCGCGGTTGTTTTTGCCGCAGCGTGCGCAGAGGTATTTACAGTGTGCACAGAGTTGATTTATTAAAACAACCGCTGACTGATCACCATCATAAACTTATCCTTAAATTTTTCGCTGACAGGGATCTGCTTATTGGCGATGTAAATATGATTGTCCTGTATCTTGATGATTTGTTTGGTATTAACAATATATGAGTTATGCACCCGCACGAACGGCGGCCGCAGTTGTTCATCAACTTCTTTTAACCGGCGGTAGATCAATAGCTGTTCGGCAGGCGTTACCAGGCGCACATATTCCTTTTCACCCTCAAAATACTGGATATCTTCCAATAAGATCTTCCTTAGCACCTTGCCCGATTTTACGAAGAAATACTCATTCGTAGCCGATGAAAGGATGTTGGCATTGGCTGTATGAAAGGTGAAATAAGCTTCTATTTTTTGCGCAGCTTCCAGGAAACGTTTCAGGGTGATGGGCTTCAGCAGATAGTCGATGGTTTGAAAGGTATAGCTCTCTGCGGCGTATTCAGAATAAGCGGTGGTGAACACAATGCGCGTATCTTTCGAAAGCAAGCCGGCTAATTCCATACCGCTCAATTGAGGCATGTTAATATCGAGGAAGATGAAGTCGGGCTTATTGTCCTTTAAAAAAGCGATGGCCTCGATGGCGTCGTAGCATTTGGCCATCAGCTGCCATTTGGTGTTCTGGGCTATGAGAATTTCCAGCAGGTTTACTGCGTTTGGTTCGTCGTCAACTATGATACAGCTCAGGTTCATGCTACGGGGAATTTTAGGAACGCGGTGAAATGATCGCCGGTATCATTGATCTTTAGCTCGAAATCAGTACCATATAGAATGGTTAGCCGTTTGCGCAGGTTTTCGATCCCGAAGCCGCTATGTTCGGTTGCACCTGCTTTGTCGTAAATGCGGTTGCGGGTTTCAAAAGTAAGGTAACCGTCGTGCAGTTTCAGGGAAATATCTATCCTGTTCTCGCTGCTCGATTTGTCGATGCCGTGTTTGAAGATATTCTCTACAAAGGTCATCAAAAGCATAGGCGGAACACGCAGATCGGTGCTGCAATCCTTAATAAAGTTCAGCTCAATTTCGTGGCGGATGCGGATCTTTTCCAGTACGATATAATTCTCCAGAAATTGTACCTCGGTAGCTACCGATACCTCTTCTTTCGGGCTTTCATCTACGAAGTAGCGCATAATATCCGATAGCCGTTCAATCAGTTTAGCCGTACGCGGTGCCTCGCGATAGGCCTCGTAATAAATGTTATTCAGGGTGTTGAACAGGAAATGCGGCTGTACCTGCGATTTCAAAAGGTTCAGCTCGGCCTGGCTTTTTTGCGCCAGTATCTTCTCCGATTGCTGTTTCAGTGCGAAGTAAGCGATAGCGATCCGAAAAATAAAGCTCAGCAAAAATGTAAGAAAACCTGCCACGATGAAGTACACGAACATCTGGATGGTCATCGGCATCGGCTTCTGCGAAAAGAAGTGAATATCGAGGTACATCACAATGTAGCCGCGCAAAATGCCGCCGCCAATCAGGAAAATAAATACGTAAATGGCATACTCGAGCCGTCGCCCCGTTTCGTAGAACCGCGAGAAAAGAAAATAGATATTTCCGTAAATCAGGAGAATGTAGAACAGCACGTTGATAATGGCAAACGCACCAGCCTGCGCCCAGCCGTCCTCGGGCAGATAGGTAAAGAATACAATAAACAGCACCGCTATCCATATCAGCCATTGCAGCTGTACAACGTTAGCCTGCCACTTTCTAAATTTCATTTTTAAATGTACAAAGCTTTTTTATTAGCCATGCAGGTTTTCAATAATTAGGGGGATTTATTCAATAGTTGACAGGCGCATTGGAGGTGGTACGTTCGCAAGAGCTACAAAGTATTGCGTCTCTGCATGCGTTGCAAAATTGATATTATCCCCCCAATCATTTAAAATATTCCCCATAACGTTTAAACAATTTGACACCCTGACCGATAAAATCCAGCTTTATTAAAAATTCTGTTACAAATCCTGATTTAAAACCTTTCGTCATGAAAAAAATCATCAATAACATTCTCCTGGCATGCCTGCTTTTGGGCATCGCAGGTACCGCCGGTGCACAGGGACTAACCTCATTGCCCAGCGGTGGCAATAAAAGAGCCTCGGTAAGCGAGCAGGTGGGCCTCACCAATGTTACTATTGTATACAGTCGTCCTAAAGTAAAAGGCAGGGATGGCAAAATTTGGGGCGGCCTTATTCCCGCCGGTTATACAGACCAGGGGTTCGGCACCTCTAAAGCGGCTCCGTGGCGCGCGGGGGCCAATGAGAATACCACTATCGAATTTTCTACCGATGTAAAGATAGAAGGCCAGGCGTTGGCAGCCGGAAAATATGGCTTCTTTATCGATTACGAGCCAACCGAATGC
>DATCQV010000234.1:0-3156 GCA_036569325.1 Mucilaginibacter sp. | reverse complement strand
CAGCAGCATATATCGCTGCCGCGCTCGCGCAGCGGCGGCATATAGATGCTGAATTCATTAAAGCGATGATAAAGATCTTCGCGGAACTTGCCTTTCTGGATACCATCCTGCAGGTTCTCGTTGGTGGCAATGATAATACGCACATCAAGGTTGATCTCTTTGGTGCTGCCAATGCGTTTTACTTTCCGTTCCTGCACGGTGCGCAACAGCGCAGCCTGGATCTCGTAGGAGAGGTTGCCCACCTCGTCTAAAAACAGGGTGCCGCCATTGGCCATTTCAAAGTGGCCAATCTTGGTATATAATGCGCCGGTGAACGATCCTTTTTCGTGACCGAAGAATTCGCTGGCGGCAAGCTCTTTGGTTAACGAACCGCAGTCCATAGCAATAAACGGCTGGTTATAACGAGGACTGTTCAGGTGAATACTTTTGGCAACGGATTCCTTACCGGTGCCGCTCTCGCCTAAAATAATAACGCTGTAGTTGGTGGGCGCCACCAGTTCTATCTGGCGGGCCAGTTCTTTCGATACCTTGCTGGTACCTGCAACATATTCGTTCGAGAAAACCTGTTTCTTTATTTCTTTCGACGATTTATCGAAGCTCACAGCTTCTGCCTCGGGTTGCTCAATCAGCGCATGGTGAGTTTCTATCGCCTTATTAATGGTATTTAAAATCTCATCGGGATACAGCGGTTTGGTAATGTAATCGTACGCCCCCATCTTGATGAGTTCAACTGCCATTTTAATATCCGAGTAGCCGGTAATAATAATAACGCCGGTTTTAGGATATTGTGTTTTAATGTTTTTAAGCATTTCGCGGCCGTCGGTATCCTCCAACCTGAAATCGCAAAGTACCAGGTCGTAATTACCGTTTTTCAGGTATTCCATACCAATTGTGCCGGTTGATGCCGTTACAACATCAAAGCCGTTACGCGTTAAAAACTTCGAGAGCAGCAACGCTACGTTAACTTCATCATCAATGATGAGAATTTTCTTCATATAACAATTACGGTTTACTAATATAGCGCCTTTTTTGCATGTTAATTAACAGGCTAATTCGCTAATTTATAAATTTAATCCCATCATACGTTTTTGCGCGGTAAAAAGTTATACCCACAAAAAAAGAGGCAGTGTGGTGCCTCTTTTTTTAGATGGATGCAGGGTGGAGAGAGCCAAGAACCAAGATTTGGAAGGATGGCTAAATTGTTTATTCAATTAACCGCTTAACCTGTTTTTATCTTGGCTCTTGATTCTTGACTCTTGGTTCTTAAACCAAATTATATTCCAAACGCATAAGCTACGCGTAAACCGAAGAAGTTTACCTTGGCATCTGCATCGTTAAATTTGGTGGTACCTTCATAGCGTACACCTGCATCAAGGAAGCTTTTGCCGCCAAGCGGGAACTGGTAACCAATCTGCGGAGCGTAAAGGAACGCAGCCGATTTATCGAAACCAACGTCTGATTTGTTCAGTGCAAATGCAGCACCTGCTTCGCCCTGTACATAGAAGTGAGGAACGATGAAGTATTTCAAACCAGCTTTAACAGGCAACAACTGGATGTTGGTAGCATCGAAAGTTGATGCGCCGTTTGGTGTAATGAAAGGAATGTTGTTTTTACCCTGGATGCTGTTGTAACCTGCGTTGATGGTTACATACAGTTGGTTGCTGATAACCGGGATATCGGCCTGAACCGAACCGCCGATGCTCCAGTTGTAAGAATCTGATAAATTACCTGTTGGGATACCTGCGTCTGCACCTATGCTCAAAATTACTCCGTTTGATGAAGTTGAAGTTTTAGTAGTAGTTGTAGATGTTTGTGCTTTTGCGCCCAGGGTTAAACCGGCAAAAGCTACGATCAATGCTGAAATTTTTAATGTACTTTTCATGTCTATATGTATTATTAAATTGTTGTGTTTTTATAAACACGAAGCAAAGTAACAGCACAAATTAACACAACAGTTTCATCCTATTGTCACGATTATTTAATCGATTGATTAACAATAAATTATTTTTGACCAATTATTTAATTTGGTCAGGATTGTGTCAAAAAAACCGCTTAATTTCCCTTGAAAGCGGGTTTTCGTTTTTCCATGAAGGCAGCAACGCCCTCTTTAAAGTCAGCAGTTCCAAAACATTTACCGAAAGAATCGATCTCAGTTTCGAATCCATTTTCGCAGGCACGGGCATTGGCATTAACCGCATTTATGGCAGCGGCAACAGCCAGCGGAGCGCGCAATAATATCTTATTTAATATTTCTTCAGCCTTATTACGGAGTTCATCCTGGGTCACTACATAATTAACTAATCCGTATTGCTGTGCATCCGTTGCGGCAACCATATCGGCGGTAAGGATCATTTCCATAGCCTTCCCTTTGCCCACCAATTGGGTGAGCCGCTGCGTGCCGCCATAGCCTGGAATGAGGCCAAGCGTAACCTCGGGCAAGCCCATTTTCGCATTGTCTGACGCAACACGGATATGGCAGGCCATTGCGAGTTCCAGTCCGCCGCCTAAGGCAAAGCCATTTATGGCAGCGATAACCGGTTTGGGGCCGTTCTCGATCATATTAAAAACGCCGTCCTGGCCGGTGCGGGCAAGTTCGGTGCCGCCTTGAACATCCAAAGCAGCAAATTCCGATATGTCGGCCCCGGCCACAAAGGCCTTTTGCCCTGCGCCCGTAATAATAATACCGCCGACCTGTGCATTGGCAAATGCATCGGTAAGAGCGGTATGCAATTCGGCAAGGGTGGGCTTGTTGAGCGCGTTCAGTTTGGTTTCGCGGTTGATGATAATATAGCGGATACGCTCTTTGTCTTCTATCAATAAATTTTCAAACGGCATAATGGTTCGGCATTAAAAGTTGCGGTGCTGATGCACCCATTCGGTTATGTATTTTACAATATCGGCGGTGCTGGTGCCCGGAGGAAACAACTCGCCGACGCCAATTTTTTTCAGCTCGTTCATGTCATCCTGCGGAATGATACCGCCGCCGGTAACCAGTACATCGTCCATTTTCTTCTCTTTAATAAGATTAATGATCTTCGGGAAAACGGTCATGTGTGCACCCGAGAGAATAGAGATACCGATGGCATCAACATCTTCCTGCAGGGCGGTGTTCACCACCATTTCGGGCGTTTGGCGCAGGCCGGTGTAGATCACCTC
>DATCQV010000233.1:0-69777 GCA_036569325.1 Mucilaginibacter sp. | reverse complement strand
ATCATCGGCGCTGAGCCGGGTGTAACCTGGAGAGTGGCCAAATCAGTTTCATTGTATGGCTACGTGCCGATCGCGTTGGTGCGCGACCGTACACAAAGCGTTCCTGATATCAGAACTACAGAAATTACCGGAAAATATACCCATGGCGATGCTGCCTTTGCCGACTACGTTGTAAATATTGGCTTAACCGTAAAATTTTAAAATAGAAAGTTGATTGTTTGATTTATTAAGCCGGGCGTGAGATACCCGGCTTTTTATTTTTATGTTTGTTTTGAATTATATCTGAATATGAATACAGCCGACGAAAACTTTGCCGCGCTGGGCCTTAATCTCCCGCCCGCGCCGAAACCGCTTGGAGTTTACAAACCCTGCTTAATTGATGGAAAATATCTTTACCTGTCGGGCCACGGCACCGTTCAGGACGATGGCAGCCTGATCATAGGCCGTATTGGCGATACCATAACCCCTGAGGACGGCAAACTTGCCGCACGCCAGGTTGGCTTAACTATGTTATCTACCATTAAGGCTAATATTGGCAGCTTTAATAAAATTAAACGCGTAATCAAAGTGCTGGGCATGGTGAACTGTACGCCCGATTTCGAAAAACACCCTTTTATTATTAACGGCTGCAGTGAATTGTTTGCCAAGGTTTGGGGTGAGGACAACGGTATTGGAGTTCGCAGTGCAGTAGGAATGGGTTCGCTGCCGGATAATATTCCTGTGGAGATCGAAGCTTTATTCGAACTGTACTAAGCAGGCAAAACCATCGATCCGGCTTCGATGTTGTTGAATAGACATCAGCAAAATTTTTAACATGACAAACCAGGATTGGTATAGCATCGCCAACGTTGAAACTTTGGATACTCCGGCATTGGTAGTTTATCCTGATCGCGTAAAGAAGAATATCGAAACGGCCAAAGGCATGATAGATGATGTGGTGCGTTTGCGTCCGCACGTAAAAACGCACAAAAGCGCTGAAGTTACCACCTTAATGCTTAAGGCCGGGATCACCAAATTTAAATGCGCCACCATCGCCGAAGCAGAAATGCTTGGTATGTGCGGCGCGCCCGATGTGTTGCTGGCCTATCAGCCAATCGGCCCCAAACTGAAGCGATTTTTACTGGTGGCGTTGAAATATCCCGGTACGTTGTTTTCCTGTTTGGTTGATAACATAGATGCCGCAGTTGAAATATCTGAGATCGCGATCCAAAATAAAATATGTATCCCGGTTTATATCGATTTGAATGTCGGCCAAAACCGCACCGGTATTAAACCGGGAAAAGAAGCATTGAAGCTTTATGCCGATTGCGATGCGCTTTTGGGCATCAACATGATGGGCCTGCATGCTTATGACGGGCATATTCACCATCCCGATTTGCAAGTCAGAACCGCTCAATGTAACGAAAGCTATAAACTGGTGGAGGATATGGTTGCAGCTCTGGCCGAAATGGGATTTACCGATCCGGTTATCATAGCTGGCGGTTCGCCCACTTTTCCTATCCACGCAAAACGCAAAAATATAGAATGCAGTCCCGGTACGTTTGTTTACTGGGATAAAGGCTATGGTGACAGTTTTACTGAGCAGCCGTTTTTGCCTGCTGCTTTAGTGGTGACGAGGGTGATATCGCTACCCGATGAAACAAAACTTTGCCTCGATCTTGGTCATAAATCGATAGCTGCGGAGCGTGAGTTGAAAACGCGGGTATTTTTGATGAACTTACCCGGTGTTGAAATAGTAGGGCAAAGCGAGGAACATTTGGTGGTAGATGCCGGTAAAGAACACGGCCATAAACCCGGCGATGTAATATATGGCATGCCATACCATATTTGCCCAACCGTAGCCTTATACGAAGGAGCCATTACTATTGAAGACGGCAGAGTTACCGGTGAATGGAAAAACATAGCCCGCGACAGAAAGATCACAATATAAACTTAATAATATTCCATCCAACCAATGTTTACAATTGATGCCCATTTAGACCTTAGTATGAACGCCATGGAATGGAACCGCGATCTGCGTCGTTCCATTGCAGAAATAAACGAACGTGAAACCGGATTAACCGATAAACCAGACCGTGGAAAAGGCGTCGTTTCATTGCCCGAATTGCGAAAGGGAAACATAGGCTTGGTGGTTGCTACCCAGATAGCGCGGTATGTTGCGCCGGGCAATCCGTTGCCGGGCTGGCATTCGCCCGAGCAGGCGTGGGCACAAACGCAGGGACAGATAGCCTGGTATAAGGCGATGGAAGAGGCAGGCGAAATGATACAGGTGAATGATTTGGAAAGCCTTGAAAAACACATTACCTTGTGGACAAATGGTGAGCCGAACGACGAAAAGCCCGTCGGCTATATTTTAAGTTTAGAGGGCGCTGATTCTATCGTCACCATAAAATATTTGGAAAGGGCTTATGGATATGGCTTGAGGGCGGTTGGTCCGGCGCATTATGGCCCCGGCAGGTATGCGCAGGGTACCGATGCCACCGGCTTTATGGGGCATGCCGGTCATGAATTGCTGCGTGAAATGGAGCGGTTGAATATCATACTGGATGCCACACATTTGTGTGATGATTGCTTTTGGGAGGCCCTGGATCATTTTAAGGGCCACGTATGGGCAAGCCATAACAATTGCCGCGCATTGGTGAATCATAACCGGCAGTTCAGCGATGAGATGGTAAAAGCATTGATAGATCGCGGCGCGGTGATCGGTGGTGCGCTGGACGCCTGGATGATGGTGCCGGGCTGGGAGCGGGGCAAGTCAGATCCAAAGCAAATGAACTGTAACCTTGATGTGATGATAGATCACCTCGATCATATCTGCCAGATGGCGGGTAACGCCCTGCATATTGGTATAGGGTCTGATCTTGACGGCGCTTTTGGCCGCGAGCAATGTCCTTACGATCTGGAAACCATCGCCGATCTGCAAAAGATACCTGCTTTATTAGCTAAACGCGGTTATACAGATATTGATATAGAAAATGTAATGCATGGTAACTGGCTGCGTTTTTTGAGAAACGCCTGGCGTAAATAAGGGTTTTCTCAATCGGTGCAATCATCAAAAATCAGTGTAATCCCCCATTAAATATGAATGCAGAGCAAACGAGATTAAAGGATTCAGCCTGGAAGAAGTGGGGCCCGTATGTAAGCGACAGACAATGGGGAACCATACGCGAAGATTACAGCGCGAACGGTGATGCCTGGAATTACATTACTCATGATATGGCGCGCAGCAAGGCCTATCGCTGGGGAGAGGAGGGAATCGGCGGGATTTGTGATAATGAGCAGTTACTTTGCTTCGCGGTAGCGTTATGGAATAAAAAAGATCCCATCATTAAAGAACGCTATTTTGGATTGAGCAATCCCGAAGGAAATCATGGTGAAGATGTAAAGGAATTATATTATTACCTCGATAATACACCTACGCATTCCTACCAGAAAATGCTGTATAAATACCCGCAGCAGGAATATCCTTACGCGTGGTTGGTTGATGAAAATAAGCGCCGTAGCCGCAATGAACCTGAATTTGAGCTAATCGATACCGGGATATTTAACCAGGATGAATATTTCGATGTATTTATAGAATACGCTAAAAATTCTCCGCAGGATCTCCTGATCAAAATAACGGTACACAACCGGGGCGCTATGGATGCGCCTTTGAATGTGCTGCCCACTATATGGTTTCGCAATACCTGGGCGTGGGGATACGATAGTTACCGGCCTGAGCTTACTGCCGATTCGCATGGCATGATAGAGGTTTATCACCATCATTTTGGCCAGATGTGGCTCAACGCTGAAGGGACGCCCGATATGCTTTTCTGCGATAATGAAACCAATACTCCACGCTTATACCATACAGATAACGGGAGTCCTTTTTATAAGGATGGGATAAACGATTATATAATTCATGGTGCCGATACCGTCAACCCGAAAAGAACCGGCACTAAAGCGGCCGTGAATTTCGATATAAATATTCCGTCAAAACAGTCGGTGACGTTGAGACTGCGTCTTTCAAAGGATGCCACCAATGGTTTCAACGATTTTGATAAGTTATTTGACCTGCGTAAGAACGAAGCTGACGAGTTTTATAATGATATCAATAACGGCAAGGCAAATACCGATAAAATAATGATCCAGCGGCAGGCCTTTGCCGGGATGCTTTGGAACAAACAGTTTTATTATTACGACATTAACCACTGGCTTCATGGCGACCCGGCCCAGCCAGCGCCGCCAAAAGAGCGTTTGAATGCGCGTAACAGCAAATGGACGCACTTTAACACGCGCGACATTATTTCGATGCCCGATAAGTGGGAGTATCCCTGGTTTGCCGCCTGGGATCTGGCCTTTCATTGCATTCCACTGGCCAAAATCGATATGACGCTGGCCAAAAACCAGCTTAATTTACTCATCAGGGATTAGTATATGCATCCTAACGGGCAGCTACCGGCTTATGAGTGGGACTTTAACGACGCCAACCCGCCTGTACATGCAATGGTAACGTGGCGCATTTACCAGGAGGATAAGGCCGCGAATGGCGGTAAAGGCGATACTTATTTCCTGGAACGCATCTTCCATAAGCTGATGCTCAATTTTACGTGGTGGGTGAACAGGAAGGACGCTTCGGGCAATAATATTTTTGAGGGCGGATTCCTGGGCCTGGATAACATCGGCGTTTTCGACCGGAACGCACATTTACCGATGGGCGAGCATCTGGAACAGGCCGACGGCACCAGCTGGATGGCTATTTATTCGCTCAACCTTTTGCGGATCGCTGCAGAGCTTGCCGAGACCAACGATGCCTATAATGACATAGCCAGCAAGTTTTTTGAACACTTTATTTATATCGCCGGCGCTATATCAAACATAGGCGAAAATAATGAGGGCCTTTGGGATGATCAGGATGGTTTTTTTTATGATCAGCTGCGTTTGCCCGATAACAGTACACAGAAACTACGGGTAAGAAGCATAGTGGGATTAATTCCATTAATAGCTGCGGAGGTGATTGACGATAATGACATTTTGAATAATCCAATTTTTGCCAACCGCATGAAATGGTTTGCGGAAAACAGGCCTGATCTTGCTTCCCTCGTGTCGCGTTGGGCCGAGACGAAAACTCCCGGTAAACATCTCATCAGCCTACTGCGCGGTTATCGCATGAAATCGTTATTGAAATACCTGCTCGACGAGAATGAGTTTTTGAGCAAATACGGTATTCGTTCGGTTTCGCGGTATCACCTTGAAAATCCCTATACTGTAGCCATAGATGGCATGCAATTCAGCATCAAATACACTCCGGCTGAAAGTGATAGCGGTTTATTTGGCGGGAACAGCAACTGGCGCGGGCCTATATGGATGCCTATAAATTATATGCTGATCGAGAGTTTGCATAAATTTCACAAGTACTACGGCGACGACTTCAAGATCGAATGCCCCACCAATTCGGGTAACTTTATGAATCTTAAACAAGTTGCCAACGAATTGTACAGCCGCATATCAAAACTGTTTTTAAGGGACGAAAATGGCAGACGTCCCGTTTATGGCGATTGTACAAAGATGCAGAATGATCCTGATTTTAAGGATCATATATTGTTCTATGAATATTTCGACGGCGATACAGGTCGCGGTTTGGGGGCCTCCCATCAAACAGGATGGACAGGATTGATTGCCGTATGTTTAAATGAGTGATTCCGCGCGTTAAAATCAAATTCTCCGTGCTCTCTGCATATTCTTTACGACCTCTGTGCTGTGGTTAAAAGGTAATCACAAAGGTCGCAGAGGAATCACAGCGGGCGCAGCGTTAAATATCAATTTCCGCCTGTGAATTTTCTTGTTTTCAATTCATCCTGAACAGTTTGAGGTAGGGCCGATAGCAGGTTGTAGCCGGTGGCTGCCTCAATGTCTCTCACGGTACAGGTGTAGTTCATCCAGTTATTGGATATATTATTGTCGTTAGGCGTATCGATGGCAATGATCTGCGTGCTGCCGTCTATCCGGGCCAGGTCGTCGTCACCTTCGGGAAGAATAACGACCACTTTCCAGATATGCGCCGGGACATTTATTTTTCCACCATCAATAACCGTTGAATACCCATTTCTCCCCGTGCCGCCACTGCCGTACGCGCCCATAACGATGTAAAGTTCGTTCCCTTTCTTCACTTTATCACGACAGTAACTTTCCAGATGCTCCCAGGTATGCTGATTGTTATTCGGTGCCTGCGGAATAATGTTGTCCATCAAAAACGTAGCTGAATTAGCATCAGGTGTGCTGGTGCGATCGCCGCTTGGGCAGTTATGGCCCTTGTCAAAACCAGAACGTTTGTAACTGTTATTGTCAGCTTCATACCAGCCGTCGGGCAAGGTTTCATCCGGGCGGAAGTTATTCAACCTGTCGGTCGCTCCTAAATCCGATGCACAAAGGTGCCAGCTCACCCAATTGGGCTCAGCCTTGTCCCGGTTATAGCTTTCAACGAAATATTTATGATCGATCAAATAATTATTTGCATTCGACAAGCTGTTGCTGGCATTGCTTGGATTACCCAGGGCCATGTTGCCGTTATCGGTTTGTTGCGGTTGGTGTTGTTTACAGGAAATGATGGTGAATAAGGTCAGCGCTAATATGCCTGCAATGATCTTGTTATAACGCATTTTAGAAATGGTGTCAGCTTGAAATTTGTCGGCAGGAAGATAAGAAATTGTAGAATCGGCCCGCTTTATAAGTTTTAAACACTGCCGATGAAATGTGCGAAAGTGGTTTATGAGAATGGTTTCACCTGATAAAAAATTAATGTGTAAAAATGACACAATAAATTTCCTAATTAAGTTTTAATGATTTAGATTTACTAAAACCTCTTAAACTAAATTATAACCGACAAATGAATTACAACAGACGTAAGTTTTTGCAAAGTGCAGGTACACTGGCGCTTGCAGGCGTGGCTTTTTCAAGCAGGGCCGGTTCTCTTATTTCAAATCTGGTTGCTGCACAGCATCCCGTAGGCTTGCAGCTTTTTACCTTCTTCGGCATTATTGATGATGATGTTAAGGGAACGCTCACCAAAATTGCCGGTGTTGGCTACAAAGAAATAGAATCAGCCTTCAGCAAAAAGGGCGGCTATTATGGTATGAAGCCAAAAGAATTTAAAGCGATGGTAGGCGATCTGGGAATGTCGTGGAAATCGCACCACGTTATTGGGGCTCCGTTTAAAATGCCAAAAGGGTATAAGATGCCTGCAGGAGCAGACGGAAAACCGATGGTTATACCACCCATGCTGAACCTGCGCGACAACATGCAGCAGTTGGTTGATGAAGCTGTCGAAGGCGGTATCCAATACCTGGTGTGTGCTAATGCGCCAACCGGTACGCTCGACGAGATCAAGGAAACTCTGGTTACTTTGAATAAAACCGGCGAAGCCGCAAAAAAAGCCGGCCTGCAGTTCTGCTATCACAACCACGACATGGAGTTTAAGGAAGTAGACGGGAAGATCCCATATCACCTGTTATTAACAGAAACCGATGCTAAGAACGTAAAAATGGAACTCGACCTGGCCTGGGCAGTAAAAGGCGGACAGAATCCGGTACAATTATTCAAAGATCATCCTGGGCGTTTCCCTTTATGGCATGTGAAAAATCTTGATGCATCGCATACCACCATATTACCCGCCGGCGAGGGTGTTATCGATTTCAAACCGATCTTCGCCGCAGCTTCTACAGCGGGCATGCAACATTTCTTTGTTGAGCACGATATGCCGAAAGATGCGATGGCAAGTATAAAAAGCAGCTTTGCTTATATTCACGATACACTTAAAGCTTAAATTAACAGATAATAAAAAGGTAAAGCCGCCCTGACGAAACCGGGGCGGCTTTTCCTTTTTACGTATTTGCAACAATCTGACGATCGTTTGTTATATCGTCTGTGGCTTTATCGCCGTGCGGATAGTTCTTACCGTATTTTTCAGCCACTGGTAAATAGTTGAATATTCCAGGTAGTTTCTGATGCTGTCATCATTACGGATAGTGGTAACCAGGTCGCGCAGGATGTTTTTCAGCGGAGAGCTTTTACTTACGGTTGTTACAATTTCTTCCAGTTGATCTGCATAAACTACCGCTTCATATTCATTATCGAATATCAGTTCGGTATCGCTGTTACCGTCTTGCTTAATGCCCTGAGAGGGGATAGGTAATTTGTAGTTTTTGAAATCAGCAGAGGTTAATTTACTTGTGCCGGTTGCAGGAATGTTAATACGTAACATAAGATTCAAATTTATTATGCTTAAGATTTATCGTGTATAGCTTTGTACAAACTCATCATTCCGGATAGCCATTATGATGTCGCTTATCGCCTTGTACTGCGGCGTTGATTTATCGTGCAATTCTCCTGCCAAAGTTTGCAGCTGATCGGCATAGGCAATCGCCTCTTCTTCATCTTCAAACTTTAAAATAAGGTTGTCGTTTATCTCTTCATCTACCCCGCTTACCGGTGCCGGCAACCCGTATTGCTCAAAGGTCCGGAAGGTAAGATCTGTATCCTTTGGCGTGAGCGTTATATTTAACATAAATTTATAATGAATTATTGTATAATGACAATAATCCAACAATTGTAAAGGTAAATGTGTTTTGATAATTTTATGTTTAGTCAATGTTAAGTTTAAGCGGTTGACTTTCTTATTCGGGTAACAAATTTATAACATTAACATTTTGATATAAAGATGTATTTTGGTATTTTAAAGCGGCATAAAAAAGCCGCCGCCGCAACTAATGACAGCAACCCCTGCCGCCCAGCTGAAAAAAGTGTTAAAGCCCGTGCATCTTTGGGCAATTGCCGTTAGCCTTGTAATTTCCGGTGAATATTTTGGGTGGAATTTAGGCTGGACCGTTTCTGGCACCATCGGCTTTTTAATTGCCAGCGTGGTCATCACCATAATGTATATCACATTTATTTTCAGCTATACAGAACTTACTACTTCTATCCCTCATGCCGGCGGCGCTTTTGCGTATGCTTACCGGGCATTAGGCCCCTTCGGCGGGCTGTTGGCCGGTTATGCAACTTTGATCGATTTTCTATTCGCTACCCCGGCAATAGCCTTCGGACTCGGGGCCTACCTGCACTTTCTCGACCCCGATATTCCTGTGCTTTATTCCGCCTTGTTCTTTAACGCAGTTTTTATCATTATCAATATCCTGGGAGTAAAAGAATCGGCAAATTTTTCGCTTATTATTACCTTATTGGCTGTTGCCGAGCTGTTGATATTTATGGGTATCGTATCGCCGCATTTTAAGGCTTCGAACTTTGTAAGTCACCCGATGCCTTTCGGCTGGAGCGGCGTTTTTGCCGCCTTGCCTTATGCCGTGTGGTTTTATCTGGCCATAGAAGGCGTGGCCATGGTGGCCGAAGAGGTTAAAGATCCCAAACGCAATATCCCTAAAGGCTATATCTCTGGCCTGGCAACGCTGATATTTTTAGCGTTCGGGGTAATGATATTAACAGGCGGCATTACCGACTGGCGCGAGCTAAGCAACCTTGACTATCCTCTGCCCGAGGCCATCAGCGTGGTATTGGGCAAAGGCAGCAGCTTAACCCGCATATTTGCCGGCATCGGTTTGTTCGGATTGATCGCTTCGTTCCACGGAACTATACTGGCGTCGTCGCGGCAGGTGTTTGCCATGGCCCGGAGCGGTTATTTGCCGCGCACACTTTCAGCCGTGAACAACAGGTTCAAAACGCCGCACCTGGCAATAATAGCCGGAGGATTTATCAGTGCTATAGCGCTTTATACCGGCACAACGCAAAAAGTTGTGGTACTATCGGTTATGGGCGCCGTATTTATGTACCTGATGAGCATGATAAGCCTGTTTGTTTTACGGTCGAAGGAACCCAAGCTGGAGCGGCCTTTCGCCTCGCCGTTTTATCCGCTTTTCCCGGCCATTGCCCTGGTAATTTCGGCGGTTACGCTGTTTGCCATTATCTGGTATAACTTTACATTGAGTCTTTATTTTTTTGGCGGGCTTGCATTGGCAACGATTTTATTTTTGGCGATGGGAAAGCATAAGCAGAAATTAATTGAAGATTTCATGGTTGCCCCGGTAATAGTCGATTAGCTAAAAGCTCCCGCATCTGCAAATCCATAAAAGTCATAAACATCGTGTACAATTTCACCGTCCGGAATAAGGTTTACAGGTTCGACGACCTGAAGACGCTGCTTGCAAAAGCATCGCCATACCGCACAGGCGATGCGCTGGCCGGTATTTGTGCCGAAAGCTACGAAGAACGGGTGGCCGCACAGATTGCACTGGCAAATGTTCCCTTGAAGACTTTTTTAAACGAGGTTATTATACCTTATGAGAATGACGAGGTTACACGATTGGTTATTGACGAACACGATGCCGTAGCCTTTAACAAAATCAGTCACTTTACCGTTGGCGATTTCAGAGACTGGCTTTTGGGCGATGAGGCGGATACTGAAATGTTAACAGCCATTGCCGGAGGTATTACCCCGGAAATGGCGGCAGCTGTATCTAAGTTGATGCGTAACCAGGATCTCATCGCTGTTGCAAAAAAATGTGTCGTCGTTACAAAATTTCGCAACACCATAGGATTACCCGGCCATTTTTCAACGCGCCTGCAACCTAATCACCCTACCGATGATCCGCGAGGCGTTGCAGCCAGCATAATAGATGGCCTGCTTTACGGCAGCGGCGACGCCTGTATAGGCATCAATCCGGCCACCGACAGCCCGGCTGCTGTTTTGAATTTGTTGAACCTGATCGATAGTCTGCGCCAGCAATTTGAAATCCCCACACAATCATGTGTGCTCAGTCATATCACCACAACAATCGATCTGATCAATCAGGACGCACCGGTCGATCTTTGTTTCCAATCCATCGGCGGTACACAGGCAACAAATGCAAGTTTCGGCGTAAATATCGGGCTAATAGATGAGGCATACCAGGCAACGCTGTCGCTTAACCGCGGAACGGTGGGACAAAATGTAATGTACTTCGAAACCGGGCAGGGCAGCTCGCTTTCGGCTAATGCACATCATGGAGCCGATCAGCAAACCTGTGAAGCACGGGCCTACGCCATAGCCCGTAAATTTAAACCGCTGCTGGTGAATACCGTGGTCGGTTTTATCGGGCCGGAATATTTATATGATGGCAAGCAGATCATCCGCGCGGCGCTGGAAGATCATTTTTGCGGAAAACTTCTCGGCCTGCCAATGGGCGTCGATGTATGCTACACCAACCACGCGGAGGCCGATCAGGACGATATGGATAACCTGCTTACCTTATTGGGCGTCGCCGGTTGTAACTTTGTAATGGGCATTCCCGGGTCTGATGATATTATGCTGAATTACCAATCCACGTCCTTTCATGACGCTCTTTATTTGAGAAAGACATTGGGCTTGAGGCCTGCCCCCGAGTTTGAGCGCTGGCTTTACAAACAGGGGATAACCGATCAGTTGGGAGAAATTATGCAGATCGACCCTGCGCATAAACTACTATCAGGTTTAGTATGAGTGATAAGCCGATAAGCAAGCATCCTTTAGATTCCCTGCGGCACTTTACCGCAGCAAGAATAGCAATGGGCCGTGCGGGTAACAGCATACCGCTTAAACAATCAATGGAATTTAAACTGGCGCATGCTCATGCCCGTGATGCGGTTTATTCTGTTTTAGATCTCGATGGCTTGTACAGTAAATTAAAGATATTCGATCTGCCGCTTTTTCATCTGCACAGCCAGGCGGCAACGCGCCATAAATACCTCAAACGTCCCGATTTAGGAAGACTATTGGATGATGCGAGTAAAGAACGGTTGGTGCCCGGTAAAGCTCCGGATGTCGCGATAATTATCGCCGATGGGCTTTCGGCCGAAGCTGTAAATGAAAACGCCTTTGGGTTGTTAAAGCTATTGATCCCCAGGCTGGTGGCTGCGAATTTAACTATCGGAGGTATTTGCCTGGTTGAACAGGGGAGAGTTGCCATTGGCGATGATATCGCTTGGGGTGTTAACGCAAGGTTCTCCATTTTACTGATAGGAGAACGGCCCGGCCTTAGCGCGGCCGACAGTATGGGCGCTTACCTCACCTACAACCCAAAACCCGGACTTACAGATGAATCACGGAATTGCATTTCAAATATTCGGAAGCATGGATTAAGTTACAAACAAGCTGCCGGTAAAATATTTTATTTGGTTAATGAAGCTTTTAGAAGAGGTATTTCAGGCGTTGGGCTGAAGGATAATGAAGGGTTATTGGGCTAATAGCCGGCGATTCATACCTTCGCACCAAGCACTGTCCGCCAGGCCCAGCGGGTAAGTATGTTAAAACCTTTCCAGCTTTCAACAAATGCGGTAATATCTTTGAGGCAGGTTTCAGCGAATTTTTTCTTAAAGTTAACCGATGCCAATTTGTAAACCTCATCCGCATTTTCCAATCCGATGCGTTCATATATTTCTTTTTTTACATACATCGTGCGCACAAAAAGGATATTGAACAGGATCACGTAACTATATAAAGTGCGCTTGATATAACCAGCCCTTGCGGCATACTCTTGCAGCAGACTTTTGGTAAAGAGGATATGCCGCCCTTCCTCAATATTATGCAGATCGAACATTTTCTTTAATACCGGGTAGATATTTGGAGATCGCCGTGCATAGTTGCCATAAACATCGGTTACCAGCTCAACAGAAACGCTGCCCATAAAAAGGTAATCGGCCGGCAGGTACTTGTTACTGAACTCACCAAAAAACTTATGGATACCAGATTGTTTAACAGGGCTGCCGCCAATTTTCGCGATAGTCTGACCGAACATTTCCTGGTGCCTGAACTCTTCTATCAGCTCGCGCAGCAAAAAACGGTGTTCAACATTGTCAAGCGGCAGGGTGAGGATATGCCGGGTCATGAAGAGACAAAAAAGGCACTCACCCCAGGCGTAAGAGGCGATCACCTGCACAAGCTCGTGGCGTCCCAATTCGAGTTTTTGAGCAGGGGTGAGGGTGTCATAAACAGGGAGACCTTGCAGGGAAGTGAGCATTTCGGGCAAAAAGATATCTTCAGCAGCAGGCTCCAGTTGCCAGGGAATATAGGTTTCCGGCATTAAGGGATGCTCCTTACTGATCTTTATTAACCGCTCAACTTCTTTTACATCCATTTTGTTAGAGTCAAGAACCAAGAATCAAGAGCCAGGATAGAAGCCAGTTTTAGTCAATCTGATAATCTTCTGTCTTGAATCTTGGCTCTTGATTCCTGACTCTAAAGATACTGCTAATCGCAGTCATCAGTTGCCTATTTTAGTCAATCTGATAATCTTCTGTCTTGAATCTTGGCTCTTGATTCTTGGTTCTAAATAAAGATACTGCTAATCGCAGCCATAAGTTGCCTATACCGCAAAAAGCTGACCAATATCTTTAAACGCTTTAAATTCCAGCGCATTGCCTGATGGATCGAGGAAGAACATGGTAGCCTGTTCGCCGGGTAAGCCTTTGAAGCGGATGTAGGGCTCTATAACGAATTTGATATTATGTTTTCTTAGTCTTTCTTCGAGGCGGTGCCATTCGTCCCATTCCAGCACTACGCCGAAGTGAGGTACAGGCACATCATGTCCATCAACTGGGTTAAAATGATGTTCGGGCTGTTGTGCCGGGCGTGGCTTTAAATGGATAACAAACTGGTGTCCATACAGGTCGAAATCTGTCCAGTGGTCAGAACTCCGGCCCTCGCCGCAACCCAGTACCTCCCGGTAAAATTTTCTTGATTCTTCCAGGTCATAAACCGGAACGGCTACATGGAAAGGGGTTAATTTGCTCATGTTTAGTTGATTAAGTTATATTAGGTTTGATTGAGTTGATTAAGTTCCCTATCGGTAGGTACCGAAACCACTCACTTAATCAACTCAATCCAGCCATTCAACTATTTTACAGTATATCTCACCAGTTTCCGGCCGATATTACCGTCTTTATCCATGCCCTCTATGATCACACGGTAAGTTCCTCTGCCATCGGCATTAAAGAACTCGACAGATGCGTTTCCTGTGGCATCGGTAATAATATTTGGATTCCAGTAAATGGTGGTACGGGTATCAACCTGGTTGGTCTGGCTTTCTCTCGGTCCGCTGTATCTTGGTAGATAAAACGATCTTTTTACCGCGTAGCCTTTAGGCATAAATGTTACCTCATTTTTTGCGGGCATCATTTCCTTTAATTGCGCCAGCGTTATTTTCTGACCTTCCGGCGCTTTTTTCAGGTTAACTACGATGGCACCGTTGCTGTTATAGGCGCTGTTTACCAGGCCAAGCTCATCCTTCAAAAATATCTCTACCGATTCGATTCCATCTGCACTCATGTTTTCCAACTGATAGGTTTCAACCGGCATACCTTTCAAAAATACCTGCACAGGCGTCCGGTTGCCGGCATTGTAGTCGCGCAGAACATAAAAGTTATTGTCCTGATAAGTCATGCCTATTGCAGAGACTTTGAGGCAATTCAAGAGGTTACTACAGCCTTGCAGCATATTCGGCGTGATCAGATGGTCTGGTTCGCTGCTTAAGCTCGATAACGTGCTGTAGTCCTTATGGCTTACGGTCTTTACTATCTTTTTATCCTTGATCACCACCTCTTTGAGTATGTGCGAACTCTGCGCCTGAACTTTGCTGTTCTTTAAGTATGAGCTCAATGTGCTGTCGATGTTCACTATCTCGTCCGGCGCGGTTGGGTTAGCGTTGATCTTCTGGTAGGGGTCGCCGTCAACGGTCAGCACGAGATCTGACGCGCGCGGATTATTGCGGGCGCTTACTACAACCTGCGTAGAATCCTGGAAAATGAGATTTGGGAACCTGAAGCGGCCATCGGCATCGGTAACCGTGTTGGCTGAATAATTCCTGTCTTTGATCTGCAAACGAATATTGCCGCCTGGCAAAGCCATACCATTAAATGCCCTTAATGTACCGGTGATGGCAATACCCTGTTCGGGCAGGAAGCTGATGGGTGGATATTTATCAGTCATGATGCCATCATAAGAAAACCGGCGATAGCCCTGTGTTTGCAGTAGGATATCCAGATCGGCTAATTTTTTATCGTCGATATTATTGAAATAATAATTTGGCTTTTCGACATATCCTGAAATATCCGCTGTCAGCAGCAGGTAGCTCAAGATGGTGGTTTCTGCATTCTCGTCAAAAGGAACTTTCGCATCATCGATCACCGATAAGGAGTAACTGCCGCCTTCTGCTGCCTTGTCGCCATTTTTTGCGGCGATGCTCAGCTTAACTTTTTGGCGCGTATTGTAAGATGGATGATCGGGCGTAATGCCGAGATTCAGCTGGTCTTTATGAAGAATGTAGGCTATGCGTTCGCTCAATGGTTCGCCATCGTCGGCAAACAGTGTAACCTGTACAATGCCCGTCGGGAATTTATTTTTAGGCACGGTGGCCAGGTATACCTGATTTTGCAGCTTTGTTTGGGCCGCAAAACAGATCACTCCGCCTGATTTTGCCAGGATAAAAAACGTTTTACCCTCGTTTTCCTTTACGAAGCTGGCGTCAGACAGGAGTTTGATCTTTAAGTTTTCCGGATCGGTATTATCTATGTTAACCGTTGTTGCGTCCGAAAGCATTTTGGGAAGATCAGGCGTACCGGTGGTGCCGTCAGCAAAGGTGACGTGGGCTGTATAAGATTTGCCGTCTTCCGGCACCAGCAGGAAATTACCCATCCCTAAATGTGATGACGCAAATTCCGCCACTACTTTTCCGGTATTGTCGGTAACTGTACCCTTTACGTCGATACCAAGCCCATCGGGTTTTAAGGCTTTAAAGGCAATTTTTGAAGGGATGCCGGTGATCAGTTGTCCTCCCTCAGGGAAGAACTGCATGTCGTTAGGCTCGGAAACCGGTTTTAAAGAAAATTTACTGGTGCCCTGTTTCCTGTCACCGCGGTCTATTACGGTTATCAGTTGTGTAGAATCCAGACCAATGTTTTTGGTGTTAACAAAACTGATATCGATAAATCCGTTTTTATCCGTTACACCTTTGCCCTTTGCAACTTCGTCGTAGTCTTTTTCTATTGTCCAGCTTACTTTTTTATCGGCGTAGGGGTGACCGTCATCATCCTTATAATAAATACCTGCGGTGATTTTCGTCGATTTATTTACCATCGATCGTTTCAGGGCAACCTGGGTTGAAAAGCTGTTATTTACGGCGTCGCCAATGGTGATACTTTTGTTGAAGAAGTACTGCGGCCCCGCGTTATTCATCCAGTTGGTATAAGCTACAATGCGGTAATTGCCCTTTTTATAGGTGAATTGAGAAAGTGCTACATCGGCCCAGGCCACGCCATTCTTTACCGGCAGCTTTAATGCTTCTACCAATGAGTCTTTGGCAGTGAGCACATCAACATAAATAACTTTACTTATAGGCGACGGCTGGTGATTATCCATCGTCAAATAAGCCTTGAACCAAATAGTATCGCTTATAGCATAGTAAGGTTTATCGAAGTGAAGGTAAACCCGTTCTATGGGAATATCAGTATATATTTTAGCCGTTTTGGCCATTATTTTGTTTAAGGGAGAGTCCTGCGCTGAAGCGGTAAAGCAAAAGAAAAGAGCGGAAAATAACAGTGCAGAAAAGTTCTTTGTAAATCTCATGAATATCAATTAAACCGGATGCGAAGGCTAATATAGCCCATTGCAGCCTAAATTCGACATTCGGCCTATCGGTTTAACATATTTTTACAAATTAGAACAGGAATGTTACTTTACCAGCATCTGGCGGGTATTCCGGCTTAGCTGTTCCATCAGGATGGTTTTGCCGGCCCGTAACTCATTTAACGATTCTGCCGAGTAATGCCTTACTGTAATTAAGGTCAGGCCCTCGTTGTATTTCACATTGAAATCGGTACCTAAAGCCTTTAGCAATTTTTTAAAGCGCTCCTCGTAAAAATCGATACAAACGGAAAAACTTAGTGCTGATGTTTGCATCACATTGACTTTTGCCTGGCTTGCAGCCAGTAAACCAAAAATGTTACTCAAATGATCTTCTGAAATAAAAGAATAATCCTTCGCAGAAAGCGATACCAACACCTGGTTCTGTTTCAGGATAATAACAGGTTTCAAAAACTCGTTGCGGCCGTTTTCCTTAATTACAGTTCCGGGCGCAGTTGGATCGGTAAAGGGTTTTACCAGCAGAGGAATGTTAGCGTTCTGCAGTGGCTTGATGGTTTTGGGGTGAATAACCGTAGCGCCGTAATACGTCATTTCAATAGCTTCTGAATAGGAGAGCTCATCAAATTTGATGGTGTCGGCAAAATGTTTGGGGTCGGCATTCAGCACACCCGGTACATCTTTCCAGGTAGTAACAGACTCTGCGCCCAGGCAAGATGCAAAAATAGACGCAGTATAGTCAGAACCTTCACGACCAAGTGTAGTAGTGAAATTTTCAGACGTGCCGCCCAGGAAACCTTGTGTTACAACAATACCCCTTTCCAGCAGCGGTGGAATCCCTGCGCTGATGCTGGCCCTGGTTTTATCCCATTGTACTTTTCCCTCACGGTAGGTATTGTCTGTATGAATAAATCCGCGCACATCGAGCCATTGGCTGGTGATGCCGGCCTGATTTAAATACGCGTTCACAATACGGGTGGAAACGAGCTCACCGATAGATACGATCTGGTCATAAATAAAGTCATAATCATCATGCGGTTCGTCCTCAATTGTCCAGTCTATCTCCACAAAGGTATTAGCTACCTCATCGAAGATGGGGTGGTTGGCATTAAACAATTGCTCAATGATATCGTAGTGGTATTTTTTAAGCTCATCGAAATAAGTGTGCAGGTTTTCATCGCCATCCACATAAGCGCGGGTGATCTTCTCGAGCGCATTGGTGGTTTTACCCATAGCCGACACCACGATGAGCAGTTCGTTATCTTTATATTGTTTAACCACATTGGCCAGGTTAATTATGCCATCGGCGTCTTTTACCGATGCGCCACCGAATTTAAAAACAAGCATCTATTTAACGTATTGTGAAACGACCGTATGCGGCCTCAGTAATGATTTAATTTGATTGTAAGGAACGAGCAATTCCGTAGTGCCGGCGGCATAAGGTTTGATCTCATATTCGTTATAAAAGAACAATATGCCGGTCGGATTAATGGCGTATTCATTGGCTAATCCAAACTTATCATCTTTAAAAAAATAATTATTGGCCAGCGAAGTCGTATCCGATAGATTCTCATTTTTCCGGAAGATCTTTTCGGCAACGGCAGTCAGTTTTGAAAGATTGCCGGTTGCCATCACATCGTCCAACTTTAAAACCTTTCCAGATTTGCTATTCCAGTTAACAAAACCTTTATAGAATCCTCCATGTGCACCGCCTGTATAGCCATAACCGCTAACCTCTACCAAGGTAAGACTTGAATCCTGGCGGATCACTTTTGCTTTTACGTCAACAGTATAAAATACATCGGGCCGGTCTTTTCGCTCGTCCATATACTGGCCGATGAGTGTTTTGCTCAGGGCTTTTAAACTGGTGTCCGGTTTTTCGCCAACCTGAAACAAGTTGAGCAGGTGCGATTTTATAGTATCATTTAAAGATTTGGCCGCTGTAAACACCGGATAGCTGTATTTGATTACCGTGCAAGCGCTGTCGGCTTTATCACCGCAATCGGGGGCGCGTTCTTTAAATTGTGTATATTTATAAGCAAGCGTATCTTTTACAACATCAGGCTCATGCTTTGCGGGTTTCCCCCACATGCACGAACTGCATACCGCAGCAATCAGTAATATCGCTAACCCGCTTCTTTTCATATCATACCTCAATGGCAGCTAATTGCTCTTTTGATAACGAGGCATTCAGCCAGCCCGCTTCAATACCAGCATCATATTTTTTATAAAAATTTATAGCCGGATCGTTCCAATCCAGTACCTGCCATACCATGCCGTTAAAGCCAAGTTCTTTAGCCTCTTTGATCAGCCTGTCAAATAGTAATTTACCAATACCCTGGCCGCGCACGGCCTCGGTCACGATCAAATCCTCCAGATACATCCGTGGACCTTTCCACGTTGAATAACGCACATAATATAAAGCAAACCCAACAATGGTGCCATCCAGCTCAGCTACAAACCCCTTCCAAACAGGGTTGTCGCCGAAACCGGCATCTTCAAATTCCTTCAGCGTAACGGTAACCTCCAGCGGCGCCTTTTCATACAGGGCCAGCTCGCTGATCAGTTCCATCAGGCGGGGGCAATCTTCTTTTTTTGCTATGCGCAGGGTGGTAGTGTTCATTAGTTCAATTGTTCAATAGTTCATTGGTAAGGAAAAGTGGAAATAAATCAGAAATCGAAAATCTCAATTCCGAAATCTAATTGTTTTTCCAGTGCTTGATCACCCGCTGCCCGAATATGGTGCTGCCCAGGCGCACCATATTGCTGCCCTGTTCAATGGCGATCTTATAATCGGCAGACATGCCCATCGATACAGTATCAAAAGTATCATCCTTACGGAAAAAGCTCTGTTTAATACCATCGAAGAATGTTTTCAACTCGTAGTATTCTTCCTTAATCTGCTTTTCGTTGTCGGTATTGGTGGCAATGCCCATCAATCCGCGGATCCTGATATGCTTTAATTGGGCAAATTCTTCCGAACGCAGCAGTTCTATCGCTTCATCAAAGCCCAGTCCGAATTTGGTGTCTTCGTCGGCAATATAAATCTGTATCAGACAGTCAATTACGCGGTTATTCTTTTCTGCGTGCTTGTCGATCTCCTGCAACAATTTCAGGCTATCGGCCGACTGGATCATGCTGATGAAAGGCGCTATATATTTCACCTTATTGCTTTGTAAATGGCCTATCAGGTGCCATTGGATATCTTTGGGCAGTTTTTCATATTTTTCCAGCAGTTCCTGCACCATATTTTCACCAAATATGCGTTGTCCTGTCTGGTAAGCCTCAAGCACTTCCTCAACGGGTTTTGTTTTTGATACCGCTACCAGGGTAACGCCGACTAAGGAGGTTTCTTTTTTTAAGCTTTCGATGTTCGCTGCAATGCCCATTTATCCGTAAATTTGCTTAATTATATACGCCGCTAAATTACAGAATGCAGAAATATATCGCCTTGTTTTTTTTAATGCCCCTTTTTTTATTTTCGTGCAAGGGCGACAGTGCACCGAAAGGAATTATAGGACACGACCGTATGGTGAGTCTTTTAACCGAAGTGCACATCATCGACGGGCGGATGTACGGTGTTTACCAATCGCAGGACAGTATCAATAAATACAGCACCAGCAGGTACGATGCCCTGTTTAAGCGCTACGGCACCGATTCGGCTACATTTAAAAGAAGTCTGAAATATTATACTTTTCATCCCACAGAATTGGCGAAAATGTATGATGCGATAACAGAAACTTTGAAACAGAAAACAGATTCGCTGAACAAAATTCAGCGTAAAGACGACTCATTGAAACGATTAACTCCAATTAAGAAAATAGAATAATGCTTTACCCGAGTAATAGTACAGATAAGCTGGGTTTTACCGAGGTAAAAGAATTGATAAAAGCACATTGCCTGAGCGACATGGGCCGGCAAATGGTTGATAAGATACAGGTAATGAATAATTACGACCAGATCCGTAAGTTTCTTTACCAGGCCAGCGAGTTTAAAAATATATTAGAAAATGATGCGGCGCTGCCTATTCATCATTTCTTCGATATCAAATCATCAGCAAATAAGGTCAAGATTGAAGGCGCTTTTTTAAGCGAAGAGGAATTTTACCAGGTGCAAGCCTCGCTTACGACGGTTTTTGCTGTGATAGGCTATTTTAATGAGCGCGAAGGTCAGTACCCGAATCTTGAAGCGCTTTTTGAACATCTGCCTATAGAGAAGGCCATCTTAAGAAAAATAGATGTCGTTATAGATCAGAAGGGAAAGATACGGCCCAACGCCTCGCGCGATCTGCTGGAAATAACGTCAGGCATTGCTAAAGCCGAGCAGGAAGCCCGTAAAAAGATAGACCAGATCTTTAAAAATGCCAGCGCCAATGGCTGGACGGCCGATGGTTCGCTCACCGTTCGTGACGGGCGGCTTTGCATCCCGCTGCTTGCCGAAAATAAGCGTAAGGTTAAAGGATTTGTACACGATGAGTCGGCTTCGGGGCAAACGGTTTACCTGGAGCCGGAAGAGGTTTTCACCCTAAATAACAAGATCCGCGATCTTGAATTTGAGCGGCGCCGCGAGATAGTTAAGATACTAACCGCATTGACTGATGAATTGCGGCCGTATGTTCCGCTGCTGTTGTCGTATCACGGGTTACTTTCCAAACTCGATTTTGTAAGAGCCAAAGCGTTGTTCGCCATTGATATTGAAGGAAATATGCCGGAAGTGGCAAATGATGCCAAATTGAAACTGATCAATGCCCGTCACCCGCTCCTGTTTCTCAACTTTAAAAAGGAAGGCAAAACCGTTGTTCCGCTGAATGTGCAGATAGACGATAGTACGCGGATAATCGTGGTGTCTGGCCCCAATGCGGGCGGTAAATCGGTTTGTATGAAAACCGTGGGCTTGCTGCAGATGATGGTGCAGGCCGGGTTGTTGATACCCGTGGCAGAGGGCAGCAGTGCAGGCGTGTTTAAGCAACTATTTGTGGATATAGGTGATGATCAATCTATAGAAAGTGATTTAAGCACCTACAGCGCCCATCTTTCAAAAATGAAAAATTTTGTGGAGCAGGCTAATGGTAAAACGCTGATATTGATTGACGAATTCGGTACCGGTACCGATCCCCAATTTGGCGGACCTATCGCTGAAGCAGTCTTGGAATCGCTCAATCATAAAAAAGTGAGGGGCATGGTAACCACCCACTATTCCAACCTGAAAATATTCGCCAGCAATACCGAGGGCATAGAGAATGCATCGATGCTGTTCAACAACGTGGAAATGAAGCCGCTTTATATCCTCGAGGTTGGCAAGCCGGGCAGTTCGTACGCATTTGAAATAGCCACCAAGATAGGTTTGCCGCAAAATGTGCTGAATCTCGCCAAAAACAAGATCAGCGCCGGGCAAAAAAAGGTGGATACCCTATTGGTTGACCTGGAACGCGAAAAGAAAGAACTTTACGATAATAAGATCAAACTTGAAAAGCAACAGCGACAGGTTAATACATTGTTGGCTGAAAACGAAAAGCTGAAAAGCTACCTTGAGGAAAACAAACGTACGCTGATAAAGGATGCCAAAGAGCAGGCAAAGAATATCATTCTTGGAGCCAATAAATTAATAGAGAACACCATATCTGAAATAAAAAGCAGCAATGCCGATAAGGAAACTACCCGCGCCTTGCGCGAGAATTTAACCAAAGAGGTACAGAAAAATACCGTCAAACCCGTCGCACCGAAACCACAGGTGGTTGATGAAGAACTTAAGCCCGGCGATTGGGTAAAACTGGTTGACAGTGAGACGGCAGGGCAGGTTATTGAATTGATCAAAGACAACGTGGTAATAGCCATCGGCGATTTGCGCACCGTAGCGAAGAAGAAACGCGTAGTAAAGGTATCGAAAGCCTCGGTGCCGAAAGAAATCAGGCAGAGTAACAATACCCATACGGGTGATGCTGCGAATTTTAGTCCGGAGATCGATGTGCGAGGGATGCGTACCGAAGATGCGCTGGCTAACATCGAACGCTTGTTTGACCGCGCGTTGATGATGGGTTTTGGTAACCTGAAGATCATTCATGGCAAAGGCGATGGCATTTTGCGTAAGATGATCAGGCAGTACCTGAAAAAATATGAACAGGTGGATAGGATGGAAGATGAGCATGCCGACAGGGGCGGGGATGGGATTACCTATGTATATTTGAAATAATAACACAACTGCCAAGGCTCGTTCCTCTCAATGGCGTATTGGGTATTGAATCGACAATTTAGACTTATGATATATAAACGTGTGCTCGTTGTTATCGCGCTATTCATCTGCGTAAACGCTTTCGCCCAAACCACCATTAAATTCAATGATCCGCATATTCATTACACGGGCCGCATTGCCATGCGCGATAGCGCTGCAGAACTGTCATGGTCGGCAAATTCGATTAAGATCAATTTTACCGGCACCGGTGTAAGCGCAGTATTGAAAGACGAACGCAGCGATAATAACTACAATGTGATTGTAGATGGTCAAGTAATCAGCAAACTGCATCCGGAAGCTGCCAAAAAGGAATATGTACTGGCATCGGGGCTCCCTGCAGGTAAGCATACTTTGGAGTTATTTAAGCGTACGGAATGGGCAATGGGTAAAACTTGGTTCTACCAGTTTAATATTGACAAGGGCGGTAAAATCCTTGCCGCTCCTGTGGTATCGAAACGTAAGATAGAATTCTTTGGGAACTCTATCACCTGCGGGTATGCCGATGAGGATACTACCGGGCAGGATCGCGGTACAAGCCCTTATGAGAATGGATATATAAGTTATGCGGCCATTACAGCGAGGCATTATAATGCAGAATTTGTGAATACCTCCAAAAGCGGCATCGGTATCACCGTAAGCTGGTTCCCGCTCATTATGCCCGAAATGTACGACCGGCTCGACGCTACCGATCCTAACAGCAAATGGGATTTTTCAAAATACACACCCGACCTGGTGGTGATCAATCTTTTTCAAAACGATTCGTGGATTGTGAACGTGCATGACAATGATCAGTTTAAGGCAAAATTCGGCACCACGCCGCCCACGCCTGAGTTTATCATCAATGCTTATGCGAACTTTGTGAAAAGCGTGCGTTCAAAATACCCCAAAGCACAGATTCTCTGTACCCTCGGCAGTATGGATGCCACCAAAGCCGGTTCGCCATGGCCGGGTTATATTGAAAAGGCCGTCGCCGGGTTGGATAATAAAAGGATCTATACGCATTTCATCCCCTATAAAAACACAAACGGCCACCCCAGCGCCAAAGAGCAGCAGGTAATGGCTGATGATCTGATCAGGTTTATTGACGGGAATATCAGGTGGTAGGAGTGCGATCCTGTCCTCTGTTGTCATTTCGACCGCGAGCGGGAAATCTTAGAAAACTGGTCATAAACATTATGCATTGGCGCCAATACATAGTCCGAATGCAAGGCGCATAAGATATCTCACTATCGTTCGAGATGACAAGAGCGGGTAGGATGGGGATTCTAAGTCTCAATGTGATCATCATCATCGTTGGTCACTTTTTCTCCAACCTTTTGCTGATCAGGTAATTCATTTGGGCCGGGGATATTCGCTTCATTTTCGGTATCGGCTGTTCCTTCGCGATAATTGGTTTCCTCATGCGGACGGTCGTTTTCGCCGTTGCCGCGTTCTTCGGGTTTTTCAGGCTTTGGCTCCTCATTTTGCCAGTTGGCATAGGGCTGTGCTTTGGAATAATTGGGAGCGCCGTCCTGTTCTTTAGCTTTAAAGTTGGTATCCTCCGGATGTTCCTCTGACGGTTCGGTACGTGCGAAATAAGCGTTGGTATAACCGGCGTTTCGCGAAGGATTATTTTTATCATCACCGGCGGGCGTCTTGCTGTTTTTGCCAAAGCTGTGTCCGCCCATTGCTTCACCTTCCTTTACTGGCTTCATGTTGTTTTCGCTTTTGCCGTACAGGTTACGCTCCAGTTGCGCTTCCTTTACGTTTTTGTCGTCGTCCACGCGCCAGGCATTCGGTTTGCCGGTGGTGTTATTTGAATGATCGTCCCAGTCATCCAAATGCTTGATAGGATTGAATTCCATAGGGTTTGCGTTTTGATGTATAAATAATTACGCGCGGGGATGGGAATTGTTTTTATTTTTATTAGTCCACGGTCGGTGGTCCATTGACCATGATAAGGCGTACCCGCGGGCCCCGGATTTTTTTGCATTAGTCTTGGCTCTTGATTCTTGACTCTTGGTTCTCTTCTCTTTTTTCTACCTTTGCTTCACCAATTATAACACATGAATAAAACAGTTAGCGGAGCCGATGAGGCAATCCACGACGTTAAGGACGGCATGACCCTGATGCTCGGCGGATTTGGCATGAGCGGCCTCCCGGAAAAATGTATAGCGGCTTTAGTAAAAAAAGGAGTTAAAGAGCTCACCTGTATCTCAAATAACGCAGGTGTTGATGATTTTGGTATCGGCCTGATGCTGAAGCAACGGCAGGTAAAGAAAATGATCTCATCGTACGTAGGGGAGAATGCTGAATTTGAACGTCAGCTATTAACCGGAGAACTGGAAGTGGAACTAATCCCGCAGGGCACGCTTGCCACACGCTGTATGGCCGCCGGTTATGGTATGCCTGCCATTTTTACCCCTGCGGGGATAGGCACTGAGGTAGCCATAGGCAAAGAAGTACGAAATTTTAACGGCAAGGATTATTTGATGGAATTAGCCTTCGATGCCGATTTTGCCATTGTAAAAGCCTGGAAGGGCGATACTATGGGTAACCTCGTGTTCCGCGGAACATCGCGCAATTTCAATGCAGTGATGGCCATGGCCGGTAAAATTACCGTTGCCGAGGTTGAAGAACTGGTTGAGCCGGGTGAACTCGATCCTAATTTTATTCACACGCCGGGGATATATGTGCACAGGATATTTAAAGGGGAGAATTACGAAAAGAGAATAGAACAAAGGACAGTAAGAAAGAAAAATTAATTTGATGATTTGAAAATTTGAAGATGAGAAATGATAAGGAAAATCTTATAGTCAATTTAACTTTCGAATTTGCTTTAGATATAATTGGATTTGTTGAAGAATTGGAAAGCTGTAGAAAGTTTGTAATCGCGAATCAAATTTTGAAGTCGGGCACATCAATCGGTGCGAACGTTAGAGAGGCGCAAAACGCAGAAAGTAAAAGTGATTTCATTCATAAATTGAAGATCGCGGCGAAGGAAGCCGACGAGACTGATTATTTTTTACAGTTGTGCAAGTTCTCCAAAACATATCCCTTTAATGAAACGCTACTGGATAAACTAACATCAATTATTAAAATTTTGTCGAAAATTATCGCGAGTTCAAAATCATAATAATTTTCAAATCGTCAAATCATCAAATTTTCAAATCAAAACATGCTTGACAAAGAAGGAATAGCCAAACGAATAGCTAAAGAAATAAAAGACGGATATTACGTTAACCTCGGTATCGGCATCCCGACGCTGGTAGCCAATTATATCCCCGAAAATATCGATGTGGTGCTGCAATCAGAAAATGGGTTGCTGGGTATGGGGCCTTTCCCGTACGAGGGCCAAGAAGATCCTGACTTGATAAATGCCGGGAAGCAAACTATTACCATGCTGCCGGGGTCGGCGATATTTGATTCGGCAATGAGCTTTGGGATGATCAGGGCAAAGAAGGTTAATTTGACCATTCTCGGCGCGATGGAAGTATCGGAGAACGGTGATATAGCCAACTGGAAAATTCCCGGTAAGATGGTGAAAGGTATGGGCGGGGCTATGGACCTCGTGGCATCTGCAGAAAACATCATCGTAGCCATGCAGCACGTCAACAAAGTCGGCGAATCGAAGCTGTTACCTCAATGTACGCTGCCATTAACCGGTATCAATTGCGTTAAAAAAATAGTAACGGAACTGGCCGTACTTGACGTTTTGCCTGATGGAGGATTTAAATTACTGGAACGCGCACCGGGTGTTACGGTTGAAGACATTAAGAAAGCTACTGCCGGGAAATTAATTATTGAGGGTGAAATTCCAGAAATGGCTATTTAAGAGTTATCAATTTTTATAAGATTGAATCTGGTAATTAAGTTTATTAATGCTATCATAGTTACTATAAACAAAATTAGCATTCCAGTTTTTTTCGTTTTGATCTGAAAAGCGATCAAAAAAGATAGAATTATTTCAATTAACGCAACTCCCGATAATCCCACTAAAGAAACATCATTTTCTTCTTTTATTAGAATCATACCTTTTATTATTTGAAAAATTCCCTCAGCTAAAATAGAGATTAAGGCACCAGAGATAAATAAGTCAAATACTGTTGCGCCGGCTTTCGTTTTTAGAATTCTTTTTAGAGCGGATATCAGTATTGTAATGATACTCGCAATTATCAATAGCCCATTTATGTTTATCGGCGTATGAGGTATGTAGGTTGGAAGATCGATTGAAGTGAAAAACAATAGCCACCAGATAGTTAGCAGCAATCCTAAAAGAACGAACGTAAATTTTGCGATGATTTTTAAAGGTAAAGATTTCATGCTTCTAAGATAAGTTTTAAAGACAGGTAAGTCCTTTGACTTAAAACAATCTTTCCCTCAATTCCCTCGAAATCTCCTCTGTTACACAGATAATATCTTCCGCTTTGTGGCTGTTATTCACAATAATCCGGTCGCATTCATCTTTGTAGGGAAGCAGGTATTCGTTGTAAGCAGGCACTACGTGGTTGATCCATTTATACATCACATCGTCGTGCGAGTAGCCGCGTTCTATCAGGTCGCGTTTCAGGCGGCGCTGCAGGGCAATATCGTCGTCAGCTTCGATAAAGATCTTCAGATCAAGCGTTTCTGATATTTTTTTGAAGTGAAGAATAAATAAACCTTCTACAATGATAATAGGAGCGGGTTTGATCTCCAGCATGCGCGGAACGGCATCGGCATTGTTGAAAGTGTATTCCTTTTTGGTGATGGTCTTCCATTTTATCAGGTTTTCTATGTCTTCCTCGAAATGATCGTGATCAATGGTAGAAGGCAGATCGAAATTGTAAAGCTTATTTTCCTCTTTGGTCATGTTATGACCAACGGGGAAATAATAATCATCCTGCGAAACAAGACAAACCTCATCGGCAGTGAAATGTTCCAAAAAACATTTTAAAAAGAATGTTTTGCCGGAGCCGCTTCCTCCGGCAATACCCAATATATATGGTTTATTCATTCGGACTACCGTAGCTTATGTTTACATGAAAGCGTTTATCTAAAGCTCCTAATGAGTCGGCAACATTTTTTGTCATCACCATAATAACATCTTTTGTCGATTCATTGTCTGTAAAACGGCCTACTACCTTTGCAAAGGTAGTACGGTTTGTCATTGGGTTAGTAATTTTTATCACAGTACCTATAGGTGCGGTGCGGTGCAGTACCAGTTTTTTATTAGGGTCGAGACTCGGATCATCAATCCAGGTGGCTACGCCTTTTTCGTTCTTTTCGTAAAGACCGAACTTGTTCGCGTTCAGGTGGTGATCTACACTGTCTTTTGCTATTCCGGCCACAGCTGTCGAGTCGCGCTTGGCAACTATACGTTGTGTATCGGCACTCGAGGTAACCTGTTGCGCTGCAGTTTGCACAGCTGCGGCAGGTGGAGGCGTCGGAGTCGATCTGATCAGCAGCATTTGGCCGGGCTGCAGGTTGGTCGACGTTAAGTTGTTGAATTTGGTGATATCATCAACACTTGTACCAAAGCGTTTGGCGATAGAATACAGCGTTTCTCCGGCTGATACTTTGTATTGTGTAGGCGGCGTATTATCCTGCGGCGCAGCTTGTTGTACGGGCTGCTGAACGGTTTGCTGCGGTAATTGAACAGTTACGGGCGCTTGTGCTTGTTCCGGTTGCTCTTCCTGTTCGGCTTTTTTATGTCTTTTCTCGTCGCGGGCTTCTTTTTCCTCACGCGCCAGCCTGGCTTTTTTTTCTTTTTTAGTTTCTGCCGCCTGTTCAGCTGCTTTTTCTTTTTTGCTCTTTTTGAAAGGGATATCGGTAGGTACGTTGATGATCTTACCGAGCGAGAGTGTTTCCTTTTTTGCACCGTTGAACTTCATGAGTACAGCGGGCTTAATGTTATAGCGTCTGCCGATTGAATAGTAAGTATCGCCGGCTTTTACTTTGAATTGTATCATTTTCTTCCCGTCGTTGTTCTTTACGCCAATCGAATCGATCACCGGGTTAGCGAGCGACGATAAAGTCAAGGTAAAGAGCGATAGGGTTAATAATAGAAGCTTTAATTTCATAATTAACTTAGGGTCAATAATTTATAGGGATAAAACTTTTAACAGGGCTTTGTTCTTAATGTAAATTAAACAGTTTTTATATAGTATAAACGCCTCCGGCTGAATTTTTTGTATAGCTGCGTTTAATAAATCTTCGTATACCTCATCAAATCCGCCCGGACTGTTTTGTATAGCTATGTTAAGCATTTGCACTAATTGCCCTCCTTTTAACGCGTGCAAAGATACAATTCTAAAATTATTGTATTCAAGGTAATGGACCCAATTTGCGTAGGGATGTTGCTTGAGCAAGCCATAAGGTAACGACTCTTCAGGAACCTGAGCGGGCACCAGGATATTATTTTCAGGTTCATTATAGATAAATGGCTCGTAGACACGGGTTGCCGCGCCGGTTTTTATATCAGCTAAGAAGAGTTTTCGCGGCTGTATCCGGCCGTCATAAACTACGGGGCCACTCGCAGTCAGATGGTCGAAGCCGTAAGCAAAGTTTGTCCACAGGGTGTTGCCTGTGAATGCGTCAATAGCCAGCAGGCCTTTGTGAGCCGGGCCATTTTCCGACTGATAATAATGCAGCAGCAAAACACCGTCATAAGCGCATTCAATTCCGGTAAGCCAGCGCTCGGGAGTGGTAAGGCTTTCAAAATATATTGTACCGGTATTCAGATCGATAGCGCTGAAGGATACCTGTTTTTGTTCTTCGTCCCTTATCTCAGCAAAAAGAATATCGTTTTTATTATCTATTTCCATTCGCCAGATGCTGCTTCCAAATTCCCTGCTGATGTGTGGCGATAGTGTCATATTGTTTTGCAAATATGAGAATAATACGCAAGGATGGTTATTTTTGTATCGCAAACAATCACTCACAATTAACACCCAACAAACACTAATTCTATGAAAGCTGAAAAAATAAGCCTCAACGAAAAGAAAGAAAAACCGGTAGTAGATCATTTGAATGAGCTCCTGGCAAATTACCACATTCACTATCAAAAAGTACGGGGCTGCCACTGGAACGTTAAAGGCAGCAACTTTTTTACCCTTCACATCAAATTTGAGGAACTTTACACCGAGGCGTTAACCACCATCGACGAACTTGCGGAACGCATCCTTACCTTAGGCAAGGCTCCTTACAGCACATTTGCCGATTACATCAAGGAATCGACGCTTGAAGAGATCAATACTATTGGCTTAAAAGACACCGCGATGGTTAAAGCTATTGTTGAAGACATGGCTACTTTGATAAAGATGGAACGCGAATTACTGGAGATCACTGCCGATGCAGGAGACGACGGTACCAATGACATGATCAATCGCTTTATGCAGTTCAAAGAAAAAAATACCTGGATGCTGCGTTCGTTTATTAACGAAGACTAATTGGTATTTCGGATACCGGATGTTCGATTTGAGATTTGCCCTGTTCTTTTAGACGGGGCTTTTTTGTGTGACAAAATTCCCTTAAATCCTAAAATCCCGGTTCAGATTTCCTAAATTTGGCCTCACAACATTTATAAAAATACAAATAATAATATGAGCAAAGGCGTAATAAGTAAGGAAGAAGATTATTCAGCATGGTATAACGACCTGGTGATCAAAGCCGATATGGCTGAGTACTCACCCGTGAAAGGCTGTATGATCATTAAGCCTTACGGTTATTCAATCTGGGAGAAAATGCAGTCGGTATTAGACGGCATGTTTAAGGAAACCGGTCACGTGAACGCTTATTTCCCCATGATGATACCAAAGTCGTTCTTTTCGAAAGAGGCCAGTCACGTTGACGGTTTCGCAAAAGAGTGCGCTGTTGTTACGCATTATCGCCTAAAAAACGACGGTACAGGTAATATTGTAGTTGATGAAGACGCGAAATTGGAAGAAGAACTGATCCTGCGCCCAACTTCTGAAACCATTATCTGGAATACCTACAAAGGCTGGATTCAATCATACCGCGACCTGCCTATACTGGTTAACCAATGGGCTAACGTGGTGCGCTGGGAAATGCGTACACGTATGTTCCTGCGTACATCGGAGTTTTTATGGCAGGAAGGCCACACTGCCCATGCTACTGCCGAAGAAGCTGTTGCCGAAACCGAGCAAATGCTGAACGTTTATGCCGATTTTGTGGAGAACTGGCTGGCATTGCCTGTGGTTCGCGGCAAAAAAACACCTAATGAGCGTTTTGCCGGTGCCTTGGATACCTATTGCATCGAAGCGTTAATGCAGGACGGAAAAGCATTACAGGCGGGAACTTCTCACTTTTTGGGTCAAAATTTTGCCAAGGCATTTGATGTAAAATTTACCAACAAGGAAAATAAACTGGACTACGTTTGGGCGACCTCATGGGGCGTTTCAACCCGCCTGATCGGTGCGTTGATCATGGCGCATTCTGACGATGCCGGGTTAGTGCTGCCTCCGAAACTGGCACCGATACAGGTTGTTGTGGTGCCTATTTACAAACACCAGGAAGAATTGGATAATATTTCAGAATATGTAAAGGAATTGTCGAAGGAACTGAAAGCGAAAGGTATTTCGGTGAAATTTGATAACCGCGATACGCACCGCCCCGGTGCTAAGTTTGCAGAATATGAGTTAAAGGGAGTTCCGCTGCGTGTGGCTATCGGTAACCGCGATATGCAAAACGGTACTGTCGAGCTGGCGCGCCGTGATACCAAGACAAAGGAGACTGTTAACCAGGAAGGTCTGGCGGCGCATATTTCAGCTTTGCTTGACGAAATACAAAAGAACATCTTCCAAAAAGCGCTAAACTTCAGAGCCGAAAACACCACCGAGGTAGACAGCTACGATGAGTTTAAACGCCTGCTGGATGAGCAGCCGGGTTTTCTCTCAGCACACTGGGATGGAACACCGGAAACCGAGCAACAGATTAAAGACGAAACAAAGGCTACCATACGCTGTATTCCTTTGAACAATAAGCAGGAGGAAGGGAAGTGTATCCTCACTGGTAAGCCAAGTAAACAACGGGTGCTATTTGCGAGAGCATATTAAATATTGGTGAGTGGTTGATTGGGTTGATTAAGTGAGTGGTTGAAAAAGATAACAAATCTAAAATCCTGATGTAGTTAATTCATGGCGTCATTTACGGACCTTGAAACTTGGAAGCAAGCAAGGAAAATACGAAATCTTATTTCTAACATGGTTAAAGATTTTCCTTCTGACGAAAAGTTTAGACTTGCTGATCAAGTAGTTAGATCCTCACGATCAATTGGAAATAATTTGGCGGAGGGCCATGGCAGGTTTCATTATCAGGATAATATCAGATTTTGTATTATGGCAAGAGGCTCTTTAATAGAAACATATGACCATTTGATTGTTGCGCTCGATGAAAAAATAATTACAGATGAAATATTGCAAGCGTTTCAGCAAGAATATGAAAGCTGCCTGAGGTTAATTAATGGATATATTCAATACTTAAAAACTAAGAAATCAGAAGGTAATTAAAATATAGGATGGAAAAGACAGACTGCCTACAGTCAACTACTCACTTAATCAACCCAATCAACCATTCACCACTATGAAATTCGCAACCAAAGCAATCCACGCAGGGCAGGAGCCCGATCCAACTACCGGCGCAGTGATGACGCCGATATACCAAACTTCTACTTACTGGCAAAAATCGCCGGGGGATAATAAGGGGTATGAGTATTCGCGCGGTACAAACCCCACCCGTAAGGCACTGGAAAATTGTCTGGCGGCTTTGGAAAATGCTCGATTCGGTTTGGCGTTTTCGAGCGGTATGGGAGCTACGGATGCCGTAATGAAACTATTGCACCCCGGCGACGAGGTGATTACCGGCAATGACCTTTACGGCGGTTCGTATCGTATTTTTACTAAGGTGTTTGCCAATTACGGTATCAAATTTCATTTTTTAGATCTGTCGAATCCGGAGATCGTTAAGCAATATGCAAACGAAAATACCAAACTGATCTGGATTGAAACGCCAACCAATCCAACCATGCAGGTGGTTGATATCGAGGTAATCGGCAAAATAGCTAAAGATATCAATGCGTTGTTTGTGGTGGATAATACGTTTGCGTCGCCTTACTTGCAAAACCCGATGGATTTGGGCGCTGATATTGTGATGCATTCGGTTACCAAATACATTGGCGGTCATAGCGATGTGGTGATGGGCGCCCTGATGCTGAACGACGAGGAATTATATAAAAAACTCTGGTTCATTTATAATGCATGTGGTGCAACGCCTGGTCCGATGGATAGCTTTCTTGTGCTGCGCGGCATCAAAACCCTGCACTTGCGCATGAAGGCGCATTGCGAGAACGGTCGGAAGATCGCAGAGTTTTTAAAAACACATCCCAAAGTTGAGAAGATCTACTGGCCGGGCTTTACCGATCACCCTAATCACGAAATCGCCAAAAAGCAAATGCGCGATTTCGGCGGAATGATTTCTATCGTTTTAAAGGATGCCGATCTGCAGGAAACTTTCCGCATTGCCGGGTCCTTTAAGGTTTTTGCTTTGGCTGAATCATTGGGCGGCGTGGAATCATTAATTAATCACCCTGTGAGCATGACGCACGGTTCTATCCCAAAAGCAGAGCGCGAAAAAGCCGGTGTGGTGGATAACCTGTTACGTTTGAGCGTAGGCGTAGAGGATGTGGATGATCTGCTGGAGGATTTGAAGCAGGCGCTGGCGTAGAAGAATCAAGAGTCAAGAACCAAGAGTTAAGAAAGAATGGAGGATTGGATTGAAACTGCGATATCCGATTGGAAATTGAGTGATACAAAGCTAAACCCAGGGACGAGCCTTGCTGAAATAGTAAATACGGAAAAACTTTTGGGATTTAATTTCCCGGAAGATTTCAAACAACTTTATTTAAAAGTTAATGGATTTGTGGACTGGGACTGGCAACAACATATGTTTTCGCTTTGGCCGCTGAATAGGATTGTTGAAGAGTACACAAAATCTGACAATAATTTTGTTGGATTCTGTGATTTTTTGATCAATAGCCATTCTATCGGTTTTAAGAAAGATCTAAAAGGAATCTTTAAGAATTATGACGCGGATTCAATCTGTGAGTCGTTTGCAGAGGCGATAGTAATGATAAACAACAGCTCAGATCTGATTTATTAGCTCTTAGGATTATTCTCCGTATTAAATTCCATGATCGAAAATCTCAAAGCTTTCCTTGATTCAAAGGTTGCTCAATATAACCGTCCCGATTTTATCAAAAATGATCCCGTCTCTATCCCGCACATGTTTACGAAACAGCAGGATATCGAAATCATGGGTTTCTGGGCAGCAGTATTGGCCTGGGGGCAGCGCGTTACCATTATCAACAAATGCAAGGAACTAATTTCCCTGATGGATGGCGCTCCTTTTGATTTCATCATGAATCATGAAGAGCCGGACTTAAAAAAGCTCCTGAAATTTAAGCACCGGACTTTTAACGATATCGATACGCTTTATTTTATTTCGTTTTTCAGGTATCATTATGAACGGAACAAAAGCCTGGAATCAGCTTTTCTGGCACCTACGGACTGGATCGATAGATATCACTCGCAGGAACCGGTTGAACGGAGCCTGAATTATTTCCGCGAGTATTTCTTCTCACTACCTGATTATCCGCATCGCACCAAAAAACATATTTCCTCGCCCTCGCAAAAATCAACCTGCAAACGCCTGAATATGTTCTTACGCTGGATGGTGAGAAAAGACAATAACGGCGTAGATTTCGGGATCTGGAATAACATCCGGTCATCAGACCTTGTCTGTCCCTGTGATCTGCACGTGGATAGGGTAGCGCGGAAACTCAATTTGATCACCCGTAAACAAACCGACTGGCAAACCGCCATAGAATTAACCCAACGCCTGCGTGAATTTGACCCGGTTGACCCCGTGAAATATGATTTTGCGTTGTTTGGGCTGGGGATAGAGGAGCGATGGGGCTTACAATTTTGAGTTATTTATTATACAGCCATTCACACATTTGCATATTCACGCATCCGCACATCAATTACGCTTCTTCCCTAAAAAACACCTTATAATAATTCATCGCCTTACCATCGTCAAAGCCTTTTTCAATCAGGTCTTTGTCGCCATGGATATAGATATGGAAGTTCTTATCCAATTTTAAAACGCTTTTATAAACCCGCGACTGTTTTTTAACTGCATTATCTGAGATCTCGAAGGTATTGGCAATAGGCGTGTCAAACTCCTGTTCGTATTGACTTTTAAAGGTTTTGAATGATTCGATAGCTTGCGGATTGCCGATTACTTCATCCGTAAATTCATCCATATTGAATGTCTCTTTCTCTTTAAAATACTTCATCGAGCGGTTAAGCAGGTCGATCTTGTCGGCCTTGCTCATTTCAAATTCCTCGTCTAATTTATTGGTGACGAAGTTTTTATAAATACCCAGTGCATTGCTGGTTTGGTTAAAGCTATCGTTGCGGATCTTCAGCTGCAGAAAATCGTCCTTCCAATAAACAGCGGCTTCCTGGCCGCCGCTGGCTTTGTCGATCACCACCACTTTGTAGCCATTCTCTTTTTCAATATCGAATATCAATACGCCTTTGTCCAGTTTGTTGATGTTGATGGCATTTTCCTCGTAGTCGACCTGGAAGCCGCCTTTATCCGGGTAAACTTTCAGATAGGTTTCCTTATTTTCTGATTTAAAGATGCCGATGGCGTCCAACAGATTACCTTCTATCTGCACTTTGTTAAAGTAGGCTACGTATAATTCGCCGCCCTTGATGTTGGGATGATTGGTTACCTTAAAAAGATATTTGGCGATCAGTTCTGATGCCTCATGAAACTTATCCTTGTTCTCAAAAACAGCACTTACAAAGTGATGGATCTCGTTAAGATCGAGATCGCCGCTGCTATGCGTAAGGTGGTAAACTTCGTTGGCTTTTTCAAATGGCTTTAAAAAGTACTGCATTAACAGACCGGGAATAATATCGTCTTTTAGTTCGAGCGGCGCATCGGATAATGAGTATAGCTCATTAATAGAAGGATTGCCGACGTGATGAACTGAAATTGTATTAAGTGAAGCTTCAAAAAAGGTTACCATACTGCAAAGATAATTATTGGTGTATTGTCTGAACCGGAATTCACAGAATTTGAGAATTTTGAGAATAGAATTTGATTTATACCCTTACAAAAAGATGACTTAGGAAGATTGTAGTTAAATAGCGACCTTTGCAAACTGCTTTAAAGAAGCTTTTATAAATTCTTTAATTCAGCAAATTCTGATTCAGACAATGACGAATAATGATACCATAGTTGCCCTTGCTACGCCGAACGGGATTGGAGCGATAGGCGTGATCCGCTTGTCGGGTCCGGACGCTGTAACGATAGCGAACAGCGTTTTTAAAGGGAAGGATTTAACGAAACAGGCATCGCATACCGTTCATTTTGGTAGCATTATGGATGGCGATATGGCTTTGGATGAAGCGCTGATGTCGTTGTTTGTTGCGCCGCGTTCTTATACACGTGAGAATGTGGTGGAAATATCCTGTCATGGCTCAAATTATATCATCGAATCGATCATCAAACTATTGGTAAGAAAAGGCGCACGCCCGGCTAAAGCTGGGGAGTTCACTTTAAGGGCTTTTTTAAACGGACAGCTTGATCTTTCCCAAGCTGAGGCTGTCGCCGATCTGATCGCTGCCAACTCTAAGGCCTCGCAGCAGGTGGCCTTGAATCAATTACGCGGTGGATTCAGTAGCCAGCTACAAGGTTTGCGTGATCAATTGGTTCAGTTTGCATCGCTGATAGAACTGGAACTTGATTTCGCGGAGGAAGATGTCGAATTTGCAAACCGCGATCAATTGAGGAAACTCATCAACGAGATCAATAAAGTGTTGGGAAACCTGATCCGCTCATTTGAATTGGGAAATGCAATTAAGCAAGGTGTGAATACCGTTATAGCCGGCCGACCAAACGCAGGGAAATCGACCCTGTTAAATGCATTGATCAACGAAGAACGGGCTATTGTTAGCCATATCCCCGGCACTACACGCGACACGATTGAAGAAGTGCTTAATATTAACGGAATTAATTTCCGGCTAATAGATACGGCCGGTATCCGCGAGGCAACGGATACCATTGAGCAGATAGGGGTGCAGCGTACGATGGAGAAGATCAGCCAATCCGCATTGCTGATCTATTTATTTGATACAAGTCAGATCACTGCCGAAGAGTTAAAACAAGACTTGCAGAGTCTGCAAACGCCCGGTGTGAATATGCTTGTAGTGGCCAACAAGGTTGATCTGCTGGATAGTACTGCAAAACTCTCTGAACTTCAAAATGCGGGCGACTTTAAATTTGTTGAAATCTCAGCCAAAGAAAAACTCAACATCAATGAATTAAAAGACAGTATTTATCACGCGGCCATAAAAAATCAACCGGGCGGCGACGAAACACTCATTACCAATATCCGCCACCTCGAAGCCTTGCAGAAAACCGAAGCTGCGTTAACCCGGGTACTCAACGGCATGGAAAGCGTTACTTCTGATTTTTTGTCGATGGATATTAAACAGGCGCTTCATTATTTAGGTGAGATTACCGGAACGGTTACTACGGATGATCTACTGGAGAATATTTTTAGTAAGTTCTGTATCGGCAAGTAAAGATGTTTAAACACAGGGAAACTCAAATGCTTGTAACCTTTAATACATCGGACAATCTTAAGAGACATTAAACTGTTTTTCAAACGAGCGCACTTATGTTATTGAGAAAACGAAGTTGCCAAAGCGTATTAGGGTGCTTCATCGAATAAAATAGATGCACTTTAAAACGCTTCCAACTCGAACTTTATTTGGCTTGTCTGATCTTAATCAATAATACATCATTTTCTCTGATTGGAACCTTTTCTTCAAATTGGCCTGAGCTGTTCACCTGAACGACTTTTTTACTAACCGGCTCATCTGAATTCTGCTTTTTAAGAGATTTGACTTGATTAATACTAAGTTGGGAAGGCGACCCCATTTTATAATACGCCGTGTATACGTCATTGACCCCATATCCGGTCTTATAGACGCTTATAATATACTTGCCTTGTTTAAGGCCTCTAATTTTGAGGTTTACTGGCGCCATTTGTTTTGATAGGAGGTCCCTTTTGTAAAAAACGTCATTATGCACACTATCGCCGGGATGATCTATTGTGAAATTCCATATTAATGCCTGGACTTCACGGTTATCCTTACAAACGATCGCGCTTGAATCAGCAACTTTAAGTTCTGTTTTACCCAACTGATTCAGATATTTAAACGCATAGTATGCAGGTTTTTTAAGGTCTTCATAATTGATAAGTCCGAACCCTCCGTGAAAAGGAGTGGTTCTTGGACCCGCCTCTTCGAAAATATCTGTAAATGTCCAATACGACATAGAGTTAACATAAGGAGCTGCTTGCTTCACAGTGTTGAGAATGTAAGCAGCTTCGTGATAGCTGTCATGGATCGGATCTGCCGGAGAGTAGGATGCGCTCCATTCGGTATAATGTAATTCCAGATTTGGCAAAGCGGAAGATAGTATGGTCTTCCTGATACTTTTCATGTGATTGGAAATTACATTCCGGTCGCGGTCAATTACTGTACCGCCCTGGCCATTGGCGTCAAGGAAGCCCTGTTTCACGCCGTAATCGTGCGTGCTGATAAAATCGATGGGTGCGGAGTTCTTGTAGCAGAAATTGATCATGTCTGCGATCCAAGCGTTACCGGCGGTCGCCGGGCCCCCAACCCTGAATTTTGATGATACACTTTTTATGGCAAGGGCTGTTTCCTGATACAATTTGAAATAATCCTGTTGATCCCCGGTAAAGAAACCGCCTTTCAGGTTCGGCTCGTTCCAAATTTCAAAATACCAGCTGGCCACCTCGTCTTCACCATAGCGCCCGACCCAGTGTTTTACCAGCGCTTTGATCAGGTCGTCCCATTTCCGGTAATCTCTTGGCGGCGTAACATTACCCCGCCACCAAAATATAGTATTGTTTCCGCTTGCAAGCCCGCCAGGCATAAACCCTACCTCAACAAAAGGCTTCATTTTTATTCTCAACAAGAAGTCAAACAACTCATCTATGTACTGCCAGTTATAAACTGATTTTCCTTTATCTTCAAAATACACGCCCATATCATCCGACAACAACCCATGAAAACGAATGTATTTGAACCCGCATTCGTCATGCGCAATTTTCAATTGTCTTTGCCAGTCTGCACGCAGCCCCTCATTGGCACGCCCGGCGCCAATACATAAATTAGAGCTTTGTGGCAGGGCGCCTTTTACATCGTTCAGGTCGATGGAAATTGCTCTTTCGTTATAACTGGTTTGAGCGGTTGCGGTGGTCGACAGCACTAAGCATGACCATGCTGTAATTAGTAATATTCTTCTCATTTGTACTGATCGATGTTGTCCTGTTCGTTAAAGTTTTATTAGGGTACGATAGTATCAACAGCCATATATTCATCGGTCGCAATTCACTCGAATTATCTGGCTGCAGTTAGTTTCTTCGCATAATCCGGTTTAGACCCGGAATTATGTTTCCGGGCAAACTTATAAGTAAGATAGGTAACCGAATGGCAGGGATGATTAAGTTTGTATAACACATGTTAATTAACATCCATGCCACAATCAGAAACATTCGATATATGGACTTGAAGGTGATAACGATAGTTTTGTCTTGGCAACTAAAAATTAAAGGTCATCGGGGAAACCTGTGTCTTCTAATTTAATTGAAGATAATTATTAAACTTAATCTAAAAATAGATCAATGGATAGAATGCAACTTAAGATATTCTCACTCAGCTTATTGTTCATCATATCATCGTTAGGCGCCATCGGTCAGCAGATGGGGGAAGATGAGAAAAAATCGATGGAAAAAGGTAACACTCACGCTGACATAAATAACATCACTGGTGGGGTGAAGGGACCGGGATTAAATTTATCCCCCGAAAAGATGCAGTGGTGGGAAGACCAAAAGTTCGGTATGTTTATTCACTGGGGTCTGTATGCTATTCCTGCTACAGGTGAATGGACCATGTTTAATCAAAAAATTTCCGCAGATGATTATGCCAAGCTTGCTGATCAGTTTAATCCCCGGCATTTTAGTGCGGATGCATGGGCGAAGGTTGCCAAAGACGCCGGCATGAGGTACATGGTATTGACGGCCAGGCATCATGAGGGTTTTGCGTTATGGAACAGTCCGTCCAGCTATAATCACTTCAATAGCTGGGAAACGGCAGCACATCGTGATTTTGTTAAAGAATATACAGCAGCGTGCCGCAAGGCTGGTTTGCACGTTGGGATATATTATTCTCCGTTAGACTGGCGGTTCCCTGGATACTTTGACCCTAAAGGGCTGCCCGAAAACGCTGCTTTATTAAAAAAGCAGACCTATGGGCAGGTAGAGGAGTTGATGAAAAACTACGGAAAAATTGAAATTCTTTGGTATGACGGCGGATGGCTGGCGCATAAAGGCACAGATGCGGATGCAGCATGGTTTTGGGAACCTTTAAAGCTAAATGCGATGGTGAGAAGCTACAACCCGGATATCGTCATCAATCCAAGGTCGGGCATGGCAGGCGATTTTCAAACAAATGAAGGAGATGCGCCGGTAAAAGGCCCCATCTTACCTTTCCCGTGGGAAAAATGCCTGAATTTAAACCGAACCAGTTGGGGGTATAACAGGGCTCAAAATGTGATGCCGTTGAAACTAATTGTTGAATATCTGGTAAATACCGTTGACCGGGGAGGCAACATGCTGTTAAACGTTGGCCCGGATGCCGATGGCGTTATACCGCCGGCACACGCAGAGCGTTTGAGGGAAGTAGGGCAATGGCTGGCTAAAAATGGCGAAGGAATTTATGGAACACGCCCTGGTCCGTTTGAGCCTGTTGACGATTATTATGGTTCGACGCACAAAGGGGATACGATTTTTATCCATTTGCTAAAAATGCCGGAAGGAGCCACGGAAATTAAACTGCCGGCGAGCGACAAAATGATTATTTCATGCAAAATACTTGGCGGATCCAAGGCCAGATTTTCTCAGGATAAAAATGGTATTACGATTAACCTTGATACAACAAAACTTGACCCTATTGTAACCACGCTGGCCTTGAAGACCAGGTAACGGGAAACTTATTTTAAGCGATTTCCATGCTATTGTTTGGCTTGCCGGCAATTTCGGCGTAGTCAGGCAGGCCTGTAAAAATTACAAAAACGGTCATCGTTAACATTCATTACCATAATCTTAAACATTTAATATATCCATTTAAACAACGGGACAATAGTTTCGCAGCGGTCAATTACAAACCCTAAAGTCTGATGAAAATAAAAGGAAACCTGAATTTCAGGATTCATTTGCTGTTGCTTATTGCCTTTACGTCCTGCCATAGAAAAACAGAGTTGGCGGTCCGTCACTCATCAACCCCTGGAAAGAGCCATTACCCCAACTATAATATTTCACCGGTTAAACCCGATACCACAGGTATGAACAGCACTGCTGCCCGGCTTGCAACAAAAATGAAAATAGGCTGGAACCTGGGAAATACCCTTGAAGCAATGGGAGGGGAGACAGGCTGGGGAAATCCGAAAGTTACCAAAACATTTATTACCGTAATAAAGCAAAGTGGTTTTAATGCAGTGCGCATTCCCTGTTCATGGGATCAATATGCAGACCCGGCTACGGCTGAAATAAAAAGGGCCTGGCTAAACCGTGTGAAAGAGGTGGTTCAGTATTGTATTGACAACAATATGTACGTGATCTTAAATATTCATTGGGACGGCGGCTGGCTTGAAAACCACTGTACTCCCGAAAAAAGAGACGCAGTCAATGCAAAACAAAAGGCATACTGGGAGCAAATAGCTACTTATTTCCGTGATTTTGATGAACATCTGATCTTTGCAAGTGCAAATGAGCCCGCCGTGTCGAACGCCGTTCAAATGGAGGTGCTGCTTTCCTACCATCAAACATTTATCGATGCCGTTCGCTCTACAGGAGGTAAAAACGCTTATCGTACGCTGGTGATCCAGGGGCCGTCGACAGATTTCGATAAGACCCTTAGGCTGATGACTGAAATGCCGGAAGACCAGGTTAAAAACAAACTGATGTTAGAAGTACATTCTTATACGCCCTACCAATTTGCGCTTATGACGCGGGATGAAAAATGGGGGAACCAGTTTTATTATTGGGGCAGGGGGTATCATTCTCCTACCGATACAACTCATAATGCCACATGGGGAGAAGAATCTGACATTGACCGGATTGCAAAGGCTATGAAAACGAAATTTATAGATAACGGCATCCCGGTTATTATCGGCGAATTTGGGGTGATCAGGCGTTCTTCGCTAAGCGGTGATGCTTTGACTCATCATCTGGATGCACGAGCCCATTATCTCGGGTATTTTGTAAAACGAGTAAAAGCCAACGGACTTATTCCGTTTTACTGGGACGAAGGGGGCCTGGGCAATAATTCATTTGGAATTTTTAGCAGGCAAACAAATGCAACAGCAGATCATCAGGCATTGGATTCTCTTATGCGTGGCACAAATTGAAAAGGATGTAAAGAATGAACAGTAGTTGGTTACCGATAAACCCAATATCATGAACATAAGAAACAGAGTTATTTGTAAATTAATTTTCTTTTTGTTTTTAAATACCGGCGCCGTGGCAAAATCCGGTATCAGTTTGTTATCGCCGGATAAGAAGATATATGTTAACGTGGAGGCTGATAATAACGGCATCTTATACCAGGTTAAAGTAGACGGAGATCAGATACTGCAACCGTCGGCGCTTAATTTGCAATTACAAAATGGCTTAAATGTTTGTGAGCATGTTATCCTTCGCAGCTATCAATTTAGCAAGCATAATAGTGCCTGGGAAAATGACTTTGGGAAAAACAGGCTCATTAAAGATCAATATAACGAGCTAACGCTTCATTTACAGGACGTGCAGAGCAAGTTGTTGTTTGATGTTATCTTCAGAGCTTATAACGATGGGGTTGCTTTCAGATATAAGTTCTACAAACAAAACGGTATTGATACGCTTAGAATACAGTTGGAAAATGATCAATTTTCTTTCCCCGCAGATTATGATGCATTTATGGGGCATCATCAGGGATATAAGTTTCAAGGCCCGCAGGAGTGGGAGTTTGAAAACAGAAAACTCAGCAGCATTCAGCCTGATTCTGTAGTGGGAGTGCCTGTAGTGATTAAAACGCCGGCCGCATGGGTTGCTATTGCAGAAGCCGATCTTTTGGATTGGGCAGGTATGTGGATCACTGCTGATGAGAAAGCGAAACCAGGTACTTTACGCTCTTCGCTTGCTCCACACCTTCAAAAAATGGGATGCGTGGATATTGCAACGCCGCATTTATCCCCATGGCGTGTACTGATGATCGGGCGCACTCCCGGCAACCTGATCGAAAGCAATATCATTGCGAATTTAAGCACACCGTCGGAGATCGGCAGGGCATCATGGGTTAAGCCCGGCATTATGGCCTGGGACCATTGGTGGTCAGGAGGTGTGAAAATGAATACGGCGGTAATAAAGCAGTATATCCAGTTGGCTGGTGATATGCACTGGCCGTATCAACTGATAGATTGGCAATGGTATGGGCCGTTTAATAACCCAACCGCCGACATTACCAAAGTTACGCCCGAGGTTGACATGGATGATGTGTTAAAATTTGCGAAAAACCACAATGTACGGTTATGGGTGTGGCTGCATTGGGCAGACGTTGCACGAAATAACGCCTATGAGAAGGCATTCGCCCTATATGAAAAATGGGGACTGGCTGGTGTGAAAGTAGATTTTATGGAGCGGGACGACCAGGAAATGGTAAACTGGTACGAAACGATCACCAAATGTGCGGCAGCACATCATCTGATGGTTAATTTTCATGGCGCGTACAAACCAACCGGGTTAGAAAGAACCTATCCTAACCAGGTAACCCGGGAAGGCGTTATGGGTAATGAGTATAATATTTGGAGCAGAAATATTAGCGCTAAACATAAGCTCACCCTTCCGTTTACAAGATTTTTGACGGGTCCAGCTGACTTTACGCCCGGAGGTTTTCTTAACCGTCAGCCCGAAGCATTTCGGACGGATTCGGGTATTACAGAAGTACAGGGAACCCGTGCCGCCCAATTGGCCCTTTTTGTAATTTATAATAGCCCGGTTACGGTAGCCTGCGATCAGCCGGACCATTACGCCGGTAAACCGGGGGCTGACTTTCTCAAAATAGTACCTACAGTTTGGGACGAAACACACGTAATGAACGCCGGGATCGGTGAATATTTAGTGGAGACGCGCCGGAAGAATAAAGATTGGTTCATCGGGGGGATGACAGACGAACATTCAAGGCAGTTTGATTTGCCACTGGACTTTTTGAACGAAGGCAAATACAAACTTACTGTTTGGCAGGATGCCGGCGATAGCGAAAAAAATGCTGAAGATTTAACTGTAAAAACGAAAATTGTCACCAGGCAAGACCAGGTTAAGATCAACATGGTGCGAAACGGGGGATATGTGGCACATTTGGAAAAGCTATAATTAAAACTGCATGCAGACGCTTGATTATTAGTGATTCTTAATTATAGATGCACATTAAGGCGGGGTGTTGTATGCGAATATTTATTATTAAATTTAGCTAACCGATACATTTTTGAGTGGTTTAAGATCAGTGTGATGTTTAAAAAGCTAATATTATTTGCAGCCGGGTGGCTGGTTGCTGCAGGCTGGGCAAATGCACAGGATAACCATTACCAGTTTTCGCGGCTGGACATTAGGGACGGCCTTTCTAATAACGCTATTAATTGCATTTACAGGGATAGCAAAGGGTTTGTGTGGATTGGCACGGGCTCCGGCCTCAACCGTTACGATGGCTATACTTTTAAAATATACAAACATTCGAGCGATACGTCTGGTCTTACGGATGACGATATAACGGGAATATTTGAAGGACCGTCAGGAAAATTGTGGATAGCAACGATGGCCGGTTTAACCATCTATAATCCGGCTGAAGACAGGTTTGAACATGATGCTGATAAGCAACTGAACAGCATGCATATCCCTGACGTAAATATCCTGGATATAAAAAAGGACCATTCGGGCAATTTTTGGTTTGTCCACAATAATTATGGCATTTATAAATACCGGCCTGCTGATGGCAATGTTTTGCATCTGCAACACAATGTAAAAGATAATAAATCGCTGTTTTCCAATAATATAACCGGTGCTGCGGAAAGCAGGGACGGCTATATCTGGGTGGTGTATCAAAATGGCGTGCTTGACAAAGTAGATGAGAATACCGGCCGTGTTACCGACCGCGTAGATGTTCTCAATAAGGCAGCCAGGCGTAACAAGGCCAATTACCGGGTGTTCGCCGATCGCGACGACGATTTGTGGGTATTTGAACTGGGAAGCCCGAGCGGATTGTTTTTTTATGACGTTAAAAAGAGTACCTTAAAAAATATAACTACCAAATCACAGGGCGGGCACCTAAGCTCCGATATCGTCACGGGCGTTTTACAGGATGATAAAAATATTGTTTGGATCGGAACGGATCATGGGGGGACAAACCTGATCAATAAAAGTGATTTTAAGATACAAACTCTCTTAACCAGGGAGGGCGATTCAAAAAGCCTGTCTCAGAACAGTATTACGTGTCTCTTTAAGGGAAATGATGGAATTGTTTGGATAGGTACGTTCAAAAAAGGGATAAGTTATTATCATCCGGATATAATAAAATTTCCGCTTATCAAGCATTTTGCTTCAGATGCCAATAGTCTTCCGTATGATGATGTGAACCGGTTTGCAGAAGATGACCTTGGTAATTTATGGATAGGCACGAACGGACGGGGACTGATCTATTATAATCGCAGAACCGGTACCTATAAAAGTTTCCTGAATAACCCTGACGATCCTAACAGTTTATCAAATAATGTAATTGTCAGCCTTTGTATAGATCATAAAAAGAGGTTATGGATAGGCACCTATTTTGGTGGAATGGATTGTTTTGACGGACATACATTTAGGCATTATAAACATAACAGTTCGCAGAATTCGGTCTCGGATAACCGGATTGCCGATATTATAGAAGACTCCTCTCATCATTTATGGATTGGAACGATAGGCGGGGGGCTGGATCTCTTCGACCCGGACACTGAAAGTTTCAAACATTACACGGCCGGTAACGGACTGAACATAAATTATATTTCCAAGCTTGCCGAAGACGAAGCCGGGAATATATGGATAGGCACTGCTTATGGTCTGAATGTATTCACCCGTCAGTCTAAATTCATCTCCTATGTGCGGATGGGCAATCCCGGAAATGGCTTGGTAAACAATAATATATCCGGGTTGGTGGAAGACTCCCGCCATTTGTTCTGGATCACCACGCGAGATGGCATCAGCATATTTAATCCCCAGACAAAAAAGTTCAGGAACCTCCATAAGAGCGATGGCCTGCCGGATAATAATACACAGGACGTGCTGGAAGATGACCATCATAACATGTGGGTCAGTACAGCCAATGGCTTATGCAATATTGCAGTTGCCGGCACCGGAGATAATCTCACCCTGCATTTTAAGAATTTTGATGAGGGCGATGGTTTGCAGGGACGTGAATTTAACCGGTATGCTTCAACGAAAACAAGGAGAGGAGAACTAATTTTTGGGGGATCTAACGGATTCAATTTATTCAATCCGTCGGATATAAGGCCGACTCCTGAACAACAATCCGTGGTTTTTACTAATTTTCTTGTTTTCAATAACCCTGTTGAGTCGGAACAGGATATTGATGGCCATGTGATCTTGCAAAAATCTATACTGGAGACCAAGTCCTTAACCCTGCGCCATGCCGAAAATATGTTTACCATTGAATTTGCAGCGTTGAACTTTCTAAACCCTGATAAGGTAAGTTATCAATATATGTTGCAAGGCTTTGATAAAAAATGGATTGATGCAGACAACGATTCGCGAAAGGCCACTTACACCAACCTGGATGCCGGTGACTATACCTTTAAGGTCAGGGCGATCACACCGTCCCGGGGTGATGCTGTTTCAGAAACAACTCTGAAAATTAACGTACTGCCTCCGTTTTATAAGTCACCTGTCGCTTACGTATTGTATGTACTGGCTGTTTTCGGAGGATTATATCTGATCAGGCGGAGGGGCATCGAAAAACTAAAGACTCAGTTTGCTATTGAAGAGGAAAGAAAAGAAGCGAAACGCATACAGGAACTGGATATGATGAAGATCAAGTTTCTTACAAATGTGAGTCATGAATTCCGCACGCCGTTGTCGCTGATTATGGCGCCGGTGGATAAAATTATCAGTCAGTCGGCCGACAAAGATCAAAAAAATCAGGCTGAACTGATCAAACGCAACGCCAGACGCCTTCTGAACCTCGTTAATCAACTGCTTGATTTCAGAAAGATGGAAGTACACGAATTAAAACTTAGTCCGCAATCCGGCAACATTATTCAATTTATTAAGGACGCTTCCTATTCATTTGCCGACTTAGCTGAAAAAAGAAATATCAATTTTCTTTTCGATACAGATACCGACAACCTTATTACCAGCTTCGACCATGATAAAATCGAGCGCATCATATTTAATTTATTATCTAACGCCTTCAAATTTACATCGTCAGGCGGCCATGTCAGCGTATGGGTTACAGTCAGCTCAGCGGAAGACATACCAGAAAACAACTGTTTGGAAATAAGGATAATTGACACCGGTATAGGCATAGAAAAGGAAAAGCATGCCAAAATATTTGATTGCTTCTTTCAGAACGATCTTCCGGACTCGATTGTCAACCAGGGGAGTGGTATCGGGCTCTCGATAACTAAGGAGTTTATTAAGATGCATGGGGGGGAAATAATGCTGGAAAGCGAACCTGGTAACGGAAGCTGCTTTATTGTAAGGATACCGGTGAAAACTGAAGAGATTTATATTTCAAAACCGGAGGCAGCTGTTTTGGATTCACAATCCAGCTTGCCTTCACCTCAGAAAAGTGGTATCGACATTGCGCTGGAAAAAAATAAAAAGCCCGTTGTTTTGCTTGTGGAAGACAACGATGATTTCCGCTTTTACCTGAAAGATAATCTTAGAGAGCATTTTCATATTGTTGAGGCTGTTAATGGCAAGGACGGATGGCAAAAGGCACTGGCGTTACACCCCTCTCTCATTGTAAGCGATATCAGCATGCCGGAAATGAATGGCATTGAATTATGTAAGAAACTCAAGAAAGATTCGCGGACATCACATATTCCGGTGATACTGCTTACTGCCCTGAGCGGCGAAGAAGACCATGTAAAGGGGCTGGCATTTGGAGCAACCGACTATATAACTAAACCCTTCAATTTCGAGATATTGCTTTCGAAGATAAAAAACCTTTTGACCTTACAGGATACATTTAAGCATACTTATAAAAAACAGCTGAATGTTCAGCTGGAAGACGTTGAGGTCGTATCGGGAGATGAGAAACTTATGAAAAATGTGGTCGATTATATTGAGAAGAATATGTCGAATGATCGTTTATCAGTAGAAGAGTTGAGCCGGGAAATGGCAATGAGCCGGGTGTCTTTATACAAAAAGCTATTAACGCTGACAGGAAAATCTCCATTGGAATTTATCAGATCAGTAAAAATGAGGCGTGCAGCCCAATTGCTCGCCAGTGGCGAAATGACCATTGCGATGGTTTCTTATGAGGTCGGATTTAATTCGCCCACCTATTTTACAAGAACCTTTAAGGAAGAGTTCAAATTATTGCCATCTGAATATATAGCGGAGGTACGGAAAAGCGGGCTTTCTGCAGGTGATCTGACGCCCCGGCAATAGCGGGTACAGTGGCTGGGCTTTAAAATAGTAAAATTGGTACTGCTATGTTATCATTTGTGTTATCAGGGCTTCTCTTTGATCTGTAAATAATATATTTTTATTTTTAATTACCTGATAATCAGTAATTAATACTTCGTTAACATTTGTACTATCATCATTATCAACTCTACGATTTCTTCTAAGCTAACCTGTATAGCTTCATCTTCCGGAAATGAGATTTAATGGACTGATATTCAGTTATCTTAAATCCATCGCTACCAATTAGACCGATTTTTTTTATTTGTTTTTTTAGTCAGATGCTCTGTTTGATCAGGAGCATTTTTTTCCGATGGACAGCTCATCGGAAAAATTTGCCTGCGATAATGTAATGATGTATAACAACCAAGATTAAACCAATAATTATGAAACCAATTTTTACACTCCTTCTAATTAGTTAAAAGATGAGACGACAATCAGTACAAAAAATTAGAACCAGGCTCTGTCTCATACTCCTGACAATGTTAATCTCTTTTTCAGGCTACGCACAGACCAAACGTGTTACCGGTAAGATAACGGCGTCGGAAGACGCGAAGCCCGTAATCGGAGCAACGATAAAAGTAAAAGGCACCGCGATATCAGCTATAAGCGATATTAACGGTGATTATTTTATAGATGCAAAAACCGGCGATCATCTTGTATTTACCTATTTAGGTATGCTCACCAAAGAGGTTACCGTGAGCGATAATGCCAGCATTGTAAATGTTTCGCTGGCTTCTACACAAAGTAGTTTGAATGAGGTCGTCGTAATCGGTTACGGCAAGGTCACTCGCAAAGATCTTACAGGTGCCATATCCTCCGTAAAGGCGAAGGACATTATACAGGCGCAACCAACAACTTTTGACCAGGCATTGCAGGGAAAACTTCCCGGTGTTGTAGTACAACAGGTTTCAGGCCAGCCGGGGGGCGACGTAAATATACAGATCCGTGGGATGCAGGGCTTCTCTAATCCTCAGAACGCACCGCTGTATGTAATTGATGGCGTCCAGATCCCTCCGAGCGCCCAGTCGGCAATTCCCGGCAACGGCACCAACCCGCTTTCAAGCATCAATCCATCTGAAATAGCCTCAATCGACGTCTTAAAAGATGCGTCGGCTACGGCAATATATGGTTCGCAGGCATCTGCAGGGGTAATTGTAATTACCACAAAGAGAGGTGTATCAGGCCCGCCGGTAATTAGCTACGACGGGTACCAGGGCTGGCAGGCATTACCTAAGTATTATGATGTAATGAACTTGCAGCAATATGCAACGTTTATGAATGAAAAGGGAAATATCATCGGTTATGATCTAAGGCCTCAATTTGCCAATCCCCAATATTTAGGCCCGGGAACCAACTGGCAAAAAGCCTTATTCCGTACTGCCCCTACAGGAAATCACAATGTGGCCGTAACCGGCGGAGATGCACGTACAAGGTATTATGTTTCAGGGACGTACTTTTCACAGACCGGTATTGCTTTAGGTTCCGATTTTAAAAGAACCTCTGTTAAGGCAAACATCGATAACAAAACAACTGACTGGTTAAAAATCGGGATCAGCCTGGATTTGGCGCACGTTGCCGAAAATGTAGGTACCACAAATACGGGCGTAATCTTACAGGCGCTAAATCAAACCCCCGATGTTGAAGTCAGAAACCCCGATGGAACATGGGGCGGTAATGATCCTAACATCTATGGTGCTTATGGTACTAATCCTTTTGCTTTAGCCTCTATCGTAACAGATTTTAAAAGCCGGTACCAGGGGATTGGAAACGCTTATGCTGAAATCCAGTTTACAAAAGATTTGAGTTTGCGCAACGAGGTATCAGGAAATTTCGACTTTGCTACAGAGGACTACTTCAATCCCACTTACGTTATGGGGGCTTATTCCCATACCAGTAATACCGGAACAGCTACGAGCGGACAAAATACTTATACTTCTATCACTAATTATCTGACCTACTCCCACACTTTTAATACTAAATACTATGTTAGCCTGATGGCAGGGCATGAGGCGCAGCTCAGCAACTCAAACGTAACCTCCGCTACAAGAAGTAATTTTCCAAGCAATGATGTAACCACAATAAGCAGCGGCGATGCTACCACAGCGCTTAACTCTGGTGTTAAGAATTCTTTTGCGCTCGAGGCATACTATGGCCGCGCCAATTTTACTTACGACGATAAATATTTACTAACCGGTACCATACGTCGTGACGGTACGTCAAGAATCGGGCCTAATAACAGGTGGAATACCTCATATTCAGGCGCGCTTGCGTGGAAGATAAACCATGAGTCTTTTCTAAAGGGCGTTAACACGATAAATGATATGAAGCTTAGACTTGGTTACGGATTGGTAAACAACCAGAACATAAGCAATTATGCATACGGTTCGACGCTAAGTACTGTGGCCACCGGACTTTCCGGCAGCTCACAGCTGACCGCCACCGAAGGTAACCCCAATGTAAGGTGGGAAAAAACAAATTCGTTCAACGTGGGTTTGGATGCCAGCATTTTGCAATGGAGAATAAATCTTTCAATTGATGCCTATTATAAGAAAACAGACGGCTTATTATTAAGTGTTAACGAGCCTTCTTATTCGGGCACCTACCCATCGGGGGGATATTCACCAGGCGCAGTATTGGCACCATATATTAACATTGGAGCCATTAGCAATAAGGGTATCGAATTTAACTTATCGACCACAAATGTCAGGTCTAAGAACTTTACATGGACCACCAATATCACGTTCTCGAGGAATTTGAATAAAGTACTTGCATTAAATCCAGGAACGCCGGCTTTATTCGGTACTTATACAAAGACTGTCGTAGGCGGATCGATCGGAGATTTTTATGGCTATGAAACAGCGGGCCTTTATAAAAATGCCGCTGATTTTCAGAAATACCCGGCTGTGCGGCAAAATAGTGCAGGTGTGTCAATACCCATTACACCCGGCAGCGGTGGCGTTTGGGTTGGCGACGTAATTTTTAAGGACCTGAACCACGATGGCAAAATCGACATTAATGACCAGACCAACCTTGGATCGCCCTTGCCCAAATTTCAGTACGGCATCGGTAATACGTTCAAGTATAAAAATTTCGACCTTAACATTTTCATGACCGGTGAGTATGGCAATAAGATATTTGACCAGGTATTGGTTAACGGGAATGACCCGAACCAGAATTTTGGTTATTTCCCATCGGTATTTAACTATGCCCGTATCGGCCTCATTAATCCTGCAGGTTCTGCTTCCGATATTAATAACGTATTCATTACCAATCCGGGCACTAATATCACAAGGATCAGCCAGGCCAGCGGCAATGAAAATACCAGTTTCTCTGACAGATATATTCAGAACGGCTCTTTTTTAAAGTGTAAGAGCATTGCGCTGGGTTATAGCTTTTCGCAGGGCCTCCTGTCAAAAATCCGCGTAAAGTCTTTGCGGCTATATGCTAACATAACCAATGTATTTACCATAACCAAGTACACCGGTTATGATCCTGAGATTGGTTCATGGAATCCATTTGCTGCGGGAATAGATAATGGTTACTACGCACAACCGCGTGTAATTTCAGTTGGTGCCAACATATCTCTATAAGAAAATAAAAACTTACAATTATGAAACTGATTAAAATAAATACTTTCATCCTGCTGCTCCTGATCATCACGATAGTCAGTTGTAAAAAGGATTACCTGAACCGGCCTCCTCAAACTGGTATCACAACAGATAATTTCTATAAAAGCACATCGGATTTAAGGCTTGCAACGGCTGCTATTTACGCCCAACCCTGGTTTAACTGGAATAATTTCCCATTGCTGGGTATCGGTGACATTATGAGCGGTAATATGCTTCAGCCGTATAATACGGGTTTGGCTCAGTTCGCCAGTTTTTCAATAACCAGCGACAATACTTACATTTCGCAATCATGGACATCGTTTTATGACATTGTAGCCCATTGCGACATAAACATCAAGGCGATTAATACCAAATTGCCCGACAGCGTATCAGTAAAAGGGAGAAATGGTGCTCTTGGCGAATTAAGATTTATGCGTGCCACAGCCTATTTTTATCTGGCCCAGTTATGGGGCGCAGTGCCGATTATTGAAGATAACGACAAACTGATCGCCAATCCTTTAGTACCCCGTCACAAACTTACTGATGTTTATAAATTCATTATAAACGATTTAAGGTTTGCAACTGCCAATTTGCCGAAGTCAGATCAGCCTGGCAGGGTAACCACGTGGTCTGCTCAGGGTATGCTGGCCAAAGTATATTTAACCAGGGCAGGTTTAGGCCAAAGCGGCGGCCGCAATCAGTCTGATCTTGACAGCGCCGCTTATTACGCAGGAAATGTTTGCAAAACAAGCGGCCTGACACTTTTGCCAAGTTATTATAACCTCTTCAGAACGCAGTTTAATGATAATCCCGAGTCGCTTTTTGCATTTCAATGGGCACCGGGGGTAGGTTACGGCGCCGGAAACGACATAGCGGCACAGTTTGCTCCAAGCGGCAGCATAGTTACCGGTGGCGGCGGCTGGGGTGGCGCCATTGGCCCAACGTATGATCTGGCTTTGCTGTACACCCCGGCAGATTCTATCCGCCGTAAAGCAACTTTTATGCTCACAGGCGACCATTACCCGGAGTTAAACGCTGCAGGAGGTGGCTATACAGCTACCGGAGTAAATGTTAAAAAGCACATCGTTGGAACCGCGGCTGACAATAACTCGCCTACAATGGATCTTTGGTCATCTGTTGAACATAACACCGTATTGCGGTTAGCCGATGTTTATTTAATATATGCGGAAGCCATTTTGGGAAACAATAGCTCAACATCGGATTCCCGGGCTTTGCAATATTTTAATGCGGTACGCGCAAGAGCCGGCGTTCCGGTGGTAGCAAGTATTACACCCATGTTATTAATGAACGAAAGAAGGATTGAACTGGCGTTTGAAGGCCAATATTGGTTTGATCTGGTTCGTCTTTCTTACTATGATCCAAACGGAGCAATAAAAATACTTCATGATCAAATCACCGAAAAAACACCGGGCGACAATACCTCTATGCCGAGAACACAATTTAGTTACAATCCGGGTACAGGAGTAAAAACGCCGTCGGCCAACGGAATGAATATTACTGAACCAACCATCGCAACGTTTACACTGCCCATACCTGCAAATGACCAGGCGGCCGACCCTAAATTGCTGGAATCACCGGTGGCGTATTATAAATAGGATATATATTCTTAAAAATCATGAAAAAACTATTTTACCATATCAATATCAGCCTGTTGCTTGTTTTACTGGCAACAGCAGGCCTCATGCAATCAGGTTGCAAAAAAGATTCCCTGTCGTCCACCGGCACGCCGGTTATTACTTCCGTACGCAATTACGTTGCTCATCCGGGCGACTCCCTTTTAACCAGCGTTGGTACAGGTCAATGGGTCGTAATATCGGGAAAGAACTTAAAAGGCGCGCTCCAGATTAATTTTGACGGAGTGAAGGCCTCATTTAATGACGCCTGGTTTTCAGACACCAGCGCTATCGCATTGATCCCTGCTGTTATTGCTTTTCCAACGGTACCCGCAAAACAGCTTAATACCATACAATATATCACCACGCACGGGCAAACAACGTTTTCTTTTTCAATCGTTCCGCCGGCGCCTACAATCGCGGGTATTTCTAACGAAGATGCTAATGCGGGTGACTCTGTTAAGATCAACGGGTTTAATTTTTTCTTTATAAAGTCAGTTACATACGCTGGCGTCAACGTTACCGGTTACACCGGGTCGGACGATGGAACCGCTATCAGCCTGGCTGTACCTGCGTCAGTTTCTCCAATGGGGGGCGTTGTGAGTGTTACCACAAAATCCGGATCAGTGTCTACCTTCTATAAGGTACATGATTTTACCACGGGTGTTTTAAATAATTACGATAATGTTAATAATTTCAGTTGGGGTTCCGGTACATCAAACAGTTCAAGCGCTTACCCCGGTAATAACGGCTATTATGGCTTGTTGAATGGTACAGCTGTTCCGGCAAACGACGACAGTTGGTGGAACGGCGGCCGCTCCATTAACCTGAACTCGGCTACTTGGGTGCCGGCGGCAAACATGTCTGACCCGATAAGCGATTATGCATTGAAATTTGAGATAGATGTCAAGGTTCCGTGGACCAGCGGTTCGATAAATGTAATAAAAGACTATTCATTTAATACCTATATGGCCGTATATGCGCCATGGAAAAATGCCAGCGGTGCCACTGCGCCATTTACAACCAATGGCTGGCAGACAGTGACCATACCATTGACAAATTTTAGAACAAACAATGGCACGGGCGTCCAGCCATCATCACTCGGCGATCTGCTGGGCTCAGGAAGCGGGTCTTTAATCATGCTGTTTAATAACGACGGGCCAACCGTAATTCAAAACTATGAAATCGCAGTTGACAATATCCGCATAATAAAGATCAGTAATTAGGCGACAAAAAGCACCCCGCGACGGGATGAGAGACGTAGCGGTTTAGTTGATCAATAAGCCCGCGACGGAATGAAATACGGAGCGGTTTTTTTTGCTCTTATGAAAAAAAGCAACTATATGAATAAAATTAAATATTTTCTGATCTGCATGCTGGCATTATTGTCGTGCAAAAAAGAAGCCAACGTAAATACGAATCCTGTAACAAACGACACCACCGGGACAACAGTAACTCCGCAGAAAGATCCGGCGATCGCTAAATCGTCCGGGTTCTTTTTGGACGATTGGGCGCCAAAGACTTTTACAGCGCCGGCTTATACGGATGTGGCCCAACCCGCTGCCGATGTTACGGCTACCGTGAATGTCGACTACAGCAACGTGATCACCAAGGTACCCAAATACCTTTTTGGTAATAACACAAATCCTTATATGAGTCAGTTGGTTACCGAGCCTGTGTTAATGAACAATATCAAAAGCTTATCGCCAAACATTTTGCGCTTTCCAGGCGGAAGTATTTCGGATGTTTATTTCTGGAACGGCCAGATCCCATCGGACGCTCCGGATAGCTTGTATGATGCCAACCAAAATAAGACCCCGGTTTCATACTGGGTGGGGAATAACACAGCCGGATGGACATTATCACTGGATAATTATTATGCCGCATTGCAACAAACCGGCTCTACAGGCATGATCACCATTAATTATGCCTATGCACGGTATGGAAGAAGCGCACATCCCGACCAAACAGCGGCCCATCTGGCGGCGGAATGGGTGCGTTACGATAAGGGCCGCACCAGGTACTGGGAAATAGGTAATGAAAGCTCGGGGCCCTGGGAAGCAGGTTTTAAAATTGATGTAACGAAGAACAAAGACGGCCAGCCGGAAATAATTACGGGAGCACTTTATGGCCAGCACTTTAAGGTGTATGCAGACTCCATGCGCAAAGCAGCTAAGGAAGTTGGCGGTGATATCAAAATTGGCGCACAGCTTAATCAGACAGACCCTTCGAACTCGTGGAATGCAGTAGCCAAAACCTGGGAGCAGGGCTATTTTGCATCGGCAGGTGATTATGCCGACTTCTATATTGTGCATGATTATTTTACCGGGTCGGACGATGAAACTGCTGATGCGATACTGGCTACACCGGTAACGGAGAGCAACGCTATTATGAGCTATATGAACGCAACTACCGCCAAAAATGGTGTAGCCCTAAAACCCGTTGCACTGACTGAATGGAATATTTTTGCCGGTGGTTCAAAACAGATGCCTTCTTACATCGCCGGAATGCATGCCGCTATGACGATAGGCGAATTACTGAAAAACCATTTTGGAATGGCGAGCAGATGGGATCTGTCGAACGGTTGGAACGGCGGCAACGACCAGGGTATGTTCAATGCAGGTGATGAGCCAGACGGAACGAGCAAATGGAACCCCCGCCCGGCATTTTATTATTTGTATTATTTTCAAAAGTACTTCGGCGACCGGATGATCGGGTCGTCGGTGACCGGTGGTAACGGGGATATTTTAAGCTATGCATCATCTTTCACCTCCGGCGAGGCGGGTGTGGTCATTATTAACAAGGGGACTGCTTCTCAAACGGTAAAAATAAGCATCAGTAATTTGAAACCTGGTTCAAGGTATTATTATTATACGCTGACAGGAGGGACGGATAATGGTGAGTTCTCGGGGAAAGTATATGTAAATGGTAACGGGCCGGGAGGCGCTGCCGGTGGCCCGGTAAATTATCTGGATCTTAAGGCAAATTCATCTCTATTGGCAGGCGGGTTGAAGTTATCAGTGCCTCCAAGGTCGGTTATTTATTTGGTAGCGGAAGGTAAAAAATGATATGAACGCATCAACCACCCCGCAATTACCTGTTCAACCGGTTGAAGGAACGGATATTAACGACTGGCTGAAGTAACTATACAAACACTAAGCAAAAGATCAAACGTCTTTTATGATGTTTGATCTTTTGCTTACAGATTTTTCGGTTTAATAGCATATTGCCAAAATGGTATGGCTGTTAACTGCCATACCAGCCAATCTGCCTTTGCATCATAACGGGTGATAATTGAATTGTGCCTGTGCAAACGCTACGAAAAAATCTTTATCACATTTGCATACGATAATTCGTCCGAAGGTTTTTCAGGCAGCGAAACGATCAGTCCACTTTCGTCTCTTTCAAACTTTAAAGATTGTTTTGCCGGCAGCCATTCTATCTTTTGAATTTCTTTGGGAAGGTGTCCGCTGTTCTTTGCCAAACTTTTTATCACCAATTTTCCGCCTTCGGGCCACCCCATTGCCGTTGCATAAAGTATATTGTCTTTTGCCGCAAAGCGAACATCTTTATAAGTAAACTCTTTTCCCTTTCCTTCATTGAACCCCTGAGCATTTAGCTGGGCTGCCGCTTCCTGCGCCGGCCCTTCACCAAATATTTTCCATGGCCTTGTACCATAAATGCTTTCGCTGTTCTCTTTCATCCATCTGCCGATCCCCTCAACTACTTTTCTTTCTTTTTCATCGATGGTGCCATCGCCCCTGACTGGGATGTTCAACATCAGGTTTCCGTTTTTACTCACTATATCGACCAATGTTTGAATGACGGTCTTAGCTGTTTTATAACCATCGCGTTTATATAACGCCCGATTATAATGCCAGTCGCCGATACAGGTATCTGTTTGCCATGGTAGCGGTTGAATTTCGTTGGCATGTCCTCTTTCAATATCCCAAACCATTGCTCTGCGCTGGTTCTCATCCAATATTTTTGCATTGATCACAGTGCGAAGTTCCCCATGCTCTTTGATGCTCTTGTTATACAAGTGAGCGGCAATTTTTAAGCCCGCATCGCTAACAGGCCATAACGGCAAATGCGAATCATCGAAATAAACCACATCGGGGTTATATTTATTAATAAGCTCGATTGTACGGTTGTAAAATTTTTCGCAATATGCTTGCGAGGGCCAGTACTTTTTATTTTCCCAATCCCAGTTCCAACCCTGACTCACCTGGTGGTTTTGAGCATACAATTCCTGCGGATCTAAACCGTCCCACCAGGCGCCTTTGCCATTGTCTCTGGTCAGATTGCCATCATACTGAACACCGGCGTACGCCCCGCTTTTATCTGAACCCTGTGAGGTTTCGTAAAACATCCAGGCATGCGATGCATGAACGCTTACCCCAAAAGGAAGCCCATTATTCCTTGCTGCCTTTGCCCAGCCGCCGATCAAATCTTTCTTCGGGCCGATCTTTGTTGAATTCCAATGCTTTTGATATTTGCTGTCATACAGATCAAAATTGTCGTGGTGATTAGCAAGTGCCATAAAATACTGCGCACCTGCACTTTTATATAAACTTACCAGTTCTTCAGGGTTCCAGTTTTCAGCCTTCCAAACATTGATCACATCCTTAAACCCAAACTTTGATGGGTGTCCGTATTTTTGAAGATGAATTTTATATTGCTCTGATCCTTCCTGGTACATGCCCCGTGCGTACCAATCGCCGGCTTCCGGCTGACACTGAGGCCCCCAGTGTGCCCACATTCCAAACTTGGCGTTGCGATACCACTCGGGCGTTTGGTAGGTTTGCAATGATTCCCATGTTGGTTTGAACGGTCCGGCTGCGATCGGCTCACTTAATTGATCGTGATAAAAATTCTTGCCTAATGCCCCCGATAACCATAACGAAGACATAGCGGCGGCCGTTCCTTTAATTAGTGTTCTGCGTTTCATTTCTAAAATTTATAAGTGCGTGCCTTTAATGAACTATAATTACAATTCAAAAATCTTATCCATCAAAACCCATTTTTCTCCCTCTTTCGCCCAGGGCAGTGGCCGCTGAAATTTCCACATCAACTGTTCCCATTCCTGGACTTTTTCATTGGCTTTATCCATCGCCGCCTTCTGTTCGAAGCTAAAGCTGTCATCAGTTTCCATGATCATAAATAGCCGGTTACCTGTTCTGTGAATTTCCATATTGCTGATACCCGAATCGATAATACTTTTTGTAATCACGGGCCAGGCGTTTTCCTTTTTATGCCAGTTCTCATATTGGGCAATTAGTTCTTCGTCGTCTATCAGGTCAAGCGCCAGGCAATATTTTTTCATTTTTTAAAGGATTAATTGAGATAAGTGGGTTTAAACCATTTCCACCATTGCTTTTATTACGCCGTTAGCGGGGTTTAACCAGCTTTCAAACTCGTCTTTTACCCGGTCAAATAAAACGCGATGTGTTATGTATGCGGTTGGATCGACCAACTTTTTCCTCATGGAAGAGATCACATGTTCAAAATCTTCTCTTGTTGCATTTCTGCTGCTCATGAGTGTGGCTTCCCGTTTGTGAAACTCAGGATGTTTAAAAGAAATTTCACCTTTTTGTAACCCGATCAAAACATACCTCGCTCCATGCGCCATGAATTGAAAAGCATTGTTAATGGCATTTAAATTCCCCGTTGCGTCGATCACGACCGTTGGCATTTCGCCGTTGGTAATTGACTTCAGTTGTTCCGCAACATTGCCATCCAATGCGTTAATGATGTGGCCCACTTTCAGTTTCTCTCTGCAAAACATTAACCGATCGTTATTGGTGTCGACAGCGATCACTTTTCCGCCTGCGATCCGGGCAAACTCCATCGTTCCTAATCCAATGGGGCCAGCTCCAATTACTAAGACAAACTCATCTTTGATTATTCCGGCTCTTTTCACGCCATGCGCACCAATGGCTAAAGGTTCAATCAAAGCCAGTGCATCAAAGCTTAAGCCTTCGCCATGAATCAGAGCGTAGGATGGAACAGAAATATATTCCATCATTCCTCCATCCTGGTGCACGCCACATACTTTTATCCTTTCGCATGCATTTTGTTTCCCGTTGCGGCAAGCAATACAGCTACCACAATAGAAGTAAGGAATGAATGTAACAGGCTCCCCAATCTCAAACCCCGGCGCATTGTCAAATGCAATTAATTCCCCTGAAAGCTCGTGACCTAAGATGCGCGGGTATTCGAAATATGGTTGCGTTCCTTCGAATGCATGCAAGTCGGTTCCACAAATTCCGATCCGCCTGATCTTTATGATGGCCTGGCCCGGTTGCAATTGAGGCTGTTCTCTAAAGGTATATTCAAATTCGCCGGGTTTTGTGCACACTAACGCCTTCATTTGCCTTTCGATAAACCCGCACATTTGTTTTCAATCGTCAGTTTTTCCTCTGCCGGAACGGTGGAAAGATTTCCCAAACCGCCGGTCGCAAACATGATAAGCGGAAGATTTAATAGTATTTTATTCATAATTGAAAATCAGGTGAAATTGGTTAACAACAAATTTATTCTCCAACTTAATATTAACTATTGTATTAAATAGACTTTATTTTATATAAATCCGACTTTTTCCGAACTTAGCAGTTTGTGATATGAGTAAAAGATTACTTGGATATAATTTTTCGTTGCTGCATGCAGATTATGTTAAACTGAATGAGAAGTGGAATTATCCGAATGTGATCAGTCCTTATTTTCGGATTTACTACATTGATAAAGGAGAAGGATTTATTTTGACGAAGCAGGAAAAAATGAAACTTGAGCAAGGTTTTTTATATATAATTCCAAGCTTCACTTTGTGCGATCTATCATGCGACTTACATCTGAGCCAGTATTTTCTTCATTTTTTTGAAGAATCTGCAGACGGCATATCAATTTTTGAGAATAGCAGGAGGGTGACAAAAGTTAAAGCATCTGAAACAGATGTTGCAAACTTCAGAAAGCTAATAGACATAAATCCTGGCAGAGGTATTAACCGGTCAGACGATCCCATTGTCTATGAAAAGAACGCGTATTACAAAGGGTACCAGGAGTTAAACAATACGGTGAGTGATGCTGTCTTTTTTGAAACTCAGGGGATTATTCTGCAGTTAATTTCCCGGTTCTTGCCTTCACGCGGGTTTAAAGGCAGAAGCGCTGACCCTGTTCCCTCCAAAATTTTAGATGCCGCCAGGTACATTCAGTTAAACCTTAATGAAAATTTAACTGTTAATCATTTGGCGGACAGGGCGAATCTGCACAGAGACTATTTTTCAAGATTGTTTGTAAAATATACCGGACAAAGACCACTGGCATATTTGCACGAAAAAAGAATTGAACGGGCACAATATCTGATCGCCACTACTACATTGTCATTTAGCGCAATAGCCGAAAAAACGGGATTTGAAAATTTGCCTCATTTTTCAAAAGTTTTTAAAAGCGTTACAAGTCTTACCCCCGGACAGTATAAAAGACTAAACGCTTTGGTATACTAATATTGTTTATAGTCTGCGAAAGATTGCTTCTTATATAAATCCGACTTTTTTTGATTTTGAGCCCTGGCCCGAGTGCAAAGAGCTATTGAAGGCATTTTCACTAATCGATAAGTGATCAATAAACGGATTTTTTATGGATCCAAAGTCAGGTAGATGGCATTCCAATCGATATAAAAATGCAAAATCTGGTTGTAAATATGATCCGGTCCGATGGAATGATCGCTTTATCTGTAGCACGGGACAATAATTATTGTTATCAGCGGATCACCACAACATAACCGCTTAATACCCTGGCTCCGTTTTTAGGTGTGATCAGATAATAATACGTACCTACAGGCACATCTTCGCCATCGTATCTTCCGTCCCACGGCTTAGCGTATCCAATAGAGTGATAGATCCTGGTTCCATAGCGATTGAAAATATCTACCACTGCTCCGGGATAATTATTTAGTTGCGGGATATTCCATACATCGTTGATACCATCGCCATTGGGAGTGAAAGTGTTATAAACACTGATAGGCTGCAGTACGACCACCGTCAGGGTAGTGGCTTCGCTGCAGTTGCCACCTGAGACGGTTAGTTTGTAAGTTTGAGTAGCATTTGGTTTGGCTACCGGGTTTGGAACATCGTCGCGGCTTAAACCGGTAGCGGGCGACCATTTATAGGTTAAGCTATTATCCATCAAGGTTGGCTGCAATGTTACACTGTCGCCAGCGAGTATAACACGGTCTGCACCTGCGCTAACGGCAGGCAGGCTTAATATCTGTACCATCTGACTTATAGAATCGGCACAGCCGGCTATTGAAGTGAATGTATATTTTATCTGATGAATACCTGAACCGGCAATTGCCGGATTAAACAAACCATCTGCTGACACACCTTTGCCCGAATAGGTACCGCCGCCACCAATACCGCCCATCTCGGCGGCCTCAACTATTTGAAATGGTGCAGTGTTGACGCAAACAGTTTTTACCTGGTCGAATTTTAAACTTGGCATCGGCAAGGCTGTGATAGTCTTAAACGACGAATCTGCACACCCTGTTCCCGAGTAGGCGATCAGCTTAACAACGTAATTGACGCCATCGGGCTGCTGTTTAAACCGCTCGTATTGATGCATGTAAATTGCGCCGGCGCGCGGGGAATCGATGACAAGTTTTTCATCGGGATGATTGAGTACGTCGAAATACCATTCCAGGCGGGTAATGGAGCCGTAATCAAGCATAGCTGAATTATCGGTAAAAGCTACTGGCTCGCCGCTGCAAAACCTGGCTGCGGGAACATCAAAAGCAGATTTTGGCATGGTTCCGTTAACTACAAACGATCTGTTTATGGTGGTTTCGCACCCGGCAGAGGATATCACCGTTAATGAAATATTGTAAATACCCGCAGCGATGAATTGGTGGGTAGCGTCCTTTTCTTCAGACACATCGGGGTTTTCCGGAGTTGAATGGTTGTCGTTAAAACGCCAGAAGTATTTGAAAGTAAGGGTGCCATCGGGCAAAACCGATCTATTTATAAAATGAGCTATGCCATCGCTTTGACAAATGGCCGGTGAAATAAAGTCAGGCACAGGCTTATCGTAGATATCAATAGTCTTTGATACGGTGTCGGATGTGCAGCCACTATAGCTTAAAAGTACCAGTTTAACTGTATATCTTCCGCTTGTTGCGTAGCTATGGGTTGTAATTTTATCTGCCGTGATCAGTTTGCCACTGTTGTCACCGAAGAGCCAGATCCGTTTTGCAACGATAAAACTATCGGTCTGGCTTATGTCCTCGAAATTCGCCGGGTTTTCTACACATGCCAGTTTATCAGCATTAAAATCAACGGCTGGCTGATTTATGGTTATAGTAGCGGTTTGCGTAGTTTGGCAGCCCGCAGCAGATGTAACGGTTAGTGATACAACGTAGTCGCCGCTTTGCAGATAAGCATGTACCGGGTTTTTAAGTATTGAAGTGTTATCGGTTGAGGGAACGTTATGATCGCCGAAGTCCCAGTTATAAGCTACAATACCGTTTACATCATCTTTACTGTCGTCAAAAAAAGAGACTGATCTGTCGCAAGTTGCTTTTGTAAAATGAAATGCCGCAACCGGCGGCGGAATCACTTTGAATTCGTAGTCTATTTCCTGTGATGAATTGATACAGCCGCCTATTGTTTTTGAAAATACGGCGATTATCTTAATATGATGCTTGCCGGTAATTTGATAGGCTGCTGTTTTGGGAAAGGAATATGCGTAGCTTTTCCTGCCGTTTTCGTTAATCTCGGTACCGGTTGGATCAAGCTGCACGGTTGCGTCTTCGTTATCATCCATCTTCCATGATATCTGCGATGATTTGTACGGCAGGATCAGGGTAAAATGATAGTCATCGGCCAGGCAGGCAGAATCTGTTTTTGCTCCGGTAGCTGTTCTTATTCCTGATATGGCCTCGCTTGACGCCAGGTTTGTCCCCGCTGAATAAGAGTATGATTCAACATTACCAAAGCCGTAAGCAATAGCCGAGAATCCATCATTTGCGGTGATATGAAATGTGTTGGTCAAATCTTTAAGCAGCAACTGGATATAAGAGAAATCGGGTAGCGACGCGAAAGGCTGAAACGTACCCGCCGGCGGTTTGCCATTTACAAGCAGGCTTGGAATGGCAGCAGTTTTTATGAGAATATTTACGTACTGTTCTTTAATATCCTGTTTGGTTGACGAATAGAGCGTTATATCTTTAATATTGAATTGGATAGGGTTGAGGATCACCATATCCGGATCACTGTAGCCACTTGAACTAAGCACATCAGCGCTGCTGCTGCATGATTGCGTGATGGCGTATTGCGCCACACATACCGGTTTGCTGGTATTTATAAACGATGGTTTTGTTAACGGTGTTTCGGTGGTAAAATACTGGCCGGTATTTAAAGTGGCTACAATATTGTCGTCTATCTTAACCAGCGTGCCGTTGTCTTTGGCAAGTATCCTTACAAACTGACCGGCGGTACGAACCGGGCTGGGGAAGGCCGGGCTTTGCGTGCTGAAGGGAATAAAGCCAAATTCGGTGCCCCAGCTTTCTATAGGATAACATTGCTGAAAAAGAGGGTCGATGGAATGCGGCGTGCAGTTTTTTGTAGGAATATAAACACCGGTACTGCCGGTAAACAACGCAAAATGCTTGCAGCCCGAAGTGACAGGGTCCACCGCTACTGATACCCCGGTGAGGTCATCGTCCGAAAGATACTCGTATACATCATTGACGTTGGTCAGGGTGATGCCGCCGGGCACCAGTTCCGTATTGCCGCGTTTAATATGAATACGAGTATCAGGCTCGCTGGCTACCAGCGTTATGTAATTCTTGCCCTCGCGCTCGTGTTCCTGGTAGTTGATACTATAATATTGCTGACCAAGCGCTTCTTTTGGCAGGATCAGCGATGCTTCTGAGCGCTGGCCGGCATATATATGTGCATAAACAACTATGCTGGGGCTTCCGTCATCAACAGTTATATGTATCGCTTTTCCTGGTAATACCTTTCCGGCATCGGTTTCATCTATATAGCACTCAGCCCGGGGGATAAGGACCTCGGTGACCTGTCCGGGTGTGGTTTGGAATTTTTGCGAAAAATTTCCAGCCGTAATTGTACCTGACGAGGCTTGTAAACCGGTAAGAAATACATTGATATTGGCAAGCAGCGGATTAAACTGCTGGTCGATGTCGGGAGCGTGGGAGGGAAAGGCGATCCAAAATTCGGTGCCCGCATTAGAAATAGTCTGGGCGTTTGTTCTTAAAACGCAAATGTGCAGAAGTAACAGCAGGCATACTATCCGTCTCATTTAACTTTTAAGAAAAAATATCGTATCGTCATAAGTGTAAAAAGGCCAGGCAGGCAGTCAATTGCGACCACCGGTTACCAAATTTAGACTCTTTTTTTATTAAATCAACCCTTAGCGCCCCTTCAGGGGCTTTTTTGATTGTTGAAAAATATAATTGCCTGATAAAGAGTGTACTTTCTTTTTAGGATATAAAAAAAAGTAAAATATTATTTTTTATTTCAAAATATTATCTATTTTCACCAATGCAAGCCCGAAAGAGAATTAATGGCAGCGATTTGCCAACCTATTCTTAACCCCCGCGACGGCAAGCGCCTAACTTGAACTTTATCGCTATTATAATATGTATCTCAAAACAAATTTTCGAGTCAAACGCCATCGTGGGTCAAATCCTAATCCGGACTGTTCGTAAGGAATAATCCAGGTCGTTTTTCTTTTCAATTATTTCACTCTTTTTATTTAGTACCAAACAGGTATGAGGGGATCTTTACTGTTTTTTTTAACAGTTTGGCTGGTTGCGTATGCGCTAAAGTCGAATGGTCAGTCTAACAAAACTGCCGATACCGTTAAAGTATCTCGGCCTGCCGATACTGCAAGGAAGTCGCCGCCGCTTACTGCGCCGCTTGATAATATGGCTTCGTCTGCGTCAGCCAAACTAAAAGCGCTTGACCCTGCCAAACAGGTGAACGGAATAGGTAGCTCTGCAAGTTCCGTAAAAGACAAAGGAAAAGCGGCGGTCAGCGGTATCGCCGATAAGTTAAAGACAGCTAAAAAGCCGTCGGTAACCTACGACGTGATCATTGGTAACGATGTATTGTTTCACCCGCTGCCTGTCCCCGGCGTAGTGAACAACCAGCGCGTGCTTAATGCTTTCTCTGTAATGGGAAGCGTTAAAGGCTGGATCATCCCACTGAACATCGCGTATACTTCCAACCGCAATGTGAATGCACCTACACCTTTAAGTAACTCGCTGTTTAAGTTCGATTTTGACAGCAAGCAATTTGCCAACGGGTTTAAAAGCGATTTTCAGCAATACCAGAATCTGCAGCAAACGGTGTTCGGCGGAGGCAGCTTTACCAATTATGTGCGCGCTACCGCGATGCAAAAGTTAAGCGCCGAAGAACAGGGCGTTACCGGCAAGGTTGCTAACCCTCAACTGGCGCAATACCTCAGCAATCCGCAAAATGTAAAGTCATTATTAACGCTGAATCATGACCAGATCAAACAAAAGTTAATTGCCGAAGGCACAGCCAAAGCATCGACAGAGATCACCGTAAAGCCGCCGGCTGCTGCGGGCAGTGAAATACAATCTGCTAATATTAAAACAACGGCAATACAGGAATTATCGAAGAACGAGGCTTTGAATAAATATGTAGGAGACCCTGCAAACCAGCAGGCGCTCAGTTTAATGACACCTGAGCAGATAGAACAGAAGCTCACTACAGTTGCGAGCCAAAAGGCTACAGCGGAAACAAGTACCGTTGCGACTGTGGGAGCAAATAAAACTGCCTCCGCCACTGCAACCGCGCCGGCCAAAGCTGAAACAACTCTACCGGTGATAAATGCTGAAGTTACAGAGAAAGACTACAGGATACTGATACTTGAACCGCGCATTAGGCTTGAACCTATTATTAAGCCAATAATAGAGAAAATTATTGCGGCAAGACAAGAAAGCATGCACAAGCTGTCGATGGATGTGTTCCTGGCATCACACCAGGGTAACGTTCCAAAAATGTCGCAGTTGCTTGATAATCAACAGCAAATGGTGAACGCGCAGGAGCAGGCTGCACTGGCAGGACTGCAAAGCAGATTATTAAAGCAGCCGGGCCAAACCCCTTCAGCATCCGGAGCGGCTAACCAGGAAAAAGCAGAGTTGGAAAGAAATGCCGAAAGCGTAGCATCGTCCATAACAGGTATAAAAAACGAGCTTCAGTTTAAAGGATACGATGTAAACAAATTGATGCAGGCACAGGAACTGCAGGAAGGCGGCGCTTCGAAGCCGGGAACTTCGGAAACGGCTGGCAGTTTGTTAAATAAAAGGCCGGAAAATGCAGTGCAACAGGTGTTTTCAAGAGTGGATGCGCTGAAGATAGGTTTATTCGGAGGAAAGATTCCGGGAAATACGGATGGACAGGATATGTTTCTGAACGGAACCGCAGTTACTTATAAAGCACAGGCCACACCGATCACCATCGGGTTTGGATCGACCAATGACATGAGTTCTTTAAAGGATGCTGATTATCAGAGTTCAGTTTATGATCCTCCCAAGAAACTCACCTTCATAGGTGCGCAGATCAACAGGGGCATATTTGGAAAGGTTAACGTTTCGTTTATCAGCGCCATTAACAGGGAGGTTGCTAATAGCAATTACAGCATTTCCACGGTATCGTCAGACAATGTGGCTTTTACCCTGAGCAAAGAGCTGAACGTAGATAAAGTAGGTCACTTCATTTTCGATGCGTCTAAGTCGGCTACGCTGAGTAACAATAACTATATAGCCGGTGTGCAACCGGTGATAGACAGGCAGGGGGGATTAAGTAACGACCTTGCCAGCACCCTTTTCGAATCGCTGTCATTCGGTGTAAACCACATGCTGGATATCAGAGAGCTGGATATGTCTGACAATGTGTATTTCTCGTATTCGGGTATGGGGTATCAAAACCCGGCCAACACAGGTTACGGCGGCGCCCGGATGAAGTTTGGCGGTAACGTCAAAAAATCATTCTACAAGCATAAGCTCACCTTTACGCTGCGGTCGGACTTTAACAATATGCCTATATCGTACAGTTCGAACGATAAATGGAAAACTTACCAGGTTGCCATTGATACCAAATATATTATCGACAAAAAGTTTAACGTAGCCTTTAAATACAGCACCAACAGCACCAGCAAGATGATCGACAATGTATCGTCGAACGTTTATTCGTTCCAGAAAATACAGTTTGATGGTAACGCCACTTATAAAATCGGAAAATATTTCTCGGTAAGTCACCTAACACTGGGTAAGCAGGATTTCTCGAATAATTATGTATCGATGGATCCGGGCAATATGCTGATGATCAATTATACGCAAAGTGTGGTGCTGACCAAAAATTCCATCACCGCCAACGTGTTTTATAACAAGGAACTTTCGCCGCTGCAGATCATCGGTAATATGCTGACTTCGGATATTTCCTATTCTTACACCCTGTTTAACAAGTTAAGTATGTCGACGGGGGTGACTTATCTCGATAACCAGGGTATAGTGCAACAAACCGGCATACGTCAAAGCCTGCAGGTATTTGCGGGGAAGAACTTTAGCCTGGATACCTATGTGGACCTGAGCAAGAATATGATCACACCGAAATATCCTGACCTGTATTCGCAATGCCGGGCTGAATTAAGCTTAAAATATCATTTAAATAACTAAAAGAATGGCCAGAACCTGTTTTCTCTTTTTTATTGCAGTCTTTCTTTTTTCATCGCCGGCTATGGCGCAGGTAACCATTCAGTTTATACCTGAGGTTTATGGCCGCAGTGTGAATGGGTTATTTAACTGCCGCATTTTCAACCCTAACAAGCAACAACAGCAAGCTACCCTTACCATTACCGTGACCGAGCGAAAAGGCGGTACGCTGTGCATTATTAAAACAGAGCCGTTTAACGTTGTGCCTGGTAATAATCCTATACCTCCATCGGCTGCAAGAACGGCACGGATCCAGTATGGAAGCAGTAAACTTGGACGTCTAACCTCGTTGCGCCATAACTTCCCTGAAGGTGATTATGAATATTGCTACGACATTAGTTTTGTACATAGTGATAACCCGCCTGATGAGCAATGTTTTAATTATGTGCTTGCTCCCTTTGCCGATCTCAGCCTTATTGGCCCGGATAACCGCGATTCGATATGCGAAAGGCGGCCTTTGTTTACCTGGCAGCCATTAATACCTGGTGTAGCCGGTTCTTATTACCAATTGGTGTTAACTGAAATTAAGAAAGGACAGAATGCTACCGAAGCGCTTAATTATAACCTGCCGATAATTAACCAGAATAATATTATTTCGCCTATTCTGCCTTATCCGTCTATCGTGCCCGACCTGGAAAAGGGCAAAAAATATGCATGGCAGGTTACCGCATATAAAGATCAGACGATCCTGAACCGGTCGGAAATATGGCAGTTTGTGGTTCATTGCCCCGATACGCTGAAAAAAATACTTAGAAATGGTTTCCGCGATATAGAGGACCTTTTAAGGGGGAACTATTACATCGCCTATGGCAGCCTGAAGTTTGCCCTGGTGAATTCGTACCGGCCGCAAAAGTTGAAATATGAGATCATTCCGGTAATTCATCCGGATAAACCGATAGGGCATCTGCCCAAAATAAAACTTGACCCGGGTGGCAATAACATATTGATCGATCTGCGCACCAGGAGCGGGTTTAAGGATGGTGAATACTATCTGCTGAATATCACCTTGCCAAACGGACAGGTTAAAAGTTTACGATTTATTTATA
>DATCQV010000232.1:0-33431 GCA_036569325.1 Mucilaginibacter sp. | reverse complement strand
GGATCGATGGACCAGGTGATGGCGTGGATCAATGATGGAAAAATAGGAAAATTGAAGGAGATCCATAACTGGACCAACCGCCCGGTGTGGCCGCAATACCCGACCATCCCGACCGATAATGTGCCTGTTCCCGACGGCCTTGACTGGAATCTGTGGCTGGGACCGGAGGCAGACAGGCCATATTCACCAGAATATACCAACATGGTTTTCCGCGGCTGGTACGATTTCGGCGGCGGCTCTATGGCAGATATGGGGCATTATAGCTTATGGACCGTATTTAATGCACTGAAACTGACCTCTCCCGAAGTTGTCGTTCCAAATCTGACCCATTACGTTGGTATGGGCGACCACGTTCCGAATTTTGTGCGTAATGATTTCTCGTTCCCTGAAGGATGTATTGTTAAATTCAAATATCCCGCCAATGGCGACAGGGGACCTGTTGATCTGTTCTGGTGGGATGGCGGTATCAGGCCCACCGTTCCTGAAGAATTAATTGCGATTAACGAAGATGACCTGCCTGCTGAGGGTATGATGTTTATCGGTACAAAAGGCAAAATTCTCACCGGCTTTAACATTCAAAATCCAAGGCTGTTCTCTAAGAAAAAGAAGGAAGTAAAAGCTCCTGCGTCTCCGGTTGATTCTTATGAACACAACAAAATGGTTGACGCTTTAACGCTGTTCGCTAAAAACTGCAAAGCAGGTACACAATATCCGGGCAGTTTCCCCGAAGCTGAAGGCTTGACAGAAGCCGTGAACCTATACGCCGCGTCGCTCAGGTCGCAAAAGCTGTTGAAATATGACGCCACATCAAGGCAGATCACCAACGTGCCGGACGCCAATAAATACCTGGTGCGGAATTACAGAACAGGCTGGGATCCGGCTACTATTTAATCTTTGGGACCAAACAAAAATTTAAACCACAATGGACAGAAGAAAATTTATTGGCCAAACCGCAATAGGCGCGGGAGCGATGCTTTTAATGCCCGGTTTCCTGCAAGCGGCGGCCAAATATAAAACCTCCATCGGTTTTCAGACTTTTCCTATCAGGGATGCGCTGGCAAAGGATTTCGCCGGTACTATGAAAATGATGGCCGGGTTAGGTTATCAATATACCGAAATGTGTTATCCAAAAGGTTATGCGGGTGCGGGTTTTGGGCCGCTTGTAAATGTAAAGACTGCTGATCTCAGGAAAATGATTGAAGACGCCGGTCTTCATTGCTTTAGCTGTCATATTGGTATAGGCAGCATGAAAGGCAATTTCAGTGAATGTATGGACTTTGCTCACGGTCTCGGCCTTACCCAGATAATTGTTCCCGGCCTGGAGACTCTCGGAAAAACCATAGCTGACTATAAGGCAGCGTCTGAAGATCTCAATAAAATGGCTGAAAAGGTTAAAGCAGAAGGTATGGTAACAGGCATGCATAACCACAGCGGTGAATTTAAAATGCTGGACGGTGAGCTGATCTACGATGCCATAATGAGTGCGCTTGATAAGGACCTGGTAAAAATGCAGTTCCAAACCGAAGTGATCACACTGGGCTATAAAGGCTCGACGTATTTTGAAAAATACCCCGGCAGGTTTATCTCCGCTCATTTGTCAGATTGGTCGGCAGATAAAAAACAGGAGCCTATAGGCAAAGGTATCATCGACTGGAAAGAATTTTTTACTGCTGCTAAAACAGGCGGCGTTAAGAATTTCTTCGTGGAAATGAATATGGATACCTATAAAGACAGCGCAGAATACATTCATGGTTTGTTGGGCTGATTCTGCAAAGAAGCCCTTATAAACAACAAAGCCCTTCTGATTTCCAGGAGGGCTTTGGTTATTATTCAAAATTTTACCTAATCGTCGTCACCATCCGCTTTCGGCAGCGCCTTAACAAATGCGGCGCGTACCGGGCTTGGCGCAACTGCGTTTTCGCCTTTAATGGCCTTCCATAACATATTGTTCATGATTTCATCAGGCACACGGTCGACGGCCGAAAAATCAAGCCCCTTTGACAATGCACCAAGCTTGCTGTCTTTCGTATTGATCTCTTTAATATTGATGTTGGCCGGCAAACTCGTAAACGGTGTTTTGTTTGATTGCGGGGTAAAGCAGCGCCACATCGGTGTAGCTGAAGCATCGTACTGCGTCATTGGCGGCAAGCCCAAAATCAATTCCATCGTGCGCAGCATCGACGAGGTGGAATACATGGTATGATCCACAAAATTACGCTTCACAAATCCGCCCGCCATGTATGCGGGCGAACGATGCGCGTCAACATGGTCGGGGCCGTTCTGGGCATCATCTTCAAGAATAAAGATCACGCTGTTTTCCCAGATCGGGCTTTTGCTGACATGTTCTACCAAACGACCAACAGCCAGATCGTTATCAGCCACGTGGGCAAAAGGTGTAGGGCGGCCCGGCCTGGTACCTTCGGTATGGTCAGACAGCATGCGGATGGTGCTCAGCTGCGGCACGGCATTCACGCGCAGCAGTGAGTCGAAATCCTTTTCCCATTTCTCATAACGCAATGTATCAGGATCGAGCAGATCGCGGGTAGGGTATGACTTTGGGAAGTGATCTTTTAACACAGGGATCTGCGGCGTATTATTGGCGGTGATGAACTCGCCATAAGTGCGGAAACTGATGTTTGCCTGGCTGGCTTCGTCCCAAATATAGACCTTGTTTTTTGCCGTATTGCTGGTGGCTCCTTTGCCGTGATGACCGTAGCTGGTAGGCCAGTTCTTTTCCATATAATCCGTAGCATAAGCGCCCAGGCTCCAGTTATGCCCGTCGGCACTCACCTCACCATCTACATAAAAATTATCCAGCAGCACAAAGTTTTCTGCCAGGGCGTGGTGATTTGGTGTAATACGTTTGCCGAACAGCAACAGGCTGGTATCGCCGTTACCTTTCGGCATATCGGCCAATACCTGGTCGTAAGTGCGGTTTTCCTGAATAATATAAAAAACGTACTTGATGGGCGATTTACCGCCTACTTTGTTTGGAACAGGATTGCCTTGTTCGCCGTTCGCGCTGATTTCCTGCTTACGGGTATAAGGTGTGTTGTGATACACCGCCTGTGAATAAACCGAAAGCTGTTGTTCGGTTGGAATATCAACAATGCTCAGGGTTCCCATCAGCAAGCCGCCGCCAATGTATTGAACCGGTTCTATCTTATTGGGATCGCCGCCGTGCAGCAACACGGTTTGTTTTGGAGATATGGGGTTAGGGCCGTGAGGGTTAGGCAAAGATGAAAAGCCCTTGCCATTAGCTACATAGAGCTTGTTATCAATTACCCGCACTGCACTTGGATACCAGCCGGTAGGGATAAAGCCCATTGATTTGCTGGTGCCCGGGTGGCTCACATCAAACACGGCCACGCAATTGTTATCGGCATTAGCGATGTAAAGCGTTTTATCATTTTTACCTAAAGCGACGGAGTTACTGGTGGTGCCGCTTAATGGCGTAGGATAAACAGCGGTATTCAGTGTTTCAAGTACTTTATATTTTTGCAGATCGATTACCGATACGGTGTTATCATTAGCGTTGGCTACATACAGGTACTTTCCGTTTCTCGACAGACACAGATCGTTCGGATTATCACCAACGGCAACCGTATAGGCCACTTCGTTCAGTTTGGTATCAAAAACGGCCACCTTGTCACCCCCCCAAAGGCTGATATACAGTTTCGATCCATCAGACGATAGCAAACAGGTATAGGCATCAGCACCCAATGAGATTTTTTGAATGGTAGATTTGGTTTTAATATCGACCAGGTAAAGGCTATTGTCTTGTTTGGTTACCACATACAATACGCCTTTTTTGTCATCGAGTGCCAGGCCGGTAGGAGAGATCGACGTGGCGTTAGGGCCGTTGTTCCAAACCGCACCTAATTTAATAGTGTCTTGCGCGTTTAGCTTTTTGCCCGAGATATCATAACGGACGATCCAGTTGTTATCGCCTCCGGATACGTAAAGTGAGCGTTCATCGGCACTGAATACCAGTCCGCCCCAGGCCCTGCTGATCTCTACCTTGTCGAGTTCACGATCGGCAACGGCATCGAGCAGTTGTATGGTTTGCGTACTTTCGCCATCGTTGGTCACCGCCGCAAAGCGATGACTTTTGCTCACGGCGATATTTAGCGGCAGATCGCCAAGCGGAAGACTTTTTCCTACCGACGTTAGCGACCACCCATTGGGCAGTTTAACCCGGCTGTGCTCCAGCGTTTCAAGACTTTGCGCCCGCAGGCCCTGGTAACCTAAAAGCAACACTCCCGTTGCAAATAATAGTTTGTGGTACGACACGTTTTTTATAGTTAAATGTTAATGTTTGCGAATAGAGGCCGGTGACAATACGGGAGGGCAAAAGATATATCTGCATTAAACCTGCCCGTAATGCGATGCGCGAAACTACAAAGACAATGTTAAGTTGGGGTTAATTATGCGAGGCAGAGAGGGAGTTCCGTGTAATAAATAGAAATGTAGCTCATTTGTTACGATAATGGTTATCGAGCTCAATTCCAACGAAACAACAGGATTTGCAAATTCTTAGAGGAGATTTCTTGCCTGGTTTACATGGTGTATTACCCATTGGTTTACTTTTTCGTCGCCTGGATTAGTAATCATAAAGGCGTAACTATTGTAGATGTATGGCCTTACGCTTTGCTTATTTTGGTGGGCGCGGTGATTTTGACTTATGTGGCTTTGAAGTGGTATGATGAGCCGGTGAGGAAGTGGCTGAGGAGGAAAATGGGGTAGAATTGAGGTACGCCAATATATGTGAAGGTCTGCAGCAAAAAAGCCTGACACTTTCGTATCAGGCTTTTTTGTACCCAAACCCGACGTCCACACGAACCAATTTTTAGATGATCTTAAACGTTTGGCTAAGCTATTTGATTAAGGCGATTTGAAATATCAAAGCCATTTTTGATTGAACCATCAACACATGATCCTATTGCTGGCAATTAACGTTTCTTTACAGAAACCACAGTAAGCAACCCTTTTTCATTCCTTTCAAAATTAACATTACACGAGTAACCACCATTTCGCCAATTTATATAGATTGTATAGGCTGCCTGTTTTTCTTCTTTAGGAATTTTGGTAGAAAAAAACTCAATTACGCTCCTTCCGTTTGGTAGAGAATTGATAATAGGTACGCTGAACATTGACGCACGAAAGGCCTTTTGACGCTCTTCCAGGCTTAGGTCTTTTAGTGTTCTTACATAACCTTGATCTTGGACAGTAATAGATATATCTGTCACGGGATATTTTCCAAAGTTGTCCAATCCAAATCCGATTCTATCAGGGTCTCTTTCTCCATATACACTTGGAGAAACCTCTAAACTGATATTACCTCCCGTCAACTGATTTTGAACTTCATGTTGCAAGTTTTCAACTTTTTCATTTGCAACAATTAATTCACTTTGAAGGCGTACAATATTGTCGGTCTTACTAATTATCTGATCAGATTTATGTTGCAGTTGATCTGATTTCTCTTGCAATTTTATATAAGCCTCGCTAAGTTGTCTGGCAGCTTTTAGCTTTTCAATGTCATTATCTTTATCCTTTTTGAATTGTAAATATGCACTCAAAATTGACAACACGGCAATACATGCACTAACTAAGAATATCGATACCATTTTAGAAATTTTGGGCACGTAATGAGAGTATAATAAATTTCCACAATCGCCTACTTCGGGTAATTGCCAAAGATAAATATATAATTTTAGATAAACTATTTGAAATTCAAGGCAATACTGCTTTCAACCCTAACAGTATTTAATCAAAATTTATAGAAGTCCCTGTGTTTGAAAACACAAGGACTTCTATGTAAATTATCCCATAAAAAAAGTAGCCAATGAAATTGGCTACTTGTCATAAATAGTACCCAGAGCCGGGGTCGAACCGGCACAACCGTGAAGTTATTGGTGTTTGAGACCAACGCGTCTACCGATTCCGCCATCTGGGCTTTTTATTCGTCGAACAACTGGTAGGTCGTTCAGAATCGGGATGCAAATGTATCTAAACTCTCGCGAATACGCAACAGATATTTTTGTCTAAAGTATAAATCGGCAATTTTATTCAGGCGATCTTCCTTTGCTGTATCGTTCAAAGTTTCGTATCCTTTAGTTTGGTGAGCCACGCTTTCGTTGATATCGCCCTCAATGGCAAGTACTTCCGAAGTAAGCCCGGCCAAACTTTCTTTGCCGTCAATTTCCATGAGGCGTTCGTTTAATTCCATCATTTCCATTAAAAAATCTGCGGGGAGCTGCGGTTTTGCGCCTTCTTCCAGCAAATTATGGGTTCGCAAAATGTATTCGAGGCGCTTATAAGGATCAGTTAGTGTTTGATGCGCCTTGTTGTTAAGCGTCGAAAGCTCCAGTATTTCCTGCTGCCTTTCATCGTCTTCATTAGCGTGGAAATCGGGATGGTACTTTTTGCTCAGCTCATAAAATTTCTTTTTCAGCAAAGCGGTATCGGGGTTGAACGATTCGGGGATGCCGTAAAACTCAAAGTAATTCATGGGGTAAAGGTAAGCCTGAAAGTCGGAAAAGTCAGTAAAGTCCGAAAGAATTTGGTAAGTCGGAAAGTCGGGAAAGTCAGTAAAGTCCGAAAGATGCTGCAGTTGATGTTGGTTAAAAGAAAATTTCCTGAGAAAATGCATTTTTTCTTTTCCGTCTTTAACTGACTTTCCGACTTTCGGACTTCCCAAGTAAAAGAATTATCTTTGCAGCCATATTCTTTACTTATGTTATTTGAACAAATGCGGCAGAAGCCGTTCTTTATATTAGGTCCGTGTGTGATGGAAAGCCAGGAGCTTTTATACACCGTAGCCGAAAAGGTTGCCGGGGCCGGCCAGAAATACAACGTACCTGTGGTGTTTAAATCCTCGTTCGATAAGGCTAACCGTACTTCTATTCATTCGTACCGTGGCCCGGGATTGGAAAAGGGCATGGAAATGATGTTGAAGGTAAAAGAGCGTTTCGGACTACCTTTGATAACTGACATTCACGAAAGCTACCAGGCTGCGCTTGCTGCGGAGGTGGTTGATATTTTGCAGATCCCTGCTTTTTTATGCCGCCAGACCGATCTGTTGGTGGCTGCGGCTAAGACCGGCAAGATCGTCAACGTTAAAAAAGCACAATTCCTTTCAGGTCAGGATATGTTTTACCCCGCTCAAAAAGTGGTAGAAGCAGGCAATACGCAGGTGATCCTAACCGAGCGCGGCAATATGTACGGTTATAACAACCTCGCTGTCGATTTCCGGAATATTTATGATATGAAAAGCTTCGGCTACCCGGTTTGTATGGATTGTACGCATTCGGTGCAGCGCCCGGGTGGTGCAGGCGGCAAAACAGGCGGCGACCGTACCTTTGTGCCCATGATGGCGCTGGCTGCCAAAGCTTTTGGTGCCGATGGTTACTTTATGGAAATTCATCCAGACCCGGATAATGCTTTAAGTGACGGACCTAACATGGTGAAACTGCAAGACCTGGATAAAGTTATGGCGCCTTTGGTTAGCTGATATGAAAGATATTGCTAAAAGAGTTTTTGATACCGAGATCGCGTCGCTGCAATTTGTTGCGAATGCCATTGACGATGAGTTTACCCGCGTGGTAGATGCGATACTGAGCCACACGGGCAAGGTTATCGTGATTGGCATTGGTAAATCGGGTATCATCGGCAAAAAAATAGCGGCAACGTTTGCCAGCACCGGCACGCCGAGCTTTTTCCTGCATCCGGGAGAGGCCTTTCACGGCGATCTGGGTATGGTAGGTGCCAATGATATGGTGATCCTGATCTCTTACTCGGGCGAGACCGACGAGGTGTTAAAACTCATCCCTTTCCTGGAATGGAATAAAAATACCATCATAGCCATTACCGGCAATCCAAATTCTACCGTTGCCAAAAACAGCCATTACCATTTAAATATCTGTATTAAGCAGGAGGCTTGTCCGCTGGCGCTGGCGCCGACTTCATCAACCACCGCTGCTTTGGTGATGGGAGATGCGCTGGCTGTTGCACTGATGGAATCGCGGCAGTTTCAGCATGAAGATTTTGCACGGTTTCATCCGGGTGGAAGTTTAGGCCGGAAACTGCTGATCAAAGTAAAAGACCTGATGCGGACCGATAAACTACCATTCATTAATCCGGATGCTTCGTTTACCGATCTGCTGCTCAAAATGTCGGAAGGCCGTTTGGGGATGGTGATTGTGGGAGACGATAACTATGTGCAGGGAATTATTACCGACGGCGACCTGCGCCGCGCATTGGTAAAGAATCCAGATACCGCACAACTGACGATAGAAGATATGATGACCAAAACGCCGGTTTTTATTCACGAAGAAGAAATAATAAACCATGCGGAACAATTAATGTTAGAAAAAAAGATCACTACCGTACTCGTCGGCTCATCTGATGACCGGAGTTTAAGGGGGATTTATCAGATTTATAATGGGTGAGTGTTGACTGAGTGAGTAGTTGATTAAGTTGGATTGAGTTAGATTAAGTTGACAAGTTCAAGGGACTTAAAATTTAATAGTCTATTCGAGCCAATTAACTTAATCAACCTAATCTAACTCAATCCAACCTAATCAACTAAAAAAAAAACTACCTCAATATGCCCATCTACCACGATCAGCTAAACAGGGAAGTAAATTTACCGGCGGTGCCGAAGCGGATAATTTCTGTGGTACCGTCACAAACCGAACTATTGTTTGATCTCGGACTGGACTTCGAGATCATCGCCACGACAAAATTCTGCGTTCATCCCGCCGATAAGTTCAAATTGACAGCCAAAATAGGCGGCACCAAACGCCTGGAGATAGATAAGATCATTTCACTTAAGCCCGATCTCATCATCGCCAATAAAGAAGAGAATGAGAAAGAGCAGCTGGAGGAGTTGATGCAGCATTTTCCAGTTTGGATAAGCGATATCACCGACCTGCCCGGCGCGCTTGATATGATTACACGCATCGGTGAGATCGTAGAACGGACCGAAGAAGCTGCCGTGATCAGCAAAGCCATTAAACGCGATTTCGACAAGTTGAAAATCCCGCAAACTGTCCGGCGCGCTGCTTATTTTATCTGGAAAAGGCCTTACATGGTGGCGGGGAAAAATACCTTTATCGATGCCATGCTACAAACCTGCGGGCTGGTAAATGCTTTCGACGCAGAACGGTACCCAAGGATCGAGGTAGCTGATCTGCAGGCGGCGAATCCGGATATCATCCTCCTTTCGTCAGAACCTTATCCATTTAAGGATAAAAATATAGCCGAATTACAGGCGCTGGTACCATCGGCCAAAGTTAAACTGGTAGATGGCGAGATGTTTTCCTGGTATGGCAGCCGGTTGATGGAAGCACCCGAATATTTTGCTGCATTGATGGACGATTTGGATTAATTGAAGTAAATTTATGCCGGTACCCCTGGCATCCGTTTATGAAGATCATAAAAACCTTATTCGCCGCTGCATTGCTGTTTGCTTTTTCTTCATGCCAGCCGGGCATTCAGGATGGGGCGTCGTTATCGGCCAATCACATCAATTATATTAAAAGTCTCGGTTTGCTGGCAGCCGACGAACACATCATTTTGTTCGACTCACAATACAGGATAAAAATTTCAGGGAACTTTTTTACCGATAAGAGAATCGCATCGTACTGGATAAACGAGCAGGATACAAAAAAGTCGACTATCGACTACGCTTTCTATAATGATGTTGACTCCATGAAGATCGTAAGAATGAAGCATGTCGCTTATCTGAAGGTTCATAAAACAGACGGGCATACGTTTAAGGTAGTTGTGAAAGCCAATACGCTTGAAACGGGCTATTTTTTAGGTGAAGCCATGAAAACCTGGCTTCAGTATAAAAATCGAAACACCAAACATCAGTAATAAACTATGAAGATCATTATTGTAGGTGCCACCGGCACCGTTGGCAAGCACATTACCACCGCTTTAAAAAAAGATCATGAAGTAATAAAAACCGGTTCAAAAAGCGGTGATGTACAGGTTGATATTACGTCGCCTGATTCGATAGAAAAGTTTTTTGAGCAGATAGGGAAGTTCGATGCGCTTGTAAGTGCTACCGGAAGTGCGCATTTCGGGCCATTAGCCACAATGAAAGATGCTGATTTCAGATCAGGATTGAACAGCAAGCTGATGGGGCAGGTGAACCTGGTACTGATAGGACAGCATTTTATTAACCCAAAAGGCTCATTTACGCTTACGTCAGGTATTTTAAGTGAAGACCCGATAGTGCTCGGTGCAAACCTTAGCGCTGTGAATGGTGCCATCAATTCGTTTGTGAAGGCTGCCGCTATTGAACTGGATAACGGAGTACGGATAAACGCGGTTAGTCCGGGAGTGTTTGAGGAATCGCCGGATTATTTTCCGTTCTTCCCCGGCCATATTCCTGTTAAAATGGACAGGGTGACACAGGCTTATCTGAAAAGCGTGTTAGGCGCGCTGACCGGTGAGGTAATAAAGGTATTTTAATTGCTTTATGATGGCACACCTTCGCATCACAGCAGCAGAGTTTGAAATAGCGGAACGGGCAGGTGTTGCGGGTGACGTGGGTGCGTTGACGGTATTCCTGAAAAAATGGGAGGGTAACCCGGATATTGAATCCTGCTATTTTCATTCGGGCTTTAGTTTGAATAATAGCCCGGAGGAAAACGCGAGGCAGATCATAACCCGAAAACATTGTTTCAATAGCTGGGAAGATTACGAGGCATTCAATGAAACGATGAAAGACCCTGATTCGGTGGTTGCTAAATTCGAAAGGGCAGCCGATGCAGTAGTGAACGGCGATGCCGCAACTTTAAAACGAATGCTGGCGGATGATCCCTGGTTGATAACTGCGCGATCCGCCCGCAGTCATCATTCAACGTTATTGATCTGCGTTGGGGCCAACGGCTTTGAGGGCTATCGTCAAAAAACGCCTGAAAATGCAGCAGAAATAGCTGAGATACTGCTCGGTGCAGGTGCTGAGGTTGATGCAATGGGCGACATGTACGGCGGTACCACCACATTGGGTTTGGTGGCCACCAGCGTACACCCGGTTATAACGGGAGTGCAGGAGGAACTGATGGAAGTTTTGTTTCGGTACGGCGCCGGTCCGGATGGTGTGGCGCCTGATTATACTGATGGATCATTGATATTGGCCTGTCTTCATAATGGCCGTACGGAGCCTATTGAATACCTGGCAAAACATGGCGCCAAAGTAAATCTCGAGGCGGCAGGCGGTATAGGTGATCTGGATAAAATGAAAAGTTATTTCACGCCATCGGGAGAGCTAACAAACGGCGCAACCACTCAACAACGCGATGCAGCGTTTATATGGGCTGCGCAATGCGGAAAGAAGGATGTAGTAGAATTCCTGCTCAACCTGGGCGTACACGCGGCGGTGGTATTGCAGGGGGTAACACCTTTGCAAAGTGCTGTATATGGCGGTCAGCTTGAAGTTGTAAAGTTTTTATTGGAACACAACGCACCGCTGGAAATTAAAAACGATTACGATGGAACCGTTTTGGGACAAGCTTTGTGGTGTGCCTATAATAACCCGAAACCGGATAGTTTGAAAATAATCGATACGTTAATAGCTGCAGGAGCGAAGATAGAGCCGGGATGGGAAAAATATATTGATGAGCTAAACGGTTGCCGGGAATAAAAAAGACAAATTATGATAGAGAGGCACTGGAAAGGGCTCGCAAGATTTGACGAAGCCCAAAACTATGAGTATCATCTTAAAACAGAAACCTTTCCTGCGCTGGCGGGAATTGGCGGTTTTGTAAATGCCCGGATATTAAAAAGGCAAACTACCGAAGGCGTTGAATTTCTTATTATAACCATTTGGCAGTCGGTAGAAGCAATTGTTGGGTTTGCCGGTCAGAATATCGACATTGCCGTTGTGCCTGATAAGGTTGTTAAAATGATGATCACCTACGATAATATTGCTATGCATTACGAGGTTGTTAAATAGAAAACTTTTTCCCTGAATAATTTCCCCGATTATTTATGTTTGAGACCGCAAGTATCTGCGGGCCGTTCGCGGGAGTTTTCCCCGGTCAAACTAACTTTATAACAACATCGCATGTTTTGGTACGAAGATGAGATCAAACGCCTGGAGCAGGGGAGCCTGAAAAACGCGGGCGAAGCTGAAACAATATTTTACGGCAGCTCGTCGATAAGAATGTGGAATAGCCTTAATGCTGATTTTGCGGACCTGAAACCTGTCAATCTTGGTTTCGGCGGCTCTACACTGGCGGCCTGCGTATGGTTTTTCGACCGGGTAATGGCACTTTACCATCCCAAGCGCCTGATCGTATATGCTGGTGATAATGACCTGGGCGACGGGCGGCATCCCGAAGAAATATTTATCTTTTTTCAGCAATTGGTTGCACGGTGTAACAAACGATTCGGCGATATTCCCTGTTATTTTATTTCGCTCAAACCCAGCGTAAACCGCCTGCATCTTGTTGACCAGTTTAAGTTTACCAATCAAATAATTGCAGGAGAGATAGCCAGATACCATAATAATTGGCATTATATCGATATCTTTAAAGAAATGTTCGACGCAAAAGGGAACCTTATCAAAGAATATTACCTGGGTGACGGCCTGCATTTAAGCAAAAACGGTTACAGCGTGTGGAAACGAGTTGTTGGCGATACGCTGCGGGCTAATAATCAATAAATGATTTATTTACCATAAGGTAATATTGGGGTGAGATATTGCGGCGGCGTATTATGGCCACGCGGGAATGAACAGGGAATATCACAAATGGTACAGCGAGCGCCTGCATCGCGATATGGAGCTGTTGGTTTTCGGACACAGCGGCAGGGCAGTGTTGCTATTCCCAACGCGGATGGCCCGGTTTTACGACTACGAGAACTGGGGAATTGTTGGCGCGCTGCAGGATAAGATCTATAACGGCGAACTTCAGCATTTTTGTGTCGACAGCATCGACGCGGAAAGTTTCTATAACGGCTGGGCGCATCCGGCTGATCGTATTAAGAGACATCTTCAGTATGAACAGTATATCCTCCACGAGGTGATGCCTTTGATCTGTCAAAAAAATAATGAAACTTACATTGAAGCCGCGGGATGCAGCATGGGTGCTTACCACGCGGCCAACTTTGCCATGAAACACCCCTGGCTTTTTAAAAAAGTGATTTGCATGAGCGGCCGTTTTGATCTTACCCGGCGCATTTACGACTTTAACGACCTGCTGGACGGTTATCACGACGACAGTGTTTATTTCAACATGCCGCTCCAGTATGCGGCTAATTTACCCGAAAACTATCTCTTAGACACCATAAGGCAATTGGAATTTATATTGGCGATAGGCGAAACGGATCCGTTTTTATCGAACAACCGCGAGTTCAGTGAATTGCTGTGGAATAAGGGAATTGCCAACCAGCTTTATGTATGGGATAATTATGCCCACAGGCCGCGTTACTGGAAGCAGATGGTGCAATTGTATTTGTAGTTTATTGGTCTGATTTTTACTTTAAATAACGGGCTGGCGCGTGGCCGGTCAGCCAAACGCCATTCTCTGATACAAAGGAATCAAAGCCATCGGCATGCATTTAGCTACAATGTGATTAAGTGTATCTAAATCAACCCTGAAGCCGTGTTGGTTTATTTTTTCTATCAATATTTGTACATCTGCCCAGCCATTTTCATCAAGAGAAAGGCCAATGGTTTCGGGCTGGTGACGGAGAACGAGGCTTAGAAATCCGCTAATCTTTGTGGTTTCTTTTTCGGAAGGCATTTTGATATTTTTATGCCGGTAAAAGGACCGGCAAAACTATGGGTAATTGGCTTAAAAATATTTATATTTTTTCAATGCTATTTGTTGCTGCTTGCTTAGTGGGCTGCGGTGAGGCCGCTCTTGAAAAGAAATTGCCCGCGGATACCGCAGCTTTCGGTGCCGCTCATTTCGGAATGACTGATACTGTTTTCAGAAAAACACTGAAAGGCGATACTAACATCGTGATTGAAAATAGCTTATTTAAATTGGAACCTCATTTCATCCCTACTGACCACCGCCTTTATGCGCTTAGAATCATATCGCCTGAACGGACACGTTTTAACTATGACGATCTGCTCATTACAGATATGAATACGTTAGTTGGCTGCATGGTTCACTTATATGGCGGACCGGCCCGATACTTTAATCGCCCAAAGACAGAAGATCTCCGGTCGAACGAAATAGAATGGTATTGTTTATGGAACTTTGCAAATAAAGAAATACGAATAGGTATAGCGCAACAGGCTCAAAAGCGGGATTTCTATTATAACGGCGACAAGTATATTGCGGTTTGCCAGATAGTTAATAAGCCCCTGAAACAAGTAGCAAATCAAAGTTTAATTTACCTGGGTACAAATCCATCGTTATAAAGATCGGTATTGGCGTTGGAAGCTTTAAAGATTTCCTGAAAAATAATGGTATTAATATGGAAGAAGCGCAAATACTTAAAGCCTTAAATGAACATTGGCACGCATCGGCAATTGGGGATATCAACGCCGAGCATGATATTTACGATAACAATGTGATCTGTGACTACCCGCAATCGGGTGAACGGATCGTCGGACGAAATAATTTACAGGCTTTGCGGGGACATCATCCCGGTAAACCGTCAGGTTTCGAGGTTAAGCGCATTATTGGGAAGGATGATCTCTGGATCACTGAATATATGATTACCTATAAGGATCAGCAGGCGTTCACGATCAGTATAATGGAATTTAATAACGGCAAAGTTGTGCATGAGACCCAATATTTTGCAAACGCATTTGAGGCGCCGGCCTGGCGAAGCGAATGGGTGGAGCAAATTGGCAGAAAGTAATTTGAGCTATAAACAGATCTACAATATTATAAAACAAAAAACCCAGCGAAAGGCCGGGTTTAATACAGTGCGGAAGAAGGGACTCGAACCCCCACGCCTCGCGGCGCCAGATCCTAAGTCTGGTGCGGCTACCAATTACGCCACTTCCGCAGTTAGGATTTTTATGAGGCTGCAAAGATAGGCTAATTTCATAAATTATAAAATGTTTTTTGCTTTATGTTTTATTAACCTAATTACCAGTTATTTAAATTGTTTTGAGGTGATTGAATAAATCTTTAATTTAATATTGCTCCTTATAGCCCCTGTTTCGATAAAAAAGCAAACCTCACCAAGCTTCACCGCTTTGAAAGGTTTGCTGTTAATTGCTGTTATTTCAATAATACCGGCTCCATTTTAGTTGAAACGCCGATACGGTTCCATGCATTAATGGCGACGATGCACATAATTAGCTGCGAAAGATATAAAGGCTCGAACAGCTCGGCGGCTTTGTTGTAGGTTTCGTCGCTTACCTTGTTGCTTATTAAAGTAATTTCTTCGGTAAGGGCCAGGATAGCACGTTCCTGCTCGTCGAAAAACGGCGTTTCGCGCCATGAAGTAAGGCCGTAAATACGTTGTTCAGTTTCACCAGACTTGCGGGCATCGCGGGTGTGACTGTCGATGCAATACGTACAGCCGTTGATCTGCGAAGCGCGGATCTTTATCAGGTCTTTGTGTTTGGTAGTTAAACCGCTGCTTTGTAAATAAAGCTCCAGGGCTGCCATAGCCTTGTAAGCCGCAGGATCTACCTGTTTGATTTTTATTCTGTTGCTCATGATCTGTTTGTTTTTATAAAACAAAGTTGCACATTGTAAGCCCCCCGAAAAATGAACCGTGGTTAAGAAATCACTGTCTCAGCCATTGACGGCATAGTTAATAATTTTTTTTTTGTGAACTTATAAAAGGACGATTTCGTACAATAACTTTAAAATAGTTGTATGCGATACCTGTTCATTTTATTCACACTTTTATCTGTAACTGCAGCTGCTCAAAATACTGTTGGTCAAAGAATTGAACGGTTGAATAAAGCTCCGGATATCGAGAAGCTGAAATTATATATCGAGATCAGTCACGACTACATGGCCGACCAACCCGACTCGGCAGTTTACTACGCCAATATGGGCTTGCACCTTGCGGAAAAGCAATCCAATTGGTCTGTGCAATCGGCCTTATTATTACAATTAGGACGGATAAATGCTTACCACCATCACGATCAGTTAGCACGGAGGTTTTACAATGAAGCCTTAACTATTGCCCGCCACAGCCGTGATGTGGCGGGTATGGCCAACGCCTATGATGAGCTCGGCTTATTAGATAGCGAGGATCAAAACACATCGTCGGCCGATAAAAATCTGAGCCAGGCCATGAAGTTTTATCACAGCACGCGCGACAGCACAGGCATCCTGGAAAGCTACCAGCGGTTAGGCAAGGTTTATGAAGATAAGGGTGAGACGGAAAAGGCACTGAGCTATTACCTGCGCGCACTTGCCCAATACGAGCACCAGGGTAAAAAGCCCGAAGCCTATTTTGTATTACTGGAAGATATTGGCAATCTCTACATTAAAAAAGGTAACTCGAAACTGGCGTTAACCTATTTGCAGGAAGGTGTTAACAACGCTGCAAAGCCCGGTTTGCGCGATACGGAGATTTCGCTGCTGGACGAAGAAGGTGTTGCTTATCAGACCGAAGGCCGGAAAGATAAAGCCCTGGCTTTTTATAAACAGGCCTTTGAGGAAGCGAAAAAGTACAGGCAGCCTCAGGAAGAGGCTAATGCGCTGATCAATATAGCGTCGGTATTAAAGCAGCAGAATTCTGCGATGAGCCTTGCCGATCTTAAAACCGCAATGGGCATTGCCCGTAAGCTTAAGGAACCTAAACTGGAAGCGCGCATATTTGCAGCTATGGCCGGTGTGTACCGCCAGGAAAAGAATTATCAGGAGGCGATTAAGGCCCTTGATGCGCAGCATCATTTATTAGACAGCCTGCTGAAAAGCGAGACTTCGAAAGATATAGCGGCATTGGACAGTAGTTACGCTCTTGAAAGTTCGTATGAAAAGATAGGGCATCTGCAGCTTACCAACAAAAAAGCCCGGTCTGAGCTGCAGCTCGGATGGGTGATCCTGATTGCTGTGGTTATCATTGTAATAATACTTGCGGTGTATCTGCGAAAGGTAAAACGCCTGAATGGTGAACTTAAAACATCGAACAAGATAAAGGATACCTTATTCTCGGTTGTAGGGCACGACCTTAAGGGGCCAGCGAGCAACGCGATACAGCTATTTGATTTAATGGAGACGGAGGATCTTACCCCCGCCGAATTAAAAAACATAATAGCAAAACTGAAAATGCAGACAACAGCATCGCTTGAGCTTTTGATGGCTTTATTTGAATGGGGCAGGACACAGCTGCAGGGAGTAAAAGTGAACCGTACTGATTTTGATCCCAGGGAGGTTGCAGACCGGCCGGTGGGACTTTTGTCGCAGCAGGCGACTCAAAAAAACATCAGCGTTAGCAACGACATCCCTGAAAACTTGCTGGTATACGCCGATGCCGATCATTTTGAATTTGTGATCCGCAACCTGCTATCGAATGCGATAAAGTTTACGTACCCCGGCGGAAGGGTTGATATTTCTGCACTGCCGTCTGATAAAATGGAGATAGTTTTTTGTATTGCAGATAACGGGATTGGCATCAGCAAAGAGCAGCAACAGCTTTTTTTAACAAGCAACCTGTCGGTGAAATTCGGTACGGGTAATGAGAAAGGCAGCGGCCTTGGGTTATTGCTTGCAAAAGAATTTATTGCGGCAAACGGTGGCCGTATCTGGATAGAGAGTAAAGAGGGTGAGGGCGCAAAATTCTTTCTTGCACTCCCGGCCGCGTAACCTATATTTTCTTAGCGCGGAGCCGGCTCAGGAATTGCGGCGTGAAGCCGAGATAGGAGGCCAGCATATATTGCGGAATGCGCTGCACAAAGCCGGGGAACTGACTGGTAAAGCTGCGATAGCGTTCTTCTTCAGTTTGATTAAAAATGAAACCTATACGGCGCTGAGCAGCTACATAAGCCTTTAAAGCCATGATGCGGAAATAGCTTTCCAGTTTTGGAACCTCCTCAAAGAGCTTTACCCGGTTTTTCTCGTTCAGAAATAACAGATCAGACTGTTCGATCGCCTGGATATAACAATTGGCCGGCTGACCGGTCATGAGGCTGTCCTGATCGGTTATCCACCAGTTTTCTATGCCAAATTGAAGGATTTGCTCATTAAGCTTGTAGTTAATAAAATATAACCGCAGGCACCCTTTTACTACAAAGTAATTTCCATGGCAATGTTTACCTGCCTCGAGCAAAAATTCCTTCCTTTTCAATTTCTTCGGTTCGATGTGATCGCAAATCAGTTTTTCTTCAGCAGGAGTGAGGCGAACGAATTTATTGATATGGGCTAAGAGTTCGGGATACATGTGGTGAGAGATTCGAGACGTCAAGATTCAAGAGCCAAGATAGGAGTTTGGCGGCGAGAATCAATGGATTTAGAACCAAGAGCCAAGACAGGAAAGTAAGATGAATAGCTACCGTTTTCTTATCTTCGTTCGTCTTGACTCTTGTATCTTGATTTCTTGAATCTGTCTTAAACTATGAAAATAATTCGCTGGGGAATTTTAGGCGCGGGGCGTATTGCCCGCAAGTTTGCTGCTGATCTGAAACTGGTGGACGGTGCGGAACTGATCGCGGTTGGTTCACGTACGCAATCGTCGGCAAATGATTTCGGTAATGAATTTGGCGTGAAGTATCGCCATGACGGTTATGATGCGCTTGTGACTAATGCTGAGGTAGATGTTATTTATATCGCCACGCCGCATAATCTTCATTACGAAAATACATTGCTTTGCCTGAGGCACGGTAAGGCTGTACTTTGCGAAAAACCCTTTGCAATGAATGCCCGCCAGGCGCAGGTGATGATCGATATGGCGCGGGAGCGAAACCTGTTCCTGATGGAAGCACTATGGACGAAATTCCATCCGCACTATAATAAATTGCACGAGTTGACAGCACAGGGAATGCTTGGCGACATCCGATCTGTATTGATAAATTTCGGGTTTAAACCAGCCGAGCCGGTGCCTGCGAGGCTCTTCGACCCGGCACTTGGTGGTGGTACGCTGATGGACATCGGCATTTACAATGTATTTATGGCGATGAGTATATTGGGCAAGCCTGATTCGATTGAAGCGAGTATGACGCCAACGCCAGAAGGCGTTGATAAACAATGCGCTATCCTTTTTAAATATAACAACGGTGCCGTTGCGCAACTGTTCTCTACCTTCGAAGCTAACTTGGCTACAGAAGCTGATATTGCAGGAACTCATGGCAGGATAAGGCTTATATCACGCTTTTATGAACCGTCGGCCACTATTGAATATTATCCCAAATATCCTGACAGTAAGGAAATCATCCCCGTCGAAAAAGAGAATGGCTTCGGCTATCAATATGAGGCCCGGCATGTTACCCAATGTTTGCAGCAAGGTCTTGCTGAAAGCCCTGTCGTTTCATTTGCCGACACACTGTTGCTGATGGAAACACTCGACGAGATCAGGCGCATTGCTGGTATCAGGTACGCGGCCGATAAAGAGTAAGCAGGCCGCCAGACAACATTGGGATGTACGAATGCGTAGATTTTTTAAAACAAGAATTATATTTTTTTATTCTAAGTTAAAATAACTACATATTCCATCTTATGAAAAAACTAACTTACACACTGATCTTGGCAGCCGGGATTTTTGTATCGGGTACTGCCATGGCCCAACATACAGACACCCTGAGAATGCCCCGCTGGATGAAACATAAACCGGAGGGCGCGTTCCAGTTGCAGGTTACTTACCGAAAAGCAGATATCGGTGAGCTGAATAATGCGCTGAATGCTAACGGTATTCCGGCTATTAATCCATCAGATATCTGGCTGAATGCGTCGATGTTTCATGTATTTGATAAAGTAGTTATCGAAGACGGCCTCGGCTTTTCTCCAACTGCAAGTTCCGACATGAATGACATAAAAGTAAAATATACGCAATACCAATTGTTCTGGAGATTGGGGTATAACCTGTCATCGAACCCCTCGTTTCGCTTTTACCCGTTTGCGGGCGTGAATTTTTCGGGAGCGGTTTTAAAAGTGGAAGACGGGAGTCGTATTCGCAATGCCAATGATCTTTCGGGCGAATTGCTGAACAGTACGTCGAGTAAAACACTATGGCAACCAAACTTCGGCATAGACCTGGGGCTTGGGTACGATTTCCTGATCCCAACGTCGACCAAAAAAATGGAGTGTTTCTCGGTGCAGCGTAATATCCCCATTGGTATCCGGGCAGGCTACTATATTAATGCTTATGCCGGCGACTGGAAAATTGATGATTACAAACTTTCAAACACGCCCGACCAAAAACAGAGCGCATTTTTTGTGACGCTGAATATTGGGTTGGGGTATAAGGTGGTTAAATAGAATGATATTATTAACCCGGTCTAAGTTAACTTGGGCCGGGTTAATAATCCAATCTACTTTAGATATTGCTTATCCAAAAATAAATACCTGCCACGATCTGTCTCAGGTTCGAGCTTTGTATTCACATCGATATTAATGAATTTAACCGGGCTGCCGGCTGTATTTGCGTCCCATTTTGGGAGGCCTTTACCATTTGGATTTCCTGTTTTAATGAAATTGGCAAAGTAATTTTCCATTAACGCCGATACTTTGTATTGCGCTGGTGTCCATGCGTAAACCTTATCGTAAGAAAGATTACCCAGCGCAAACTCAATTTCTGAAGCATGCGATGCCCCGATCATTGCCGCGGGCATTTTATTGGCCATTGGGTTGTTTGCCGGTTTTACTTCCGGTGGCCGCGGTGCTGAAAATAGGTAGCGGTAAACCGGTTTTGTTCCGGTTTTAGCTTGCAAGTCGGCCCATTTCCAGGTAGAATAGGCGATAAACCTGTCGCTGGCCAGTGCGGTGGCTGAGCGGATCACCTCGTCCTGTGAGTTGCCCGGATAAAGTTTCAGCACTTCGCCGGCATCATTTGGATATTGCTGCTTTACCTTTTTAGCATAGTTTTCCGGTGTGGGCATATCTCCGCCAGTAAATGCCTGGTAAGGAATCTCGGCCGAGTTCCAGCCAACCATCACGGGTACGTGGGCTTCTTCTCCTGCCTCAAAAATATCTACTACAGGTTTCGGCAAAAAATAACCGTCAACGGTTGCCGACAGTTGCCATGCACCTGGCTTTGAAGCGAGATCGAGCAACTCGGTTGCTGATAGAGCCCGAAGATCGGCAAGGGATTTGTTACCTTGTTTCTGTGCAAAGTTAGCGCCGTTCTTTTCCCCATCGGCTAAAGGGATAGCAGGCAGGGTAGGTTTAATCATAGCGCCGCTCTCGCCAATGGCACCAGCTATCAGCCCCCTGGAAAGCGGAGAAGCAACCTGCGCACTCACCGATATTGAACCAGCCGACTCCCCGGCTATGGTGATATGATCCGGATCCCCGCCAAATGCCGCTATGTTTTGTTTAACCCATCTTATAGCGGCGCTCTGATCAAGCAGGCCATAATTGCCTGACGCATGATCGGGTGATTCTTTGGTCAGATCAGGATGCGAGAAGAAGCCGAATATGCCCAGCCGGTAGTTGATGGTTACAGTAACGATACCTTTTTGCGCCAGGCTTTCGCCATCATAACGCGCTTCTGAGCCATCACCCGCTACAAATCCGCCGCCATAAAAATAAACCAGCACCGGAAGTTTTCTTTTCACACCGCCCGTCCATGGCGTCCAGACGTTAAGGTATAAGCAGTCTTCACTCATGGTATCGGCCCGAAAGATCATATCGCTAAAAATGCGCTTCTGCATAGCCATGTGGCGAAAATGATCGGCCTTTAATACGCCTTGCCAGTTCGCGGCGGGTTGTGGTGCTTTCCAGCGCAGGTTGCCTACAGGGGGCGCTGCATAAGGTATGCCTTTAAAACTGCGGATTTTGGTGGCCGCGTTAAAAGTGCCTTCGAGGGTACCATTGGCAATGGTTGCCAGGTTGCTGCCGGTAGGTTGCGCAAAACTTGCCGAAATACAACACAAGGCAAATAACAGAGTTAATCTAATCTTCATAGTGGTATTTATAAATTAGGTTTTAGAGACACAGAAAAGAAATTTATTATTGTATCATTATGTTACAATAATAATTGCTTATTTTGAGATTGTCAACCTATTTTATATTTTAAAGTGATATTTTAAATGACCACGGGCGCAAAAGACGAAACTACTGATATAACAGGGCGAGGGTATCTGAAGGGTATCGCAATAGATGCAGTGATATTTGGGTTCCATGACAACCAGCTAAAGGTATTGCTTATCGAATATAAACGAACCGGATTGTTTGCATTGCCCGGCGGCTTTATAAAAGATAAAGAGGATGTGAACGCAGCTGCTTTGAGGGTAGTAAGCGAGCGTACAGGGCTGACTGATATTTATCTTGATCAATTTTATGTTTTTGGCGATTATGCCCGTTATAATCCGGCGCCTTTCAAAGCGATAATAAAAGCCAACGGCTATGATGCACCCGAAGAGCATTGGCTTTTAAAGCGTTTTATTTCGATAGGCTATTACGCATTGGTTGACTTTACAAGGGTAACGCCCGCGCCTGCCGCAATATTCGACAGCTGCGAGTGGTACGAACTAAATAATATGCCGCCACTACTTCAGGATCATACCCAGATAGTTGAAAAGGCGCTTGGTGCACTTCGCAACAGCCTGGATGATAAGTTAACGGGCTTTAGCCTGCTGCCGCGTGAATTTACTATGGGAGAATTGCAATTGCTTTACGAAACCATTTTAGGAAAGAAATTGCTGCGTCCCGCATTTCAGCGTAAAATGCTTGGTTTAGGTATATTGGAGCGAATTGCCAAGAAATGGACGGGTGGGGCGCATAAGGCCCCTTATTTGTATAGGTTTAAGAAGTGAGTAGTATCCCCATTTTGCTATAGCGAGCATTTATTTATGGCTTTTTGAAAATGCCGGCGTTTAGATTGTAGCCGGCTGAGTTTGGTGCAAGGTTTAAATAATTGACCGGGACGCCTTTAGCCGTTACTTCATTGAGGATGACCGACCCTGTCTTATCGATATTGGTCTCGATGGGCGTGTTTTTAAGGTCAGGTCCTTCTACCTCCATTCCATTAAAACCAAGATAGTTTTGATTGTTGCTGATTACCGAATTGGAGAATGTGTAATGGTGTTCGGATGCTTTATCGCTTACCAGCAAGTAATTACAATTTGAAACAACGTTATTGCTAAATGTAAACGGTGTGTTACTGCCCTCCCCGTATCCGTACCACATAGCGGCTTCGTATGCGCCGTAAATAACGGAATGGGTAAGTGAAAAGTCTTTCAGGCCGAGGAATACCAGCGCAGCATTTTTGCATCCGTAGAAAATGCAATGATCGATATGGATACCGGCGCCCTGCGCAAACACGGCACCCTGTATAGGTGCAAAGGTCTTCTCGCCTAAAAAGTAACATTGTGAGATAAGGAGATTGCTGAGTTTCTCGTTGTGGCGTTCAATGGCATAAAAGTATTCCGCCTCGGGCGAGGGATTTCCGATGAATTTTAATCCGCGTATAACAACGTTACTTCGCTCAATATCAAACGCAACGCATTTTTTGAACCTGGCTTTGGCATCGGGCACTGCAACGGATTGTATGACCGGCATTTTATCCGGGCGCCAGGCGGTATCATCAGGCATCACAAGGGCCTCTATAAAATAGTTTGCGCTTGCGGAGGCGTTTTCTATTTTAAGAGGATTGTGCAGAATATATAAGCCCCGGGCTATCTTTATGGTGATCTCATTATCGCCTCTGAAAGTGTTTGCCTTCGCCACGGCTTTTTCGAGCGATAAAAATGGATCGGACGCGGTTCCCTGCGCAACATTTTTGCCATTTATGGCGTCAACGTATAGTGTCTGCGCCTGACCTTGAAAAGCGCCTGCCAGGAAAACGATTGCGAATAAAAATTTGAAATTGTTCAATTGTTTAGTTTTAATTTGCTGTGAATAATTGGGCTGATTTTCGTTTGCCGACCTAAAACTAAGCGATGCAGTTTTCAATGACCATTCATAAAGAGTTCAAGTTTTGTCAAGTTTTATCACTGTGATTATCAATGACATCCGATATAGGTAAATTACTATCCATCATTGAACAGCAACTCGACTGGGGCGACCCGGCTACGTGGCAAACCCGTGATTTCGAGATCTTGAGTCAATTGATCTTTGACAAAACCAAGACCGTTTTGAGCGAAAGCACGCTGCGGAGGCTATGGGGCAGGGTGGAGTACAAGCATTTACCAAGCGCAACCACGCTGGATACCCTGGCACAATTTGCCGGATTTGAAAACTGGCGCGCGTTTTTAAAGCAGCAAAAGGAGGCCGCCGTAGTAAAAAAAATAAATCCGAATACGCCGGCAGCCATTGCGAAACCACGGTTCGGGCTTACCATCGCCATTATACTTATAACAATGGCTTTGATAGGCGTTGCTGTGTTTTATGTGACCGACAAATTTCAGCCGGCATCTGATGCCACTGCCTATAAATTCAGCAGCCAGCGGCTAACCAATGCCGTTCCCAACTCGGTAATATTTAACTACGATGCCACGGCTGCGGGCACGGATTCGGTTTATATCCAACAATCATGGGACCCGAGAACCAGGACGCTTGTGAACAAACGGGATCATCAGCATACATCGGTTTATTATGAGCCGGGCTTTTACCAGGCGAAGTTGATCGTTGGAAAATCTGTTGTTCGGGAGCATAAGCTGATGATCCCCACCGCTGGTTGGCTGGGATTGATCGAAGACAGGCCGATACCTGTTTACCTGAACGCGTCCGATTTTATTCAAAAGGATATGCTGAGTCTGCCTGTACCGGCTATCAGGCAGAAAAATGTAAGCATGCAACCCAGGCCAACTTATATAAAGTATTACAACGTAGGGAATTTTGAACCTGTACCTGTGAAGAATTTCAGCTTCAGTGCCGAGTTAAGGAACAACTACCATGAAGGTGAGGCAGCGTGCCAGTTTGCCCAGGTTGACCTGATCACCGATGCCGGGCCGATTATTATTCCGTTATCTATAAAAGGCTGCGTTTCTGAACTTACCCTCTTCAGCGTTGATTGGATTATCTCCGGAAAAAAGGCCAATCTTTCGGGCTTTGGAGTTGACCTGTCGCAATGGGTAAAAGTTTCCTGTAAAAGCACGACCAATCAAATACTTTATTTTGTTAACGATAAGCAGGTATTTCAGTTTCAATTACCAGCAAGTAACGTTAAGATCGTTGGGATGGGGTTTGGCTTCCAGGGGACAGGTTCTGTAAAGAATATTGAGCTGAAAGGAAAAGATAACATTGCATTCAAAGCTTTTTAGGAACTCCGCAATCTATGCCGAAAACAGCGTTTTATAACAATTCCTCTAACATCTATCACTACCTATGAAAAAGGGAGGCTTTACTTTACTCGTAATTGTTTGTTTACTTTTCTCTGCATGCGGCAAAAAGGAAGGTGCAAATCCATCAAATAATACCACAGGTGACACCGATAAGCCAACGGGCGGTACCGGCAGCGCAACAGGGAACACGTGCAATACTAAGGTTGGCGACGTAGAAAACCTGCAGATCTTCCCGGCAGATAATTCCTGGAATACGGATATCTCCAAAGCACCTGCCGATCCATATAGCGACCAGATCATCGCTGCTATCAGTGCATCTCATTTAAAAGCAGATTTCGGCAGCGGGTTGTATGAAGGCGTACCCATAGGTATTCCGTTCGATGTGGTTTGCGGTAGTCAGCCGAAGGTAAAAGTAACTTTCCGGGCAAACGACAACGATGGCAATTATGGAAGCGAAAGCGATAAAGGCCCTTATCCCATACCGGATAATGCCCATATTGAAGGGAACGGTACCGGCGATTCCCACGTGATTGTGGTGGATAAGGACAACGATATGCTCTATGAACTTTATAATGCCAGCTTTTCCGGCGGCAAATGGGGCGCATCCAGCGGCGCTATATTCGACCTCAAATCCAATAAGCTTCGCCCGGCGGGATGGACCTCTGCCGATGCCGCAGGCTTGCCAATTTTTCCTGGTTTAGTGAGGTACGATGAAGTCCTGAAGGGAACTATCGACCATGCCATCCGGTTTACCCTGCAATCGGCCTTTGTAAAACCGGCATACATATCGCCGGCGCGGCATAGCGTAAATAGTCACGGCGGGCAATATTCCTTACCGTTTGGAGCGAAGATCAGGCTGAAGGCAAGCTTCGATATCAGCGGTTATCCTCCGCATTTGCAGGTTATTTTGACCGCAATGAAAAAATACGGCTTGATACTCGCCGATATTGGCAGCAATATGTACATCAGCGGCGCACCGGATAGCCGTTGGAATAACGATGAGTTACAAAAATTAGGCGGCGTTCGCGCTTCAGACTTCGAGGTAGTGAAGTTTAACTGATGGTGGTGGTGGCTAACACAATGCGCCGCCACTGTATCCACATGTGCCGGAGTGCGCCACCTGTGCCACCATGCACCAGGCGGTTTAGATGCGCTTAACCGCGTTGTTTTTTGGCGGTAATGTCATAATATAAGCGTAAATAGCGTCTATCTCTTTATCCGTAAGGTATTCAAATCTCTCCATTGGTGGCTTCAGGGTACGGTCGGGCGCTTTGCCATGCTTTATAGCTTTCAGAAAATCCTCTTTCGAGTAATTGCCGATGCCGGTATTTTTATCAGGTGTGATATTTGATGCAACGACATCCGTGCCGTTCCATCCCTTAAACCTAATGCCGCCAGCCAGATAACCTTTGGTTTGTTCCGGATTTATTGAATTTAACGAGCGCAGGCTTTTTGAATGGCAGTGGTAACAGCCCACATTATCTACCAGGTAACGCCCTAAAGCAACCTGACCTGTTGGTCGTTTAACGTTTGTGCGGTAAGGCGCCGGATTAGCCTCAAATCCGTTATACATTTTACCGATCAGGGTATAATGTGTTACACCTGCAATTTGATCGCTTGCGCTGACGGACGGATCATTCGACCGCAGAAAAGCGATAATATCGTTTACATCTTCATCGGCTATATTGGGCCGCAACATGTATGATAGGAAGCGACCGTCATCGGCAATCCCGATTTTAAGCAGATACCTGATCTGGGCATCTGAATATTTTGCCGTCATACCCCGTGATACCGAATGCGTAAGATTGGCCGAATACACTTTACCTGCAATGCCCGGCACATCAGGAATAGGGTTTCCGGTAAACTTATTTGTGCCATGATTATAATGGCAGCCTCCGCAAATAGTGAATGCCAAAGCTTTGCCGTGTTCCACGTTCTGACCGTTAACTACTGCCTTATAATCGCTTGTCGTAGTATCGAAATGCGTTTTGCAGCCGACGACTATTATACCTGCCAGCAGCAAACCGCTGGCTATTAAACCTTTGTTTTTCATAATATAGATCGTACTTTATACTACAAGCCGTGCCGCAACAATGTTTTGGAAAGATGCCTCTTAGTATCTTCTCTGTGTCGTGCCTTCTCCGTGCTCTTTACGGTTAAATAAACCACAGAGGAACGCACAGGCTTTCCAAAGAACATAAAGATAAAAATTGCCGGGGTGTCTTAAAAATTCTAAATCCTTATATTTTTACATACTTTTAGCACACCATGGAACCTAAGAACAATAAGAAAACCATCCGCGCCTGGGCCTTTTTCGACTGGGCAAATTCGGCGTATAACCTTGTAATTACATCTACTATTTTCCCTGCCTACTACGTGGCGCAAACCGAAAATAAGGCCACGCACGACCAGGTTTCGTTCTTCGGGATGAAATTCATCAATACCGCGCTTTCAAATTATGCGCTGGCGGCGGCTTATCTAATCATGGCCATATTGCTGCCTATCCTTACCTCGATAGCCGATTATCGGGGTAATAAAAAGATTTTTATGCGGGCTTTTACGTGGTTGGGTTCGCTGGCCTGCTGTGGTTTATTCTGGTTCGACAGTTCGAATCTTGAATTCGGAGTTATCTGTTTTGCGCTGGCAGCTATCGGTTACGCAGGCGGGTTCGTGTTTTATAACTCTTATCTGCCCGAAATTGCGACCATTGATATGCAGGACAAGGTGAGCGCTAAAGGCTTTACCTATGGCTATATCGGTAGCGTGATCCTGCAGATCGTATGCCTGGTATTTGTATTAAAACATGATACATTCAACATGACGCCAAAATTTGCAGCGCAGCTTTCGTTCCTGCTGGTAGGTTTGTGGTGGATAGGCTTTTCACACATACCATTTGCAGTATTGCCAAAGGGCAGCCCGAATGCAGAGCCGCGTCATTCCAATATCCTCAAAGGCGGGTTTATAGAACTTGGTCATGTTTGGCGAAAGGTTAAGCAAATGCCGCTGCTCAAACGCTTCTTACCGGGCTTCTTTTTTTATTCAATGGGCGTACAAACCATTATGCTGGTGGCAGCGGGCTTTGGTGCTAAGGAGCTGCACATGGAAACCAGCGGGCTTATTACTATCATTCTGATTATTCAGCTCGTGGCTATCGGTGGCGCAACATTGATGTCGTGGCTATCGGGAAAATACGGGAATGTAAAAGTGCTGGCCGGAACGGTAGTGATCTGGATCGGCGCATGTGTGGCTGCGTATTTTACTACAACCGTAAATGAGTTTTATGCGCTGGCTGTTGTAGTGGGGATGATAATGGGAGGCATACAATCGCTTTCGCGTTCTACCTATGCCAAATACCTGCCGCAGGATATTCCGGATACCGCTTCTTTCTTCAGCTTTTATGATGTGACTGAAAAGCTGGCTATTGTAGGCGGTATGGCCAGTTTCGCCTTTATTGAGGAATTGACAGGCAGCATGCGTAATTCTGCGCTGGCGTTATGCGCGTTCTTTATAATTGGTTTGCTGTTTTTGTTATTACTGACGAAGGCGGAGAAGAAGCACAAGGTGTAATTATAGGTTGTTATGCTGAGGCTCTCGAAGTATGCGGGTCGGCCTCGCCAAGCGAATTTAGCAACTAAGCTATTGGCGAGGGCCTTTATGCTCATCCTTCGAGAGCCTACCCATGACAAGTTAAATTGAACGTGCAGGTGGGTGTCATCCTGAGCCTGTCGAAGGGCGACGTGCGCAAAGGCCAATGCCCGCGCGCTAAGTATGACGTACAAGCCCCGCGCTCATGCTTCACTTCGAGAACCTCAGTGCAAGCTTGTACCTACCACGACACCCCATTTTTTGTCATTTCACCCTCAAAAGCCCCGGATTTTATAACTCAGGATGACAACTCCTCGCACGTTCGATAAGTAGCTTGTCGCCTTCAGACAGTAAATCGCACTTTTTAAAAAACTTTTTGCCAAATTGCGACTTTATTTTCCGCTATGAAGGTTGAGTTATTTGTACCCTGTTTTATCGATCAGCTATTTCCCGATACCGCTTTCAATACCATTAAGGTTTTGGAGAAGGCGGGTTGCGAGGTACATTACAATCCCGACCAAACCTGCTGCGGTCAGCCGGCATTTAATGCGGGTTTTTGGGACGATGCCAAAGCGGTGGGCAGCAAGTTCCTGAATGATTTTCCAGAAGACAGCGTGATCGTTACCCCATCAGCATCGTGCACCGGCATGGTGAAAAACTACTACAATGATCTTTTTACCAATACCACCCTGCATAATAAATGCCGCGCCATACAAGGCAATATTTATGAGCTGACCGATTTCCTGGTGAACATTCTCAAGTTCGATTATTTCGGTGCGGAACTGGACGGACGGGCGGCTTATCACGATAGTTGCAGCGGTTTGCGCGAATGCCATATCAAAGAAGAGCCCCGTCAGCTCTTATCAAAAGTGCTTGGTCTTGAACTGGTAGAACATAAGGATGCCGAAACCTGCTGCGGTTTCGGTGGAACATTTGCCGTAAAGTTCGATGCCATATCAACTGCCATGGCACAGCAAAAAGTTGACAACGCCATAGCCGCCGATGCAGACTACATCATATCATCTGATGCCTCGTGTTTAATGCATCTGCAAAGCTATATCGACAAAAATTCCCTGCCAATTAAAACCTATCACATTGCCGATGTGCTCACGATGGGGTGGGGAAATGTTTAGGATTTCGGAATTCGGATTTTTGATTTCGGATTGAAATTTTTCTATTCAATTAACTTTCAATGCAACCTGTAAAGCCTAATATTCACTTATTGATCAAAACACTCGAAAAAGAAAGGCGGGCGTTGGTAAAAATGGCCAGGCAGGCAGCGGCTGAGAAAGATCACCTGATAGTTTATTATCATTCGGAGGCGCTTTCACTATTGGAATCGCGTTTAGAGGCGCTTTATTCTTTTAATGATCCTCTTTATCTGAAAAAAGACCAGTTAAGAAGGCAAATTGATTTTTTCAAGAGTTTACCTTATAGTAAAATCCCCGACCGGATTAAGGAGCATTACAGAAAGAAGTATTCGGAAAGAATAAATGGCCTTGAGGGAGAACTGCAACAATTGATAGATTCTCCAAGTCCCATCTTTGAAAATACGGATATTATCGGTCATGCACTCTTCGCGCTTTACGAAAAGCGATATAAATCATTTAAGCTGATCATCAATCGTGAGGAGAAATTCGGCTTGCAATTCAAAATCAAAAAGGTGTTTCTCGTGATTACCGTTATTGGAAAACCCTTTGACGATGAGCCTGATTTTGTGTTGCACGGTCGTATGCCAAATCCATTTGAAGGAATGGGATTTAAACCCGATGAACAAAGCGGCAAATTTTCTTACACTTTCAATATTACCGGCTTTAATGATCCCGGCCCGATTAAACAATGGTTGTCCCGTTTTTTGATTGATTTTTGCAGATTGTACGGATGGAATAACACAATAGATTTAGTTTACCAGTAGCGACAACATTATTATCGTAGACCGCAACCGGCGACGATTATTGTCACGTTACTAATTTTTGAATATTTAACTAATGAAACATAAACTGGACCTGGATTCCTGGGTAAGAAAAGACCATTTCAGTTTCTTTAACCAATTTGATGAACCTTACTATGGGGTAAACGTCAATATCGATTGTACGGCAGCTTATCAAACAGCCAAACAAAACGGCGTGTCCTTTTATCTGTTCTATCTTTATCAATCACTGGCTGCCTCGCAGGTTATAGATTGTTTTAGGTTACGCATCGAGAACGATGAGGTTTATAAATATGACCGCATAGATGCCGGCTCTACCATTGCCCGGCCGGATGGTACTTTCGGTTTTGGCGATTTTATGTTTTATCCAACTTTTAGTGATTTTCAAACCGAAGCGGTTAAGGTAATGGAACAGGTGCGGTTTGAAACCAGCCTGCTCTTTTCTCCGGCCATAAACGTTATCCGTTATTCTGCTTTGCCCTGGATTGATTTTACAGCACTATCGCACGCCCGCATGTTTTCATTCAGAGACAGCGCCCCAAAGATCTCATTCGGAAAAATGACCGAAAATAACGGGCGGAAACTGATGCCGGTTTCCATACACGTGAACCATGCACTGATTGATGGTATTGACTTGGGAAAATACATTGATTGTTACCAGGAATATATGAACAGGCCGCTGTAGCTTGGTTATATGTAATAATACCTTACGTTTGTTCAACTCTCCGTTCTCATCCTCAAAAATTATCTTAACTTCGCAGCATTAACAATAAGATCACTCTTGTAGGTGATCGAATAAAACATTTTTTACAAACTTTTAAATCATAGTTGTAGATGATTAACATTACCCTCCCTGATGGCTCCGTACGTCAGTATGAAAGCGGAACATCATCCATGCAGATCGCGCAGTCGATCTCTGAAGGATTAGCAAGAAACGTATTGGCAGCAGAAGTTGACGGCCAGGTTTGGGATGCAAGCCGCCCCATCGAAAAAGACTCAGCTGTTAAATTATTGACCTGGAACGATCTGCAGGGCAAGGCTACCTTCTGGCACTCATCGGCTCACTTAATGGCCGAGGCTCTGGAAGCGCTTTATCCCGGAACTAAATTCGGTATCGGTCCGGCTATCGAGACCGGCTTTTATTACGATGTCGACTTTGGCGACCGTACTTTCTCGTCTGACGAGTTTAAGCAGATAGAAGACAAGATGCTGGAACTGGCCAAAACAAAAGAAGAATATATCCGTAAGCCGGTTAGTAAAGCCGATGCAATTGAATATTTTACCGAAAAGGGAGACGAATACAAACTCGATCTGATCAAAGACCTGCCCGACGGTTCAATTACCTTCTACACACAAGGTAACTTTACCGATCTGTGCCGCGGTCCGCATATACCAAACACGGGGTTCATCAAGGCTGTAAAGCTGATGAGCGTTGCCGGTGCTTACTGGCGTGGCGATGAAAGCCGCAAACAGCTAACCCGCATCTACGCGGTTACCTTCCCCAAGGCAAGTGAACTTACAGATTACCTGCATGTACTGGAGGAAGCCAAAAAGCGCGATCACCGCAAGCTGGGCAAGGAAATGGAATTGTTCACTTTCTCTGAGAAAGTGGGAATGGGCTTACCGTTGTGGTTACCGAAAGGTGCAGCATTGCGTCAGCGTCTGGCCGATTTCCTGCAGAAAGCGCAGGTAAAGGCCGGTTATGAGCAGGTGATCACCCCGCACATCGGTCATAAAAATCTGTATGTAACTTCGGGACATTATGAAAAATATGGCGCCGATTCATTTCAGCCCATCAAAACACCGCAGGAGGGAGAGGAGTTCTTCTTAAAACCGATGAACTGCCCGCATCACTGCGAGATCTATAAATCGAAACCACGTTCGTATAAAGACCTGCCGGTTCGTTTGGCGGAGTTTGGTACCGTGTACCGTTACGAGCAAAGCGGCGAGTTGCACGGCTTGACCCGTGTACGTGGCTTTACCCAGGATGATGCCCACTTATTCTGCCGCCCAGATCAGGTAAAGGAAGAATTTAAAAAAGTGATTGATCTGGTACAATACGTACTAAGCGCATTGGATTTCAAGGATTACGTAGCGCAAGTGTCATTACGTGACCCTGAAAATAAAGCTAAATACATCGGCACCGACGAAAATTGGGCTTTAGCCGAACAGGCGATCATAGAGGCCGCTGCTGAAAAAGGCCTGAACACCGTTGTTGAACTTGGTGAGGCTGCATTTTACGGCCCTAAACTCGACTTTATGGTGAAGGATGCCCTGGGCAGGAAATGGCAGTTGGGTACCATCCAGGTAGATTACAACCTGCCTGAACGTTTCGAGCTGGAATATACCGGAAGCGACAACCAGAAGCATCGCCCGGTAATGATCCACCGTGCGCCGTTTGGCTCGCTGGAACGCTTTGTAGCCGTGTTAATTGAGCATTGCGCAGGCAATTTCCCGCTGTGGTTATCGCCCGAACAATTCATTATTTTGCCTATCTCGGAAAAATATGAAGATTATGCAAAAAAACTTTCAGATTCATTAAAAGATTCCGATATTTGCGGGCTTATTGACTTTAGGGACGAAAAAATC
>DATCQV010000231.1:0-6483 GCA_036569325.1 Mucilaginibacter sp. | reverse complement strand
AAAAGCCGTATCTTCGAAAGATTTTATCGCGTAGGATCTGAGGATACCCGCAACACCAAGGGAACGGGCTTAGGTCTGTATATTGTAAAAGAAGTGCTCGATAAGCACCAGGCAAGTATAAAAGTGAGGGATAACCGTCCGGTTGGTAGTATATTTGAGGTGGTTTTTGATTAAAAGACAAGACACTAAATTTTAAGTCACATGCTAACGAAGAAAAGAATTTTATTAGCCGAAGACGAAGAGCACCTGCTCGAAGCCATTAAGCTTAACCTCGAATTGGAAGGTTACAAGGTATCTACCGCTACAAATGGAAAAAAGGCTTTACAGATATTTAAAGAGGAGCGCTTTAACCTGGTTATTCTCGATGTAATGATGCCCGAAATTGACGGCTTCGTGGTTGCAGAGACCATTCGCCTCGAAAATTCGGAAGTACCTATCATGTTCCTGACTGCCAAAAATACAAATGAAGACAAAATAGCAGGTTTAAAGAAGGGGGCAGATGACTATCTGACAAAACCATTCAACCTGGAAGAGCTGATCCTGAGGGTAAACAACCTGGTAAAACGCAGCCTGAAAGGTGACGAACTGAAAGAGTTTAACAGCTATAAGATCGGCGATAAAACCATTCACTTCAACTCGTTCGAACTGGTTAATGAAGACGGTTCGATCACACCGTTAACTAAAAAAGAAACCATGCTGCTGAAATTGCTGATAGAGCGCCGTAACGATGCCGTATCACGCGAGCAGATCCTGGAGACCGTTTGGAACTACGACGTTTACCCGTCAACCCGTACCATTGACAACTTTATCCTGACCTTCCGTAAATATTTTGAACCCGATCCTAAGAACCCGGTTTATTTCCATTCCATCCGTGGGGTAGGTTACAAGTTTACCGATACGCAGCATTAATGTTTACTAACAGAACCCGGCTATTTATAGGCATCATATTTTTTCTGTCGCTCATGTTGCTGGCTTACCGGCAGCAGTATGAACTGGCCTGGGTTGCATTTATGATGATAGTGCTGCTGGGCTTAGACTATATCAGACAGGGTACATTGGTTGTAGCGGCAAGACATTTTCATCACAAAGATTACGACAAAGCAGAGCGCACGCTGCAGGAAATAGCAAACCCGAAATGGTTAAGCAAAAACAGGCGCGGCTATTATGAATTCCTGATGGGTGGTGTTTGCCTCCAGAAGCAGGACTTTGAAGATGCCGAAAAACATTATGAGGTAGCCGCGCAATATCCGCTCCGGTCGGTTAATGATCACGTGGCGGCATTGGTACACGTGGCCAATATCAGCATAAGGCAGGGTAACTTTGAAAAGGCCGAAGCTTATATAAAGCTTACCGAACAACACCAGGAAAAAATAAACGCCAAAATGAAGGACGTGATTGAGCGCCTTCGGCAGGAACTTAAAACTAAAAAATAGATTCAAGAAATCAAGAGTCAAGAAGCAAGACAAGAGCCGGTAAGGTTTCAATCTTGATTCTTGACTCTTGACTTCTTGATTCTTTCTTCTAATATGAGCGATTCTTTATTTATAAAAGCAGCATTTTCTGAAAAGACAGAACGCCCGCCGGTATGGATGATGCGGCAGGCTGGCCGTTTTATGAAGGAATATTGGGATATCAAAAACAAATATTCTTTCCTGGAAATGTGCAAAACCCCCGAGATTGCGGCCGATGTTACCATGCTGCCGGTTGATCTGCTGGGCATTGATGCTGCCATCCTTTTTTCTGATATCCTGGTTACGGGTGAAGCAATGGGCGGCGACCTGAGCTTCGAGGCCAACATAGGCCCTAAATTTGCCAACCCGGTGCGCACCGAGGCTGATATCGACAACTTGCGCACCGATGTAGGCGATCGTTTACAATATGTGGCCGATGCCATTAAAGTGATCCAACAGCGTTTGAATGGAAGCATTCCGCTGATCGGTTTTGCGGGTGCTCCATTTACTGTAATGAGCTATTTGGTTGAAGGCGGATCGTCAAAAGACTTTAAGCGCACCAAATTAATGCTGCACAACGAGCCTGAACTGGCGCATCAGTTGTTGTCGAAAATTGCAACCGTAACGGCAGATTACCTGAACCTGCAGATTGCAGCCGGGGTAAACGCCGTGCAGATCTTTGACAGTTGGGCGCAGGCGCTGGCGTGGGATGATTACAAAGAGTTTTCGCATCGCTACATTACCGAGATCATCAGCAAGCTGAACCGCAAGGATATCCCGGTAATATCGTTCTGTAAAGGCAGCTCGGTTTTCGCACCGTTGATGGCCGAAGCTAAGCCAGACGTGATCTCTATAGATTGGAATGTTGATTTGTTAGATATTAAAAAACGCCTGCCTGCCGGTATTGCAGTGCAGGGTAACCTCGATCCGCATATCTTATATGCCGATAAAAAGGTAATTAAAGAGCGCATTCACCGCCTGTTCGACAGGATGAAAGGCGAAAACGGATTTATATTTAACCTCGGCCACGGTATTATGCCCGATATTCCGTTCGATAATGTGAAATATGCGGTTGAGGTGATAAAAGAATACAGGTAAGCCCCCCGGCCCCCTGAAGGGGAGTAAAAATATTAGGGGCATTTAAAACTTTAGGACAATCATTCCCCTTCAGGGGGTTAGGGGGCCTCGGCTTTATGTACAACTACATCCTTTCCATACACATCATTTTCGTAGTCTGCTGGATGGCGGGGCTGTTCTATGCTGTGCGTCTGTTCATCTATCACACCGAGGCACAAGACAAACCCGAACCCGACCGCACCATCCTTTCCAAACAATTTGAGGTAATGGAACGCAAGCTTTGGTATGTAATTGCTGTTCCATCTATGTTTTTGGTTTTGGCGGCAGGTATCACCATGCTTTGCCTTTACCCTGCATGGTTGCAGCAACCGTGGCTGCATATCAAGTTAGCTTTTGTGATTGGATTGATCATTTACCATTTCATTTGTCAGAACATGATGAAGAAAATGGCTAAAGGCGTTTTCAGATGGAAATCGACGCAGTTGAGAATGTGGAACGAGGTGGCTACCTTGTTCCTTTTCGCCATCGTATTCTTAGCCGTTTTAAAAGATGCCGTAAACTGGATCTACGGATTGGCAGGTTTGGTAGCTTTGGCTATTGTATTAATGACAGCGGTGAAGATCTATAAGCGCTTCCGCACTAAATAAACCTTCACCGCCGGTCAGTTTCGAAAAATCTCTCCGATTAATTATATGCCTTTATCATCATTTGGCAGGCTCGCAATACGGTAGGCTGTATTGCCGTCCGGTCCGGTTACTTTTTCGTAATAAATGTTGGTAGGCGACACATAGTATTTCTTACCGTTCAGGGTTACCTTGCGGCAATCGTCAGGTAGCTGGTTTACCACGTCGCCAACTCTTGGAGCCGCCATGCCTGCGTTTGGATCGGTAACCGAATCGTCGGTATTCAGTACACCGTCTTTACCGGCCACGACGTAAACTTTTTTGCCCTGATCGTCAACCGTTTCCTTATAGTACACGCCGTCGAGCTCATAGTACTGAACGCCGTCGATCTTGATAGGCTGGGCATCTTCCGGAAGATCAGGAACGCCTGCACCTACCGGTGGTTCTGTTACCTGGTAACCGCCGTTATCGTACGGGCTGTAGAACACACCTCCGTAGTAATAATACAGCGATGAGCCCCAATAGAACGGATAATAACCATAAGGCAATACGCCTAAATAGAACCCAAGATGCGGATATCCGTAATAGCCATAGCTATTTCGGTAAAATGCACCTGCATGGTATCCGGTAGTGCCGCCGAATGAGTTACCGGTACGGCCCCTGTAGCCAACTGCCGCCGCATTAACATGCGCCGTTGCAGACAAATTATTGCCACGAATACCAAAGTTATTGCCCGTTGCCTGACGCGATAGACCAAGGCTGTTACCGCGGAAACCACCGCCGAAGCTGCCTCCGCCACCGCCACCGATACGAACACCGCCGCCTCCCCCGTGACTTGCTCCGCGCTGTGCATTGGCCGGGGTTATTGCCACTGCAGTCAGCATTCCGGCTACGAATAAGCCGGACGCGTATTTATACAACCTTTTCATTTTTTAAATATATGTAATAAACAGAAATTTCGCAGTTTAAGTATAGGGCGAAATGTTAAATTTTACGCTCTTTCAATTAGACAATAAAACGTATCAAAAGGTTTAATCGCTACACCAAAAATATTTATAAACAAATCAATTTCCTAATGCGCTTTATTCCCGTATTTCAACGGTTCCCGGCGGGAAAATGAGCTTAAATGATGTCCCCTCGTCCTTCACCGATGTTACCGCTATTTTGATCTGGTGAAAGCCCGCTATCGATTTCACGATCGGCAGCCCCAGCCCAAAGCTATCCTGCTGCATCGATTGCCTGAATTTCTTAAAACGGTTGAAAATATGAGGGATATCCGCTTCGGCGATACCGATGCCGGTGTCGGCCACGGTTACAGTAAAGCTGTTATGCTCATGCTGTGCAAATACCTTGATCGATCCATCGGGCTTATTGTATTTAATGGCGTTGTTAATAAGATTGAAGAATAAGTTAAATAGCAGGAACTTGTTCACATCAATCAGGTACCAGTTTCCGGGTACATCGGCTTCGTACGCAATGTTTTTGTCCTGTAAGCGTATCGAGATCTCATCGTACACCTCCTGTAGAACTTCAGAAAGCGGCACCGTGTCGGTTCTGAAAAACTGCTCGTTCTCTATCTGCGAGATCAGCAGCAGCGTTTTGGTAATGCTTTTCAGGCGATTCAATATCCTCTGCATTTCCAGCAGGCGGGTTTTCAGCTCGTCGACAATGTCTTCCCGCTCAAACATGTTCTCGATCTTCGATTGCAGGATGGAGATGGGTGTCATCAGTTCATGCGAGGCATTCGAGATAAATTCACGTTCCTTTTGAAAGGTGTTTTCTATGGTCTCGATCATCTGGTGGATGCTGAGATCGAGATGCTGGAAATCGGCAGTACTTGTTTTTACCTGCTGATAAGTGCCGAAATTCGGGAACTTGCGGCCTATCAACTTGGTTTTGATGATAAGTCCAAGCGGCCGCAGTACATAAGTCGAGTAAAACTGATCGGCCATGATGGTGAGCAGGATCATCCCCAATAAAACCTGGAAGGCAAGGTTCTGCAATGGCCGTGTGGTTTCGTTTATCGAATCGAGGCTGATGGCAATTTCGGCCAGGTACTTTTTATTGTCAGCCCTGAAGTTGTGACTCAATATGCGGTATTCGATGGTATCGCCCTGCAGAATACGTTTTTCGTTCCGGATGGTATCGAGGTTTTCTGAAGTAGAATCAACGTCAATGCTCACATAATCTTCCTTAAGCGGCGTGTAATAACTGGCCTCACCCTCGTCGCTTTGTATATAACTCTTGATACCCTGACTGGCCACAATTTGCAGCAGGCGGTCTTTTTGCTTGCGCAGCTTGCTATCGGTATAGGTTTGATTGATGTTTTTAATGAGGACAGGCAGCAACCCTACGAAAATGGTTACGATAACCAGTTTCGATATAGCATTGAACAACGTAAGTTTTGTTTTTAGCCTCATTTTTTAGAGTCAGAGCCAAGAACCAAGAGCCAAGACAGGAAGAATGTCTGTTGGATTGATTTTTTGCTTTTGCTTTGACTGTTATTGCCGTTTAAATTTATTTTATTTCATCCGTCTTCTTCTATCTTGATTCTTGGCTCTTGGTTCCTGGCTCTTTTCTTCCGGTTCTCAAATCAAGCAATCTTTATCTTATACCCTAAACCGCGTACCGTTTCCAGCCAGTCGGGCGGGGCGTGGACGTTTAATTTTTTGCGGATGTTCTTAATATGCGCGTCGATATAGTTCGAGTCATAGTCATCATTAATGATGCTGCCCCAAATGTGCTCGCTTAATTGTGAACGGGTAAGCGTACGGTTTTTGTGCAGGATGAGGTAAGCGATCAGGTCGAATTCTTTTTTGGTGATGGTATTTACCTCCACACTGTTATGGCTGATGGTGCGCTCGGTGAGGTTGATCACGAATCCGCCCAGATCTACCAGGCTTTGATTCAGCCCGAAGCGGCGGCGGGTAATGGCTTGCATGCGGCTTTGCAGTTCCAATAGCGAAAATGGTTTCGGTAAGTAATCATCGGCGCCCAGGTCGAGACCCTTAATGCGGTCATAAACCTCGGCACGGGCGGTGAGGATAATGCAGATGGCTTCGGGGTTGTTTTTCTTGGCTTCTTTAAGCAGGTCGAGGCCGTCATAGTCGGGCAGGCCCAGATCTATCAGGATGAAGTCGTAAAGGTTAACGGCAATTTTTTCTGAACCCGAAGTGCCGTTGTAGCATACCTCGCACATGTAATTATAATTGGTCAGAAAAATCTCCAACTCTGCTGCAAGGGCTTTTTCATCTTCAATTATCAAAACATTCATACCTGCCTAATAAAATACGTAATAAAATGTAAGGTTATAAAAAAGCTCGTGCCTGTTC
>DATCQV010000230.1:0-21740 GCA_036569325.1 Mucilaginibacter sp. | reverse complement strand
CCTTTGTACAGCGATATTAGGCGAAGAGGGCCAAAATGTCGGTGAAATATCTTTATTCTGCCGACGAATATCGGCGAAATTCAGGCGGAGGTTTAGCATACTTCCGGTGAAATTTCTACCTTTAAATAACACACCAATGCTCAACCTTTAAACGCCTTGAAATGAACACAATTATTAAGCCTTTGCTTATCCTTGCGGCAGTAATTGCCATGTCATCATGCAAAACGTCGACCGACAAAGCTGTTATAACCACAGATTCGGCAGCCGTAAAAACCTACACAGTTCCCGACGATAGCGCCATTACCAAAGCCGTGCACGATGCTTACACAGCCATCAGCTTTAAAGAAGGGGAGAAGCCGCGCTACAGTGAAATACACAATTACTTTATTCCCGAAGCGCAACTGATCAACTTTCGAACAGATACCGCCGATATCACTAACATGAATCAATTTGTAAAGCTTTATCAGGGTTTTATTGAAAGCACTAAAACACACATGTTTTATGAGGAAGAAATATTTGGTCGTACAGAGCAGTTCGGCAGGATTGCGCATCGTATCAGTACTTATGTAACTTATTTGAATACCCGCGATAAACCTGCTGAACGCGGTGTGAATAGTTTTCAGTTGATCAAAACTAAAGATGGGTGGAAAGTATCGAGTATTATCTGGGATGTGGAAAAACCTACTTTGAAGATACCAGATTATTATTTGAAAAAGTGAAGGCTGTTGACTGACATGGGGACAGGAGACGCAAAGCGTTGCGTCTCTACAAATTCTGTTTGTCATCGGTTAAAAATCGCTTGAGAAATTCTTCGATGGAGACCGTTTTAACAACCGGAAAACCTATGGTATCAAGAATTTTAAAATGCTGATCGTTGGTAACGATATAATCCAATACTCTCATACCGCGGACCATCGTCTACCTGAAAGACCTTCTGCACCCAGCGGCCTTTCACCTCATCGGGATTAAGCTTTACATTTTTCCAGGTATTGTCTTTATCATATTTCAGCATTTCGGGTTCTTCGTAAACCCAATCCAAATAAAAATTAGAAATTGTAAACTGACCTTTTTATAACCCACTTGTCATTTCGAGAGCGAGTAAGAAATCCTGTAAGAGCGACATTAACGTCAGTTGCATATCCCGAAAGTAGGGCGTATAAGATTTCTCACTTCGTTCGAAATGACAAAGAGAATAATGAAAAATAAAATAAAAAGCCCCACTTTATGAGCAGGGCTTCCGTTTATAGCTTTAATTTTAATTCAGATAACATCAATTTGACACGCATCCGCACATCAAAAATCCGCATATCCGCACATCAAACTTATTTCATCAAATTAATAAAATCATCAAACAAATAGCGGCTGTCATGCGGGCCGGGCGATGATTCAGGGTGATATTGTACCGAGAACGCTTTTTTACCTTTCACGCGGATACCTTCTATTGATTGGTCGTTCAGGTTCACGTGGGTGATCTCCACCTTGTCTGATGCGCGAACTGCTTCCGGTACCACACCGAAACCGTGGTTCTGCGAAGTAACCTCGCAGTGATCGATAATGATATTTTTTACCGGGTGGTTAAGGCCGCGGTGACCGTTAAACATTTTCATGGTAGGGATGTCGTTAGCAAGGGCCAGTAACTGGTGACCTAAACAAATGCCGAACATTGGTTTTTCAGAAGCCAACACTTTTTTAACGGTATCGATAGCATAAGGCATTGCAGCCGGATCGCCGGGACCATTCGAAATGAAATAGCCGGTAGGGGCGAAGTCTTTCTCCATTTCTTCGAATGCGGTTTTTGCCGGGTAAACTTTGGCATAAACGTCGCGGTCATCAAAATTGCGGAGGATATTTTTCTTTACACCCAGGTCAAGCACTGCAACGCGGTAGGTGGCGTCTTCATTACCGAAGGTGTAAGTTTCTTTGGTTGATACCTGTGACGAAAGTTCGAGGCCATCCATTGAAGGGACTTCGGCTAACCTGGCTTTCAGTTCATCAATATCTAATATTTCTGAAGAAATAATGGCATTCATAGCACCTTTATCGCGGATATGTCTTACCAACTGGCGGGTGTCGATATCAGAAATACTCACCAGGTTTTGCTCCTGGAAATAATCCTGTATCGATTCATCGGCCTGTTTGCGGGTGTAGTAGATGTTATAGTTCTTACATACCAAACCGGCAATCTGAATATTGTTCGATTCAACTTCCTCATTGGCTATGCCGTAATTGCCGATGTGTGCATTGGTGGCAACCAGGATCTGGCCAAAGTACGAAGGGTCGGTAAAAACCTCCTGGTAGCCGGTCATCCCGGTATTAAAGCAGATCTCGCCGGTAGTAGTACCGATCTTTCCGGCAGCCTTGCCATGAAAAACAGTTCCGTCGTCAAGTAATAATACCGCAGGTAATGTGCTGAAATAAGTCATTTTTTGAAAAAAATTGAATGATTAAAAACCCGGTTTGCCTGGTGCAGCGCTCCGTGAAAACAGATGGAAATATTGACGTAGGAAACTTCTGGATTCACGCCGCAAAAGTACGGTTTTATTTCGGATTTTTAATGTTAGAATCAGGATTTTTTCAACAGTTAAAACTTGTTTATGAATTTATAATGACGCTAAAATTAATTCGATAAACCAAATTCAAAAACCGAACATCCGAATTCCGATATCCGGTAATTAGTGAAATTCGAAATAATTCGTGAACTTCGTGCCTTTCAAAACTCTAACGCAATGTCGACACATAAAGAGGTTAAAAGGATTACCACGCATACTTTGCAGGAAATGACCAACCGCGGCGAGAAGATCTCGATGCTAACGGCGTACGATTATTCGATGGCGGCCATTGTTGACGAGGCCGGTGTAGACGTGATCCTGGTGGGCGATTCTGCCTCCAACGTAATGGCCGGACACGAAACCACGCTGCCCATTACGCTCGATCAGATGATCTATCATGCCTCTTCGGTGGTGCGTGCTGCAAAAAGGGCGCTTGTTATTGTCGATCTGCCTTTCGGTTCCTACCAGGGGAATTCAAAGGAGGCCCTTAACTCAGCTATCAGAATTATGAAGGAAGCCGGCGCTCACGGAATAAAGATAGAGGGCGGCGTAGAGATAGCAGAATCGGTTAGCCGAATCCTTACAGCAGGTATCCCTGTTATGGGACACCTCGGTTTAACGCCGCAATCCATTTATAAGTTTGGTACCTACACCGTTCGCGCCAAACAGGAAGCCGAAGCACAGAAATTACGTGAAGATGCCTCGAAACTGGAGGAACTGGGCTGCTTCTCGCTGGTATTAGAAAAGATACCGGCAGCCTTAGCTAAACAGGTAAGCGATAGCCTGACCATTCCAACCATAGGCATTGGCGCCGGTCAGCATTGTGACGGACAGGTGTTGGTGATCCACGATATGCTGGGCATCAACAAAGAGTTCAAGCCCCGCTTTTTGCGTCAGTACGCAAATTTGCACGACGTAATGAACAATGCCATCCAGAATTATGTTAGCGATATAAAGTCGAAAAGCTTCCCGAACGAGAAGGAAGAATATTGAGTGAGGAGAAGTACATGGTCAATGGTCCATAGACCATGGGAGCTGCAGTTAGAGCGCTTATGTTCAACTGAAGGAGATTTTTTCTATGGTCCATCGACCATGGTCCATGGACTCCAAAAATGAACCTATGTCCAAAGTCAACATTAAATACGTTAATCACGAAATTACCGATGCCGATATCCTTTACGAGGATAATCACCTCATAGCGGTAAATAAGCGCGCAGGTGATATTGTGCAGGTAGACGATACGGGGGATGAATCGCTGGAGGACAAGGTAAAGAAATACATCGCCCAAAAATACAATAAGCCAAACGGCGCATTCTTAGGCGTGGTGCACCGGCTCGACAGACCTGTTAGCGGTGTCATTCTTTTTGCTAAAACCAGCAAGGCGCTGGAGCGGATCAATAATATGTTCAAAAGCCGGGATATGCATAAAACCTATTATGCCGTGGTACGCAACCGCCCGCAGCCCGAAGCCGGTAACCTGGTGCACTGGCTGGTAAAGAACCCCCAAAAAAACGTGACCAAAGCCCACGACCGGGAAGTTACCGGCAGTCTGCGCTCGGAATTAAATTATAAACTCGTTGCCGAACTCAACGGTTATTATTTAATAGAGGTTGATCCCATCACAGGACGCCCGCACCAGATCAGGGTGCAATTATCCACTTTAGGAGCACCCATAGTTGGAGATAATAAATATGGCTACCCGCGCGGCAGCCTCCGTAAAAGCATCAGTCTCCATGCACGCCGGCTGGAATTTGTCCACCCTATTAAAAAGGAACCGGTTGTTATCATTGCTCCAACTCCAAAGGATGGTTTTTGGGAACGGTTTGAGGGGATGATGGTTAGTCATTAGTCACTGGTCATTTGTCATTGTGATTTGGTACTGTTAATCACGATCCCATGCTCCGTCAAAATCTTACTAATATCCACCCGCCATATATACTGATCAGTTGACACCGTTTCACCCTTTGCATTACGTTGATTACTATAATAAAGCGTTCTCAGATCGGGCGATAATCGGGCTTCCACACCAAATACCTTATCCGATATTGCAGTTCTCAAATCTGTTGGTTCGCCCCAGCCATTTTTTGTACGGAAAACGATGAACAGATCGGCGGTGTGCGGCAAGGCAGGTGGTCTGCCCGATGAGAAAATGAGGAATGATTCATCTGGCGCTACAGCCGGATCAACGTCGCCATAAGTATCTACACTAAAGGATGGCCGGGTTGCCGGTTCATATTTGCCATTTTTATATTGTGAGCGGTGGATGTGGAACCGACCTGAAGTATCAGCGATCATAAAATAAATACTGCCATCTGCTGTAACAGCCGGACTAAACACTGAGTTGTTTGGATTGATAACGTTTGGCAACAACTCCGGCTCACCCCAGCCTGTTTTGGTACGGTTGATCTTCCAGAGATTACCGCCATTGCCGGGGTAAGTTTTCTTTCCCCAGTTGCCGTCGAGCTTTTGCCCGCCGGGTGTATTTGGCCTGTTGGACGCAAATACCAGGAATTTGCCATCAGGCGAGAAGGAGGGTTCGAGGTTCTCAAAATCACCGGAAAAAGAAGCGGGCGTGGGTGCCGTCCATGCGCCGTTTTTAAAGACGGACGTTACAAGGGTAATATCTTTGTCCTTCACCATTCCAAAATAAACCGATTTGCCGTCGGGTGAAAATGCGGGTGCAGCGCAGCGATTACTTGTCCCCGGAACTACGCCGGGTGCAAAGAGCGTGGCCTCAGCATAATATTTGCCGGTATCATCCAGCCGCATGGAATATTTCATCGCAGCGCGGATGCTTAAGGGATTAAATATTACAACTGCCGCAACACAGAGTAATTTAAAAAGCTTGTTCATAAATTGTAGTTAATTTTATAGAGCTAACTACCGGAGAATTTTATGCATGACAGAGTTATTTAAATAATAGCAGTTAAACTTTTAACGGTTTAAGCGAAAAATTCAATTGAGTGAAAGCAGAATTATTCGCCTTGCTGTATCCAAATATATTTTTTTCCGTCCCAATAAATAATTCCGCCTGAATTGGGTTCTCCATCCTCGAGCTGATAAACGTAAAGCGCGGGCCTTTTTAACACGACCTTTTTTCCATCTGCTAAATCGCCGTTTTTATCCAAAACAGTTTCATAAGCAATTTTTTCCTTATAAACCTGCCAGCCATTAAGCCAACTGTAATTATCACCGCCATCGCCAAATTTTGTTCCGGCGCCGAAAACGAAATATCGAGTACCGCCACCCTGAATTAGCATTATGCCTTTCTTTTTAGTCTTTTTTTCAATCACAAGCATAGCTGCATCCGGCTTGCCATCGCCATTAAAGTCTGCACTGAGGTTGGAGGGCTTAAGAAATCCTTTGATCTCGTATTTCGCATCAAGTTTTAACAACTTAAATGAACTGATAAATTGAGAAGTGGCAGGATTTTGCGAAGAAGTGTTAAATAAACAGATAATTAAAATTAGAAACAGGTATTTCATTGGACTAATATAAAGCTGGTCGATCAAATTTACTTCGCCCCGGCATCCATCAACACCCGCTCAATCTCACCATACCCCTTTTTTCTTGCCCAGGCCAGCGGTGTGGCCCAATCGGTACCAGCCTTGTTTACATCCGCGCCATTTTTAAGCAAAAATTCCACCATCTCCAAATGCCCCCACCGCGTGGCCATACCTAATGGCGTCGATTGGTAGTCTTCATCAACCGGGTTAATTTCGGCACCGTATCTTAATAACAGCTCTGCTTTTTCAATATTGCCTTTTTGAGCCATATCATGCAGAATAGTAACATGCTGCCAGCTTATGGCGTTGGGGTTCATGCCATGTTCCATCGAATAAACTGCGCTGTCATAAAACTTGAAGTAATAGGCCTGTATCCATTTTAATATTTCCGGAATCTTAGCCCCGTAGCTTACCAAAAGATCGGCCAGCTTAAATTCCTGGTGTTGTATCGGCTTGGTTAATATGCCTTCACCCCAAAAGTAAGTCTCATCTAATGCAAACTCCGGGTCTTCTTTCAGCATTACTGCTGTTTTATCGAAGTCGTTAGTATGTACAGCGTCCTCAAATTCCTGCTGCTTGGCGCTCCTTTGGAAATGAATTTTGCCATTATCTCCTTTATATTTTTGAAGAGACGGATCGGCGGCATATCGATTTAATAACTGCACGATTTCAGTATGCCCGCGATCATCAGCTATGGTTTGCAGGTTGTCTAAAAAAGGATAGATCCTGTAAGCAGGATCGTGCGCGCCCTTGTCAAGCAGGTATTTTACCAATTCGACATGACCTTCACGAACGGCAAAATGGATGGGCGGCGTATAGTTATATTGGGCATAGATCAGTTCGGGGCATTCAGCTACTAATCGCTGCACGGCGGCAAGGTCGCCATTTTTACTGGCCGTAAGTATCTCCCAGACTTTTGTTGTGGTCGAGATCACATTGTTGGCCACCGTCATGGGCAGGCCCATGCTCATTTCATAAGGCTGTATCATGCTACTATCGTTATAAGCTTAAAACCTTGTTCCAGATCCTTTCATCCACCAGTACACCGTCTTTCATGCTTTTCTCTCTTGTTCTCAACGTGTTTTCGCCAGGGTAATAAATGCTCGCACCTGCATGTTCGGGGCTGCCTGTTTTTGTGTAAGTTATAATTTCTTCAATAGCATCGGCAGTCGTATCATTATGCTCAGGTTTGATGCAGATAAATACCTGCGATACGCCCGACTCCCTTTCACTCTCCGTTATTTTGGCTGTTGATTTACCCTGGCTCAACACCGTAGCCAGCAGATCGAGCACCAATGATAAGCCCGAACCCTTCCAGAACCCCACCGGCAGCAGGCGTTTCGATTCCAGTATGGCCGCCGCGTCTGTCGATAAGTTACCGGCTGTATCATAACCGCCGGGCAGGGGCAGCGTTTCGTTGTTATTATTTTTATACTGATTAAGTTTCCCCACCGAATATTGTGAAATGGCCATATCCAGCACCACATGTCCACCGGCTCGCGGCACGGCAATAACCAGCGGATTGTTGCCCAACCGCGGATCAAGTCCACCCCAGGGCGGTAAATTGGCAATAGTATTGGTAAAGCAAATACCGATCATGCCGGCCTCGGCAGCCTGCCAGCCGTAAGCCCCGGCACGCATCCAGTGGTTGGTGTTTTTTAAAGCGACGCAGCCAATGCCATGCTCGCGCGCAAAGCCAATAGCGCGCTGCATGCAAAATTGTGCGTTTAATATCCCTGGTCCCAGGTTGCCGTTCCATTGCTCCAATGTGCCAAAGCCTCTTTCGATGGTCGGTTCTGCGTTTGGCTTTACAAGGCCTTCTTTTACAAACTCAACAAAAACCGGGAAGCGGTTCAATCCATGCGTATAAACGCCGTCGCGGCTATTTTCGGCAAAAGTGGCAGCGCATTGCTGAGCTCTTTCTTCAGTAAAATCAACACTTAGCAGTACTCGTTTAAATTCGGCTTGTAACGTTTCAAAGGGGACACGCATAGATAGAGATGGTTTTATAATTATTACAAATTTAATCAATCAATTTAATCTGCCCCATCTCAATCGGTGTAATCAAACCTAATCGGCGAAATCACTTTAGCATAATAATCTACACTCAATATCAGTTATAATTGCTGCCGGACCCGATTATGCTGCCGGAATTTTTATTTTTGCAGATGTAGATGAAAAGAAGATACCTTTTATTGTTCACAGTCGTGATAATTGGACTGATCGTTAATTCATGCAAGAAAACCGGACAGAATCCAATTTCTCAATTATTTACCGGCGGCACCTGGCAGCTGGCCTCGGTAGAGGTTACCAAATATGTAGGCAATACCCAGGTATCAGATACGACTATTAACGATACCTGCGGCCAGTACTTCACTTTTAAAACAGACAATACCTGTACCTATACCAATTTCAATTGTGTAACGCAGCCTACGGCAAGCGGCACATGGACGCTTACCCCAAATCAGCTTTTCCTGAATGCAGACATGACCTGCGACAGTACCGCAACCCTGAAGATTAAACCATTTGCCAACGCACAGATCATTAACCTCGGCCAATATTCAATGGTATTAAGAACCGGCGACATAGCACCCAATTATTCGCTCACACAGCCACGCACTATTATTCAGCGTGGTTTTATCCGACAAAAGACGGCCGGCACCAACTAATGATTTAAGCCGATTTTCGTAATAATTAAGCCGGATTGAAAAAAAAGTTAAAAAGGGCTTAATTGTCGATCTAAACCAATAACTATTGGCGCGAAAGCTTTATATTTGATGCGTTGTAACTGCTCTTGTAACTAAAATGTTACTTACTTTTCTTTAGAAAAGATGTTAAGGACATAACGTTGCTAAATAAAATACACGGTTTTAATGAAAAAAAGAATCGCCATTTTTGCTTCCGGATCGGGTTCGAATGCTCAAAAGATAATGGAGCATTTTAAGCGCAACTCAGAAGCCGAAGTTGTATTAATCCTCACCAATAATCCCCAGGCATACGTATTGCAGCGGGCAGATAACTTCGAGATACCTTCCCATATTTTTACCCGTCACGAATTTTACGATACCGATGATGTGATCAGGCTGCTTAAAAACCTGCAGGTGGATCTAATTGTACTTGCCGGCTTTCTGTGGCTGGTGCCGGTAGCACTTTTAAACGCATTTCCCAACAAGATCATCAACCTACACCCGGCGTTGCTGCCTAAATTTGGCGGCAAAGGAATGTATGGCGATCATGTGCACAAGGCTGTTCTTGCAGCCGGTGAGGACGAGTCAGGCATTACCATCCACTTCGCCAGCGACCAGTTTGACGAAGGCGAGATCATTCACCAATCACGTTTTAAAATTGAACCGGGCGATAACTTAGAAGTGATCAAATTTAAAGGCCAGCAGTTGGAGCACCAGTATTTCCCCCGCGTTATTGAAAGTTTGCTGAAGAAGATGAAGTCGTAGAGATTAGAGGCTGGAGATTAGAGATTAGGAAAGAAACAAATCAACATATATCATGACCGCCGGAAAAGGAGCTACCATTATTGTTGAGGGGAGTTTCCGGGAGGGTTATGAAGCTTATTTCGATACTTATTCCAAAACAGTACGTGATCTTTTAAATAAATACGATTCCACCACTATTCCACAACATTTTTATTCCAAAGTTTCAATGCATACTGTCTAAACGCATCCGGTCCGGCCTTAAAAGCATCGTCAAACTTATAATCTCCACCCATATACCTGGTGGCATTTACTTTTACTTTGGTGTGGCCGCGCATGGCAAATTTTTTGCTGCCTTCGTGCATAATAATTTTCATATCGTCCGGACTAACGTCACTGCGACAAACCAGTGTGTACGTTAGCCACACTTCGGCGATGCCGTCGTTATTCAGGTCGGTAACGGCAAAAGTGTTGGGAATATAGCCGCCACCCATATCAAACTGGCACGCGTCAACCAGGTCATGCATTTGCCATTCAAGTATCCATTGGCCATAGGTCAGCAGGTAGTTGCTGGCAAACAGATCCTGGGTTTTTTCATCATCGCTGTCTTCGCTTTTCTTTACGCTATTGGCTTCCGTTGTGATCATCAAATGTTCGCCGGCTTTATCTGAGTATTTAACGGCATGATCTATAACGCCTTTATATTGGACGGTTTTAGGCAATGTTTTCGGATCGATCTTCGTCAATTTGATTTGCGCGCAAGTAAATTGCGCCATGAATAATAACAGTGTAATTGATAAGAATAGTTTCATAATTCAGGGGTAAAATAACTAATGAAAATAAATCCGGAAATGATAATTAAGATCAACAATTTAAAGCACTAAAATAACTAATATTTGCAATAGAAATAGTCCTGGAAACTTCCAGAAAAGTTGTATATTTTTCAATCAAAACCGGTCTATTCCCGGCGCGTTTTTTCGCGCTATATAATAAAATAAAAAAACTGATCTCCAGCCTCTAATCTCTAATCACAATTCCCTACCTTTGCGGCTCAAAAAACTATTGTAAATGAGCGAGTCAGTGCAAATAAAAAATGCTTTAATTTCTGTTTATTATAAAGACAATTTAGAGCCCATCATCCACGAGTTAAACCGCTTAGGCGTTAACATATATTCAACCGGCGGAACCGAAACCTTTATCCGTAATTTAGGAGTAAATGTCATCCCTGTTGAAGACCTTACTTCTTACCCGTCGATATTGGGTGGCCGCGTTAAAACGCTGCACCCTAAGGTGTTCGGCGGCATTCTGGCCCGCAGGAATTTCGAGGGCGATGAACAGCAGCTTGCACAATACGAGATCCCGGAGATCGACCTGGTGATCGTTGACCTTTATCCTTTCGAGGAAACCGTCCGCTCAAATGCCGAAGAAGATGAGATCATCGAAAAGATCGATATCGGCGGTATTTCCCTCATCCGCGCAGCTGCAAAAAACTTTAAAGATGTGGTGATCGTTGCCTCGAAAAACGACTACGGAATTCTGGAAGATCTGTTGAAAACACAGGAAGGTAAAACCACTATCGATCAGCGCCGCTCATTCGCTCAAAAAGCGTTCAATATTTCATCAAATTACGATACCGCTATCTTCAAATATTTTAATCAGGAAGACCCGTTGCCGGTATTCAAAGAAAGCATTCAAACCAGCCAGGTTTTACGCTATGGCGAGAACCCGCACCAGGCCGGTACTTTCTACGGCGAACTGGACCGCATGTTCACCAAACTGAACGGTAAGGAACTATCGTACAATAACCTGGTTGACGTTGACGCAGCTGTTGCACTGATCGACGAGTTTACCGAGCCTACCGTGGCCATCCTGAAACATACTAATGCTTGCGGCATTGCTTCACGTTCATTTATTAAAGAAGCCTGGATAGATGCTTTGGCTTGTGACCCGGTATCGGCATTTGGCGGTGTGATCATAGCGAATGACGAGATCGATGCTGCAACTGCAACCGAGATCGACAAGATATTTTACGAAGTATTGATAGCACCGGCTTTCACTGATGAAGCCGTTGAAATACTAAAAGGCAAAAAGAACCGTATTATACTGGTCCGCCAGCCGGTGGAGCTGCCTGCAAAATTGTTCAAAACATTGCTTAACGGCGTAATTGAGCAGGATAAGGATGCGGTAATTGAAGGGCCGGAACAAATGACGGCGGTTACCAAAAGGCAGCCAACCGAGCATGAACTGAAGGACTTGTTCTTTGCCAACAAGGTGGTGAAACACACTAAATCGAACACAATTGTGTTTGCTAAAAACGGTCAGCTGATGGCAAGCGGTGTGGGACAAACATCAAGGGTCGACTCGCTGAAACAGGCAGTAATTAAAGCCGAAAGCTTTGGTTTCGACCTGAAAGGCGCGGTGATGGCTTCGGATGCGTTCTTCCCATTCCCTGATTGCGTTGAGCTGGCAGCAGAAGCCGGAATTTTAGCTGTTTTACAGCCCGGCGGATCGATAAATGACAAGCTCTCGGTTGAAATGTGCGACCAGAAGAATATTTCGATGGTTACCACCGGGGTGCGTCATTTTAAACATTAAGTGAATGGTTGATTGAGTTGATTAGGTGAGTGGTTGATTAAGTTGAATTGGGTGAGTAGCTGATTAAGTAAACGGTTTTATAGTTTTTGAGAACCACTCACTTAATCAACCATTCACTCAATTAACTATTTTTAAAATAACCACTCACTTAATCAACTTAATACAAACTTAATCAACTAATTTTGCAGCTTATTCTTGATATAATACCAGATGGGTTTATTTAATTTTTTCACACAAGAGATCGCCATAGATTTAGGTACCGCAAATACCCTCATTATACATAACGATAAAGTAGTGGTCGACGAGCCGTCGATTGTTGCTTTTGACCGTACAACCAACAAAGTTATTGCCATTGGCCGCCAGGCTATGCAGATGGAAGGCAAAACGCACGACAACATCCGTACCGTGCGCCCGCTGAAAGACGGTGTAATTGCCGACTTCAACGCTGCCGAGCACATGATCCGCGGGATGATCAAAATGATCAACCAGGGTAAAGGCTGGTTCTTCCCGTCGCTGCGGATGGTGATCTGTATCCCTTCGGGTATCACCGAGGTAGAGAAACGTGCCGTACGCGACTCGGCCGAGATTGCCGGAGCAAAAGAAGTTTACCTCATCCACGAGCCAATGGCTGCTGCCGTAGGTATTGGTATCGACGTTGAGGAGCCGATGGGCAACATGATTATCGATATTGGTGGCGGTACTACCGAGATCGCGGTTATTGCTCTTTCGGGTATCGTTTGCGATCAATCGATCCGCGTGGCGGGTGATAACTTCGACTCTGACATTGTTCAATACATCCGTCGCCAGCACAACATTATGATCGGCGACCGTACTGCGGAGAAGATTAAAATTGAAGTAGGAGCTGCATTGCCTGAACTGGCCGATCCACCGACAGATTTCGCTGTACAAGGCCGTGACTTAATGACCGGGGTGCCGAAACAGATCATGGTGTCGTATTCGGAAATTGCACATTGCTTAGACAAGTCGATCTCAAAAATTGAGGAAGCGATCCTGAAAGCATTGGAGATCACTCCGCCGGAGCTTTCTGCAGATATTTACCAGACCGGTATTTATTTAACCGGCGGCGGTGCATTGCTGCGCGGCTTAGACAAACGTATCGCAGCCAAAACCAAGCTGCCTGTACACGTTGCCGAAGATCCGCTTAGAGCGGTAGTGCGTGGTACCGGAACTGCCTTGAAGAACATTGGCAATTTTAAATTTTTAATGCAATAGGGGAAGGATCCAAGAATCAAGAGTCAAGAACCAAGATAAAAAGGAATTTTTTAAGTCTTGGCTCTTGATGCCTGGCTCCTGGTTCCATCTTCAATCTATAATCTCTAACGCCAATGCGTAACCTGCTGATTTTCATTACTAAGTACAACGCATTCTTCCTGTTTATTATTTTTGAGGTTTCGGCGCTGATTGTTTATATCAAATATAACTCATTTCAGAAGGCGTCGTTTATCAATTCATCTAACGCGGTGACCGGCGGTTTATACGCTAAGGTGAGCGAATTGAACAGTTATTTGAGGCTGAGTGATGTGAACGACAGCCTGGCAAAGGAAAATATGCGACTGCGTAATCAGCTTAAATCCTCATTTTATGCCGATACGGTTACCAAACACCAGGTAAGCGATACTGTTTACAAACGCCAGTACGAATACATAGTAGCGAGGGTGATCAATAATTCGACTAACCGCTTCAATAATTATATCACCATTAACCGCGGCTCGCTTCAAGGGGTGGCTAAGGGCATGGGTGTGATCTGTAATTTGGGGATAGTGGGCAAGGTGGTGTTTGTATCGCCGCATTTTTCGGTGGTGCAATCGCTGTTGCATAAAGATTCGCAATTCAGCGCCATGCTGGCCAACAATAAAGAGATAGGCTCTATAGAATGGGGCGATGAGCTTAACCCGCATAAGGGCGTGCTGAAAGATGTTTCGAACAATGCCCTGCCGAAAATAGGGGAGGCCGTGGTAACATCGGGCTATTCTTTATTTCCGGAGGGGATACCTATCGGCAAGATCAGCAGCCTGCATACCAAAGCCGGCGGCTATGCGCTCAATATGGAAGTAACGCTTGCGGTTGATTTTACCAAACTGCAATACGTTGACGTGGTAGATAACAAATTTGCTAAAGAACAAGAGGGACTGGAGGCTCAGCAGAAAAAAGATGAGTAGAACCATAATAGTTAACCTGCTGCGTTTCATAATAGTGGTGTTCATCCAGGTTTTCCTGCTGAAGAATATCAACCTGTACAACCTGTCTACTCCATATTTTTATATCCTTTTTATCCTGCTGCTTCCGTTCGAAGTGCCGAATATCCTGCTCTTTGTGCTGGCGTTCCTGTTGGGTATCGCCATCGACGCTTTTTACGATACTCCGGGCCTGCATGCAGCCGCTTGTGTGCTTTTGGCTTTCGTACGCATATTGTTCATCAGCATTACGGTACAAAAAGAAGGTTTTGACAATGAACCAGAACCAACGCTGAGCATTATGGGCTTCAGGTGGTTCTTTACTTATACGGCCATCCTTACAGTTATACATCACTTTTTCCTCTTCAACCTCGAATTTTTTAACCTTTCTGCAATTGAATTTACACTAAGCCGGGTTTTATTAAGTTCATCATTTACTGTGTTATTAATATTAATTTCGGGACTTATATTTTTCAAGAGGAAAGAGCGTAAATGAACAGTTTTTTTGAGCGGCGGTACGTTATAGCAGGCATTTTTATTACCATCATCCTGACGTTGCTTGCGCGGCTGTTCTATATCCAGATCATTGATAACAAGTATGCCATTTACGCCAGTAAGAACGTTTTAAGGCAGGAGATCCAATACCCGGCGCGCGGGCCAATTTTAGACCGTAACGGGAAAGTGCTGGTACAGAATGAGCCTTTTTACGATATTATGGTGCGGCCGATGGATGTAAAACCTTTCGACACCGTTGAGTTTTGTAAATTGCTGAACATCGACCGTGAAGAATTTAACAAACGGTGGACCAAGGCCTGGAAATATTCGCCGCGGCTGCCCTCGGTTTTCGATAAACAGCTCACGGCGCAAACCTTCGCCTCTATTCAGGAAAGATTGTCAGAATTTCCCGGTTTTTATTCGACGCCAAGATATTTACGTAACTACCCCGATTCCGTTGCTGCGCAGTTCCTTGGGTATATTGGTGAGGTACAGGATAAAGATATCAAACGATCGAACGGCTATTATCATCCCGGCGACTTCATCGGGATTACGGGTGTTGAGAAGTCATACGAGAATGTTTTACGGGGTCAGCGTGGTGTACAAAACTGGATGTATGATTCGCATAACCAAAAGAAAGGGCATTATGCCAACGGCATGTTCGATACGGCGGCAGTGGCCGGTCAGCGATTAACATCGTCCCTCGACATTAATATCCAAAAGCTGGGCGAGGAATTAATGAATAACAAGGTAGGCAGTATAGTAGCGATAGAGCCATCTACCGGCGAAATATTGTGCTATGTAAGCAGCCCCACCTACGACCCGAACCTGATGGTAGGGCGCGAGCGCGGCAATAATGCGCAGAAAATGTATGATGACCCTTACAACCCGTTCTTTATAAGGCCGGTGCAGGCCAAGTATCCTCCGGGGTCTTCGTTTAAACCCTTAAGCGCACTGATTGCATTGCAGGAGGGGATCATTACGCCTCAAACCACTTACTATTGTCCCGGTTACTACCAGGCAGGTAATCGCAGGTTAAAATGTAACAATGGGGAAAGCCATGGTTTGGTGAATCTGAGCAGCGCCGTGGCTGAATCCTGCAATGGCTATTTCTCAATGGTATTTGAGCGGATCATCAATCATTACGGCGTTAAGCAGACAGAAAAAACATTTAACGACTGGCGCGATAATGTGAAGAAATTCGGCTTGGGCAGCCGGCTTGATCTGGACGTTCCGGGTGAAAGCCGCGGCAACGTGCCCACGCCGCTGTATTACGATAACATCTACCGCAAGGGCGGCTGGCGCTCAAGCACCATCATTAACCTGGCCATCGGTCAGGGGGAATTGTTGGCTACACCATTGCAACTGGCTAACCTGGAATGTACCATTGCCAACAAAGGTTTTTATTACAAACCGCATCTGATCAAGGCTATTGGCGCACACAACGTTATTAAAAAGGAATATCTTGAAAAGAATTATGTGGGGATAGATTCAACCTATTTTGATCCGGTGATCAACGGGATGCAACGGGTAGTTGAAAGCGGCACAGCCATACGGTCGAAAATACCCGGCATTATTATGTGCGGTAAAACGGGTACGGCCCAGAACCCCCATGGCGAGGCGCATTCCGTTTTCGTAGCTTTTGCGCCACGAGAAAACCCGAAGATAGCTATAGCTGTAGTGGTTGAGAACTCAGGCGAGGGTGCGCACTGGGCCGCGCCGATTGCCAGCTTTATAGTAGAGAAATACCTGCGGGGCAGTATATCGCAGCGCGAATCGGGCATTACGCCTGAATATTATGCAAATGCTAACCGCCTGCCCGATCTGAGCACTTATTTTCATAATAAACCGGTGAAACCCGCTGCTGCAGATACATCAAAAAAGCAGAAGCCGGATTCGGCATTGAAGCAGAAAAGCACGGCCGATAATCGCAGAAGAGATACGGCAAATAAATACCTGGCACAACAAAAGAGCAGTAAAAGATGAGTAACCAACGCAGCTTCTTTTTTAATGTCGACTGGATAACGGTGTTTATCTACCTGGCCTTGTGTACCATTGGCTGGTTTAACATTCACGCCGCGGTTTTTGACGAGCGGCATCCGGGTATTCTTGACGCGAGTACAGTATACGGGAAGCAATTTATATTTATTGTTGTTTCGTTAGTTGTAGGGGGGATTATCCTGCTGCTCGAGGCGAGGTTTATCACAGCCCTCGCGCCTGCGTTTTATATTGTCACCTTGCTATTATTGATCCTGGTACTGGTAATAGGCCGTAACGTGGGCGGTAACCAGGCCTGGATAAGTCTTGGCGGCGGCTTCAGGCTCCAGCCATCGGAATTTGCAAAGCTTTCTACCTGCTTGCTGCTGGCCCGTTACCTAAGCGGCCCGAATGTGAGGGTTACAGAGATCCGTGCTTTTGGTATTGCCGCAGCCATTATCGGTGTGCCGATGTTCCTGATCTTAAGGCAGCCGGATATGGGTTCAACGCTGGTGTTCCTGTCGATGGTGTTTGTGCTTTATCGTGAAGGGCTTTCGCCTTACTTCCTGATCATCGGATTTTTACTCATCGTGTTATTTATCACCTCGGTATTGTATAGTCCGTTATGGATTATCGGCGTGATCATATTGCTCGGCGCATTGATCATCTGGATGTTTAAGCGCAATACCCGTTTTGTATACACCATGCTGACGGGGATGGCGATATGCGTGGTGTTTGTGCTGAGCGTAAAGTTTATATACAACAGCGTATTACAGCCGCATCAGAAAGTTCGTATAGATATTGTTTTAGGCATCAAAAGTGATCCCAAGGGCAAAGGCTACAACGTAAATCAATCAAAGATCGCTATCGGTTCGGGTAAGATGTGGGGTAAGGGCTATTTGCATGGCACACAAACCAAATATTCTTTCGTACCCGAGCAAAGCACCGATTTTATTTTTTGTACCGTAGGAGAGGAGTGGGGCTTTGCCGGATCGATAGTGGTATTGGGGTTATATTTATTCCTGATACTGCGGGTTATTCACCTTGCAGAACGACAGCGATCACCTTTCTCCCGTATTTATGGTTATGGCGTAGCCTCGATCATCTTCTTCCACGTGATGATAAATATCGGTATGACTATCGGTATCGTACCGGTAATAGGCATCCCGCTGCCATTTATCAGCTACGGCGGCTCTTCGTTATTAAGCTTTACGATATTGCTGTTCATCCTCCTGAAACTGGATTCGAACAGGATGGGTATAGTTTAGGGGGGCGAAAAGGAGAGGAAGGTAAAAGGCGAAAGGGAAAAAAAGTGAAGCTACAGATTCTCTACCTTTCGCCTTTTACCTTTCGCTTTTCACCTTTCTAAGCATACCTTCTCTTCAGCAGCGCGTAAAACTTATCGGCGGTTGTCTGTTTGCTTTCCCAGTTATTTTTGGTGACGTAATTGGTTTTCAGGAAACGTTGCGCTTCTTCAAAAGTGGTAAAACGGTTCAATATCTCGATGGCTTCGCTGTAGGCCAGGTTATAACCGTTAAAAAGATCTTTCACATACAGCAGCTTATCGTTAAGGGTGATAGCCAGTTTAATATCGCTGATGGGCTTAATGCTGATCTGCTCGCTTTTGGATGTCTTATCACCAATTTGTGATGATATTTTTTGATTGCGGGTAATCGGCTCATCTTCTTTTGCTTCCTCTTTCGCCTCTTTTTTCACTTCAACTGCGGCAGCAACAGGTTCCGGCTCTGACTCCGGTTGAACAGGGGCAACTTCTTCTGCAACAGGTTCCGGCTTAGCAGGTTCGGGTTCAGAGACAACTTCTGTTTCGGACGTAGGGGCGGGAGTCTCTTCCACAATCACCGGCGCTTCAGGTTCATTTTTATCGACAGGCTCTTCAGCTTTAACTTCCGGCATGGTCTCCGGCTCATCTTCCCAGGTGTCAGCTTCGTCCAGGATCAGCTCATGCTTAATAATTTCCGGCTCCTGCTGAACAACGGAATAACTATCTTCGGGTGCCGACGAGGTAAAGTCAAATTGCGGTATGTCGCGTTCTTCCGGCTGTAGTTCTGCCTCGACGGATTTTTCCGGTGCAGTTGGTTTGTCCGCTTTTTCGGGTCTTACCGGCTCGGCGGGTATATTGGTTACCTCTACCTCAACAGGTTTTGCAGGTGCTTTAACGGTTTTGGTATCTTTTATTTCAGCCCCGGGTTTATTTTGCTGAACAACCGGTTCGAAGAATTTTTGCTGATAGATAGTTTCCTGTTTATCATTGACGTTGCGCTTGGGCTTGTTCTGTAAATTAAGCTTACAAAGTATTTCAATATGATCGGTAAGGAAATGGGCGTTGGCTACAAATAGTTCCAGTTCAAGGTCATTTAAGTTGTCTGATACGGTTTGCAGGTAATCGTATTGTTCACTCAGCTCCTGTATAATGCCACCTATCTTTTTAAAAACATCCTTTTGCTTCATGGGTCAATGTTGGAAAATCCTATCCAAAAATAAGATTAAATTCTGATATTTGGGGTTCTGCCATAAACACCATCGCGCGGTATCCGGGCTGCTTAGTTTTATAGCTGATTGTTTAGGCGGCATTTGTTCATCATCTAATAGTATCGGTTTGGTTTATATCGACGAAGTTTTCAGACGCCGCAGCGAACTTGGCGGAAGCATCGAAGTGGTTTGCGGTTCGATGTTTTCGGGCAAGACGGAAGAACTCATCCGCCGCCTAAACCGGGCAAAGATCGCAAAGCTGAAGGTAGAGATCTTTAGCCCCAAGACTGATACACGTTATGATGAAAATGCCCTTGTTTCTCATAACGCCACTTCAATCCCTTCAACACCGGTAGATAACGCTTCATCCATTTTACTGCTCGCCAGCGATGTGCATGTGATCGGTATCGACGAAGCGCAATTTTTCGACGGTGCCCTTCCGGACGTATGCAATATACTCGCCAATAAAGGTATTCGCGTAATTGTAGCGGGCCTTGACATGGATTTTAAAGGCCGCCCCTTTGGCCCCATGCCCGAGATCATGGCTATGGCCGAATCTGTTACCAAGTTGCACGCCGTTTGCGTGAACTGCGGTAATCCGGCTGTTTATTCTTACCGGATAGTACCAGGGGAAAGTAAAATATTGCTCGGCGAAAAGGAAAGCTATGAACCACGTTGCCGGGTTTGTTATCATTTACCGGATTGATTTTTTAACATTCGGTTAACCTGTTAAGCATTCGCACGAAAATTATTTTTTGATATCGGCTAAAAATCGCCTCAAACCTAAAACAAAATCCATACTGCCGCTTGTTATATAGTTAGCAACGCTTACACAGTTATGGCCAAAAAAATATTGGTTATTGAGGATGATAAAGACATCAGGGACACCATAGTTTACATTTTGGAGGAGGAAGGCTACGAAGTAAAATCATCGGGCGACTCAAAGATCCTTAAAAATGTGATCGAGCATGACCCTGGGCTTATCCTTATGGATAACTGGCTTACCGAATGGAAGAGCGATGCCAATGGCCAGCAACTAAGCAAGCAACTGAAAACCGACCCTAAAACCCTGCACATTCCTATCATCATCATCTCAGCGGTAAGTAATGTAAAAGAAATTGCCGAAGAAGGTTTGGCCGATGCCTATCTCAAAAAGCCTTTCGATATGGAGGAATTGACCGCTTTGGTAAAGAAACATGTGAAGTGAGCATTCACCATATTAATTTCATTCTTTGTCTTCCAGCGGAATTAATAACTTATAAATTTCTGGCAGGCCGTTCTTAAACCATTTCGGTATCTCCGTATCTGTAAGCGGTGTGTAACACTGTTTCCCTTCAATACTACAAATGGGTAAAATTGTATTATCGGAAGTATCCAAAACCTCTATTGAGTTAAATATGCGAAATTGCTTGTTGAGCATTTCCATGTTACCATAAAAGTTATTTTCGATGGCAAGCGGCGGAACGTGAAAGCCATTTTTCTTTACCCGGATATCTACGCGTTGTATAGATTTAACAACTGTATTCAAACCGCAAAAGATCAAGTGAATTTCAAAGCCAGCGTCTTTAAATCTTTCCGGAATTTTCCAGGCGCCCGGCCCTGTGAAATGACCCTCATAAGCAAAATGCTGCCGTTGTTCTATATGGTCTTCGATAAGCTGGAGGAAATGATTTTCAAGCGCCTCCTCGGCCAGTTTTCTGGCCTCCTTTGAACTTTTATAAAGCTGATAAAACTCTTTGCTTTTCTTGGTGTAAAATATATCGCCGTCGAAAATTTCAAGTTTCTGAAAATCAGTAGGAAGCAGTGCTTGTTTCAATGTGGATTTTCCAGCACCATTGCTTCCGGTAATTATAAATAATTGAGGTTTAGGCGAAGATGACGGCATGTCTTCGTTTTACTGCTGAGGCTTCATTTTTATTCAGAACTTTAACAACAACTCTTGGAATTTCAATATTGCGCTTATCTAATCTTTCAATTTTTATGGTGCCGTCAGGGTATTCATAATATGCCTCATCTTCTGGCAAATTTTCATCAAAAATCATAAAGCAATGCCCTTGCGCTAAATCGTCGACTCGCAGTTTTCTGATAACAGAATCCAATGCTTTAATCTTCGAAATGTAGGTTTGTGAAGTGGACATAAAAACGGAGGTTTGAACAGCATCTGTCTCTTCAACAAAAAGTGCATATTGGCTATGATATACTTTCCTTGACATAATGCAAAATTATCAATTTCGACCGGGGAGTCTACAAGATAACGATAAAATTGATTTAATAGCACAGAATGTTTTATAAAATTGTAGTTTTGAAGCCTACATCTTAAAAATTCAACCTTTCCAACTTCCAACAAAAGTTATTACCTTTAGGCACCAATTATAACAAGAGGAAAGAAATGAAAATGAGGAATTTGTACTTATTGCTTATCAGCGTGCTGCTGGTAAGTTTTACTGCATGCAGCAAAAAATCTTCTGTCGACAAAGGTTCCGGGAACGTTCCCGATCCTAACCC
>DATCQV010000229.1:0-7334 GCA_036569325.1 Mucilaginibacter sp. | reverse complement strand
GAGGTAATATTGGTGAACACTTCGCACCTTAGCTTGGCACGGGTTATCAATACGTTAAGCCTGCGTTCGCCGCCCTCATTATTCAGCGGACCAAAGCTCATCGGCACTTTCCCGTCTTCGGTACGGCCATAACCTATGCTGATGAAGATCACGTCGCGCTCATCGCCCTGTACATTCTCCAAATTTTTCACAAAGAACGGCTCATGCACGTGGCTGCGGAAAAAGTTCTCCGTTTCCGGATGCTTACGCCTGCGGGCTTCGAGTGTGTTTTGGATGGCCTGCATTTGCGCTGTGCTGAATGCCACCACACCGAGACTCTGTTTCGGATTGTTAAGTGCATGCTGTATAACCGCATCAGCTACAGCTTCGGCCTCCAGTTGATTAGTGCGTGTTTTGCCCCTGTCGTAAATTGCATCAGCCAAGTGATGGAAAACGATACCCATGCGCGTACTTGAGCCGGGACTCGGGAAGATCACCAGTTTATTCTCATAAAACTCCCGGTTCGAGAGGCTGATGAGCGATTCGTGACGGCTGCGATAATGCCACCTGAGCATACGCTGCGGCGCTCCCTGGGCGTCGCACATACCGAGGATACTTTGCAGGTCGGCTGTTACGTTGTCCTCATCCTCGATATCGGTATTCATTTTATCGAAGAAACTGGTGGGCGGCAACTGTTTGGAGTCGCCCACCACCACCAGTTGTTTGGCACGGGCAATTGCACCTAAAGCCTCAACAGGACGCACCTGGCTGGCTTCGTCAAAGATCACAAGATCGAAATCAATGCTTCCGGGCGCAAAAAAGTTAGCTATCGACATGGGGCTCATCATGATCACCGGCTTAATGGCCTGGATGGCCATGCCTGCTTCGGAGATGAGTTTGCGGATCGGCATCAGCCTTGCTTTCTTGTTGAATTCGCTCCGCAGGATATTTACCTGTCCGCCTGCTTGCTGCCGCGGCACGCCTTCCCAATGTTTCAGGGCCACGCGTGCACGGTTATAGTGCAGGTTCAGCATGTCGAGCTTTTTGAATTTTTCAATTACCTCCTCATGGCTGGCACGCTCAAATTTTACCAGTGCGGGGTTAAAGGCGAAGGCTTGCTCTATCAGGTATTCGTACCAGGTTTTTTGCAGCGCGGTTTTTAAATGGGCAGCCGCTCCCTCCCATTGTAAGGAGGTATTGATAAGTACCGATAAACCTTCGTCGTTAGCCATTTTGGCCAGATTATTCCAGGCGATGATCTTTTGCAGTTCGGCAAAGCGGCTTATCCAGCTTTGCAGCGTTTGTTGCTGATCGTAAAATGGCAGTACATCAAAAGAAGTATCCACCATTCTCACTGCTATGTCTATCTGTAATTTATCCAATACCGCCTGGAAGGTTTGCAACTGTGCGTTCAGTTTTTGATCCAGTACATCGCAGCTGGCTTTGGCGGCATTGCCGTTGCCTGTATTTGCAAGGTAACCGATAATAGCCTGTGGTACATTTCCATCTGTTATGGCGGTTTGCAGTTGGGCCATATAGTCGGCTACCTTTGCTAATGTATCCCAATCGGAGCGCTGTTTCAGCCAGCGGGCGCCAAATAACCGTGTTGCCATAGGCTCTAACTCACCCAGCGTATTTTCCAGCCTGCGCGATTCTGCTATGGCATCAACCATCCTTATCTTCTCTCTTATATCCGAAGGCAGCGGCATCCGGCTCATCCCGGCAAGGCGTTTTTTGGCATTGCCATAGGCACCAATGGCAAACTTGTACCACTTGTCGCCGTAGGCCATCAGGCTTTGGCGAATATCGAGTACATCCTGGTTCCAGGCTTCAGGCAGCAAAATATCGTTATATTCCCGGCGCAGGGAAGCAAAACGTTTTCCGGTATCCAGCAGTTCTGTTATATCGCGGCGATTTTGCAGCCATGTGTCTGTTTTAATGTTGATACCGTCAAGATCAGGACTTTGCGCGGCGAGTTTACAGATATCGAGTAGTTTATTGGCTTCGATACGATTTTTGGATGAAGGGACGCCAATATCTGCCGCTATGCGCTCCGTTTCCTGCTGCAGGTTGGTTAAAGCCTGCGCAGCTGCACTTAACAGCAACTGGACCGGCTGCTCTTCATGCGGCAATAAAACGGTTAGCCGGCTTCCCCAGAAAAGTAATTTTGACGGCATACCAATATCAGCCAGGCGGGCCTGGATCCTGTCGGCCATAGCTTCGGCATGTTGCATGCGGTCGGCATTCCAATGTTCTATTTGATCTAACGGGAGCTTAGGCAAATGAACCTGTGACGCTGTTTTTGAAATCTCCAGCAAAAAACCGATGATCTTTTGTGCCGATAAACCGCTGCCTACGATGGCATTATTCACCGCGCTGCAATAATCGTTCAGTTCTTTCCGGTATGCCTGCAGCAGGGCCAGCTCTTGTTGCAAGGCTTCAAAAGTAGGCTTACCCAATTCGAGCACACGCTTTAGTTCCTCGTGCAGTTCCTTTTTGTTGGCCTTGTGGCTGTGTAACTCCAAACAGGCTTCGCCCAGGTTAATGGCATCCAAACGGCGTTTCACTACATCGAGCGCCGCCATTTTTTCGGCTACGAACAATACCTTCTTTCCCTGCCCAATGGCGTTTGCTATCATGTTAGTGATGGTTTGCGATTTGCCCGTTCCAGGCGGGCCCTGGATCACCATGTTACGGCCTTCGTGAACCGCAAGCATAGCCAGCACCTGGGAACTATCGGCATCCACTACCTGGAACAATTCGTTGGCTACGGTATCATTATCCAATTGATCTTCCTCATCGGCAGTTGGCTGGGCATCGTGAAAGCCGTCGGAAAAAAGGGCGGTGATATTGGGATGATTAAGCGGCGCATCTGTCTCCGGCCATTTGGAGCTATCGAGGTCATGATAGATCATAAACTTACCGAACGAGAAAAACCCAAGCTCGATGGCATCATCCTCCACCTTCCAGCCTTTGTAACGGCTTACCTGCGCCCTTACATCGGCAAAGTAAGTTTCTATATTAAAATCATCGGGCTCGGGCAAATCGGGGATGGCGATATGAAAATCGGCCATCATTTTTGCCTGCAGCGATAAATTGGCGCCGATCTCGGTACCGGTATAACGCAGCCTGAACCGCTCGTTGGCACTTGAACGCTCAATGGAAACCGGAATGAGCAATAATGGCGCAAGCCTTACATCCTCATCGTTATCAGCCTCGAACCAGTTCAGCATTCCCAGCGAAAGATACAGTGTATTTACCCCCTGCTCCTCGATGCCGGTCCGGGCAAAATAATAGGTATTTAAAAGTTTGACCTGTAGCTTCAGGTCGGTTTCGTCGGTTTGGAGTTTGGTATCCTGTTGTGCTTCTGCTAACTCGGGCTGAGAAAGCTCCGGAAAAAGTGCGCCCTGTTCATCACCTTTCTTTTCGGGCAGGCCCAAAAAGGTCATTGATTTATTCTGACGCACCAGGATGTCATAAATGTAAACCGACTTTTCCTGTATGATGTGCAGCCCGCGGGCTTTTGAAGTTTTGTAATTTAACAGCGGATTACGTAAGCCCAGATCCAACAACTCTTTCCGCGATGCCTCGAGGCGGGATAAAATAGTTTCCTGCATAATGATTAATAGCGATAAAAATACAGATATTTTGACTACCGGGGCAATTTCCGCGCTGTTTGTTAACAATTTAAAGTCTTAAATTCTAATAATTAAGCAATTCTGTTTGTTAATAAAAAATTGTATCTTCATACCGATAAATTATTGCTTTAATACCTAAACCCATGCGCAGCAGAAGCACCGCTAATGGCTTTGAAGCCACTGTTATAACCGGCACACACGTAGCTCTTATTTCGATCCGGGTCACCGATACAAGTGTAAACACGCCCGATTTTCTCGGCTTTGAAATTAGGAGGGACGACCTCACCGAAAATGAGAGTTATCCGCTCAAAGGTTTTAAACATTTCGCCGAAACAGGTACGCCGGCGGTGAAAGGCCAGTTGCTGGATACCGACAAACAGCCCGTACAGTCTTTTTATTGGGAAGATTATACCGTAAAGCCGGCTCATGATTATAAGTTTCACATCATCCCCATTTATGGCTCGCCTAAAAATTTAAGATACGGTAGTGAGGTAGTAGTGTCCATCAGTTCTGAAATAAATGAAGGGAGCGAACATTCGGTCTATTTTAATATGGGCGTTGCGGGAAGCCTGGCCTACGCCCGGAGATTCAACGACAAAAGGCCCGACCAGATGACGGATGCCGACAAGGCCGCTGCCCGCACCTGGTTATCACGGGGACTTGAAGAAGCCTTGCTTGGCTTTATCCAAAAAGCGATCGATAGCGGTTACGGATTGCGCACGGCGTTTTACGAGTTTACCTACTCGCCGGTACTTCTGAAGCTTAAAGAAGCCGTAGAAAAAGGCCTGGATGTACGCATAATTTATGATTCGCGCCAGGAAGAGAAGGAGAATGATGATTCAATTGCGGCTGCCGGGCTTGAGAGGACCTTTATACGCGGCGGTGTACAGGTTAACGTACTTAACCGCCGGACCAAAGACCCGCAGGTTCCATCGCACAATAAATTCATGATCTTAATGGACGGCGAGAATCCCATCGAAATATGGACGGGATCGACCAACATTACAGACAAGGGCATATTAGGACACAGCAATGTAGGCCATCACGTTAAAAATCCCGGCCTGGCAAAGAAATACCTGCAGTACTGGAATTTCCTGGTGACAGACCCCGATCATAAGCCTTTCACAAAAGATGTAGTAAGCGTACAGGCCGACGTTTTGGAGATTGCGGGTTTCACAGACGAGATCACACCATTCTTTAGTCCGCGTGAGGATAAGGATATTCTGAAAACGTACGGCAAATTTATCGAATCGGCCAAAGATATGGTGTGCGGAATATTTCCGTTCTCCTTCAGCAAGGATATGAAGGCCTCGTTCAACAACAATACCACAGCGCTTAAATACCTGATGGTTGATAAGTACGGCAATGCGGCAACTGTTAAGACGGATGATAACACGCTTATAGTTAACGGCGCTTATTTCACCAAACCTATGTTCGACTGGCTGGAGGAAATTAACGCCGGCATATTATTGAATAAAACCCCGAACCCAAGCATCGGAACAAATTATGTGCATAACAAAGTGCTGCTGATCGACCCGTTGAGCAGCAACCCGGCCATTGCCATCGGCTCTGCAAACTTCAGCGATCCGTCTGTCGCGTCAAACGATGAAAATACGATGGTGATACGCGGAGGAAAGGAGATGCGGAGGATTTGCGACATCTACTTCACCGAATTTTACCGCATGTTCCATCATTTCTTTATCCGCCTGGCCACACAAGACATCAATAAAGGCCAGGATACGCAACCTGATGCGGCAAACAATCCGCTGCACTTAAAGACCGATAATTCGTGGGTGGCTGAATTTAGCAAGGATAAGTTAAAAACACGTATGCAAGACCAACTGGCTAACATGCCGCTGGACTATTGATTTTCTGATCCCTAATTATTTAAACAATCAAGGCGGCCCTTTTTGGAGCCGCCTTTTATTTAAAGTTCCGGATTTTATGATCACACGGTTGATGGGCTTCTGATGATGCCGATCAGGAATGATATGATCGCAATAATTAATAAAGCGTGAATTAATCCGCCTGCCGAGTAAGCAAATACTCCTATCGCCCATCCGATAATCAGGATAACTGCGATGATATACAATAGTGATCTCATAGTGTTGTTTTTTAAGTTAAATGTATTAACCATAGTTTCAAAATCGTGCCAAAATGAATTTCTGATGAAACTTATGCGATGAAAGTGTAAAATGTTTAGAAAAACAGACGGAAAGGACGGCAACGAGCTGTAACAGGTGTCCTTTTATTTTACAGGTTCAATAAAGATCTGTTTAATGCGCGGAAAATCTTTTTGAATGGTCAGCGTGATACGCTCTATTGCATCGGTGATCTGGCGCGTGGTCAGATTTTCTTCAAAAACGGTGTTCAACTGCAGCAAAACTTCCTCGGGCGACAAATAGGTGCTGAAATGTTTTTTCACTTTGATAACAGCGTCATCGGCCTGCGTAAGCAATATAACCTTTCGCAAGGTTTTACGGCTGGTGGTCTCGCCGAGCAGCAGGCTTTTACTTTCGCGCACCAACACTCCCGAAATAGCCACGAGAATAACGCCGATAATAAGTGAGGCGACGCTATCATAATAAGCGTTGTGGTAGCGATGACCAAGGAAAACACCAAAAAATGCGACAATGAGCCCAAGCATATCACCAACGTCGCCCAGCAGCACAATGATGACCGAGGGATCTTTGGTTCGCTTAACTGCGGTCCAAAATCGTGTATTTCCGCGCTGCAGGTTAAATTCCTTCAGGGCCGCCCGCAGAGATATAGACGTAAAAATGAAGGCTATGGCCAGCACCGAATAATTCCAGAAACCGGTGCCGCTAAGTTCGGGGTGCTTTAACCGGGTTATTCCCTGGAATATAGAGGCGCATCCGCCTAAAACAAATATCATTAAGGAGACGATAAACGCCCAGAAATAGAATTCCTTACCGTAACCGAACGGGCGCGAAATATCAGCTTTCCGTTTGCTGGTTTTAATTCCCCAAATGAGCAAGACCTGGCTGATGGCATCGATAACAGAATGTATCCCCTCTGACATCATCGATGAGCTCCCGGTAAACCCGGCGGCCACAAATTTAGATGCAGCGATGATGAGGTCGACGCCTAACGATATGTAAATGAATGCCTTTGATTTCATCCTTGTGATATAACAGGATTCAGGGAAATTGGTTGGAGAGATTATCAACTATCCGCTGCCGGCAAAAATGACTTCCCGCTATAACAATTATTCTTCCTCGCTCTTCACAAAAAATTGTTTGTTGAAATTAACCAAATACAGTTCTGAAACTGCACGCGTGCAGGCCGTGTAAAACCAGCGGAGAAAATCGGTATTTACCATTTCGTCGGTCAAAAAACCCTGGTCGATGAAGACGGCATCCCATTGACCGCCCTGGGCTTTGTGGCAGGTGATAGCGTAGGCAAATTTGATCTGCAGGGCGTTATAGTAAGGGTTTTTCTTCAGCTCGTTCCATTTATCGCGTTTGGCAGGAATATGCTCATAATCCTTCATTACTTCGAGGTAGAAACGTTTTTGATCGTCCTGCAATAAGGCCGGCGCTTCGGAGTACAGCGTATCGAGCATAATTTTGGCATCAATGACGGGGTCTTCAGCATAGTCGATAAACTCCAGTTGTACATCGGCAAAGCGGAAGCCGTACAGTTCCTCAAAACGGCGCACTTTTTTAATGCGGGCAATGTCGCCGTTGGCAATGA
>DATCQV010000228.1:0-3438 GCA_036569325.1 Mucilaginibacter sp. | reverse complement strand
GGCATTGTGTACGCGGGGGGAAAGTTTTATATAGCTGATACATTCAACAACAGGATTTGCTCAATTACAGACGATGCCGCTGTAAGCGTATTTGCAGGTACCGGTGCAGCCGGTACAACCGATGGCGACCCGCAGACGGCTCAATTCTCAAAACCGATATCCATCCGTGTAGATGCAGCCGGAAATTTTTATGTGTCTGATTTTAACAGCAATCGCATTCGGAAAATAACCAACACCGGAACGGTAAGTACATTAGCAGGCAGCAGTGCCGGCTACGCCGACGGCAATGGCTCTTCGGCAAAGTTCAACGGACCTGTTGGGCTTGTTGTTGAACCATCGGGGATAGTTTACGTGGCCGATTTTAACAATCAACTGGTGCGCCGGATAACTCCGGACGGAACGGTTTCTACTTTTGCCGGAGTAAAAGGTAACACAACGGCCCCGGTAAACGGCATAGGCACCCAGGCTACTTTTGGTAACCCGATAGGGCTGGCGTTAGATTATATTGGAGATTTGTATGTTGAAGACGCAACGTTTAATGATATCAGAAAGATTACAATAAATGGATATAGCATAGATAAGGCCTTGCCGGCCGGCCTCAACCTCGATTCGTCGACGGGCGTAATCAGCGGTACGCCTACTGTAACCAGTCCATTAACAACATATACCATAACGGGCAATAATCAAGGTGGCAACAGTGCGGCAACGGTAAATATTGCTGTAACAATGGCATCAATGGTGATCGCAATAAATACAGCCGAAGCGCCAATTGTTGGCGAACCCATAGTGCATCAACTACTGTCGCCAAACGGCGATGGTAACAATGATGTGCTTGCCATCGAAAACATCGATCAGTATCCGAACAACAAAGTGATAATTATGGATGTTAACGGCGGTAAGGTTTACGAAACAGCCGGTTATGGCAGCAACGGCAAAACCTTCGACGGGCACTCGAGCGTTACCGGAAAAATGCAGAATCCTGGCACTTATTTCTATCAGCTGGAGTACGCAACTTCGACCGGAATCAAGCGTAAATCAGGATATTTTGTAATTAAATACTAAACAACATCCGGATAGTTATTTCTCTCCGTGTTCTACGCGACTTCTCAGCACTCTCTGTGGTTAAATGGCAAATAACCACCCGGGGCGGTAGAGAAAACGCAAAGGGCACGGAGATTTTTTTGAGGTAAAGGCGCTTAATTATTGGTTACCGGCGGGGTGACCAGTTCAGGCAGTTTGTAGGTACGCTGATTACGCATAAAGCGGCGCAGGTTAGCGCGGATCATGGCTACAAACTCATATTCGGTAGCCGTTTTGGTGGTATAATAACCAGGGCGGTATCGGGTCATAAAAGCGGTGAGCTTATCATCCTTCAGCCCGGTTATGTTCCCTACGTAGGTGCGGTTAAAACGATAGTCGATAGTATTTTGTTCGTAATCGCGCTCAATGGTGTTGCGCAATTTTTCGGCATTGCGGCCGCTTTTGCTGATCGCATTCCATATCGCATCGATACTCAGGCCGGCGCCGCCGCTGGAGGGAGAGGTAAGCAGGTCATTATAAGCCAGCGGACCATAAGCCTTGCTGAACTGTTGCTTAGTCAGCTCCAGTTGTTTTTGAGGATTCCAGGCCGAATCGCGCACGGTTACTTCGCGCAATTGAATAGCCTTTCGCTGCATATAAATAGCCAGCGGAACCTGCGCCTGTATCTTTACGGTATCGGGGAGATAATCTACTCGGGTAAACACCAGCTGATCGCCGGGAGAGGCCACTATTTTAAATTCGCCTTTCAGGTTATCGTAAATGGAGGTGCCGGCGGTAATGTTGTGGATGCTTACCGTGGCTATACGGTCTTTCGTGTCTTTATCAAACACAATCCCATCTATAGTTTTATCCTGCGAAAAAACTTTTACTGTTAAAAACAGAAAACAAAACACTAACGCCCATTTCATTTGCAACACTAAAACTACAGCTTTCGCGCGTTCCTAAAGGTATTATTTAACAAAAATTAACAACCCTATTGTGTTACTACAAGCTTCTGGCCAATTTTTATATTGTTATCGGCCATGTTGTTCAACGCTTTGAGGGTATCGACAGTCAACCCAAAACGTTTGGAAATGTTGTATAGTGTATCGCCCGCTTTTATGATGTAAGTTTTAACTGCAGGAACCGAAGGGCTTTGCGCGCTATCCCTTGCGGCTTTGTCTTCTTTTTTATCGATGGTGGTGAACACCTGTTTGGTGCGGTCTATTTTGGCAATTTCGCTGCCTTCTGGCATATCATACTGATTCAGGTTATATTTCTCGATAATGCCAATGAGCAATTGCGGATACTTAGGATTGGTAGCGTAGCCGCCTTTTTTCAGCCCGTAAGCCCAGCCTTTATAATCGTTTTTCTCCAACTCAAATAAATGGGCGTAGTTTTTCTTTTGCAGGAAGAGGGAATGATCACGGAAGGAATCTTCAGCCTTATCATACACGCGGAAAACGTCGTTCGGATTATCGTCGTCGCGGTAATATACCTTTCCCTGCCAGGTTGAAGTGGCTTTTATACCGAAATGGTTGTTGGCATAGCGTGCCAATTCGCCGTTGCCGCTGCCCGATTCGAACAGCCCCTGCGCCAGCGTAATACTTGCCGGTATGCCGTACTGGTTCATTTCCTGTATAGCAATATCCTTATATTTTTCAATGTATTGTAACGATGTTAGCGGGGTATAGTTGGCAATGCTTGAACTGTTTGCCTTTTGAACGCTTTTGTTGTTCTTGCGGGCGCTCCTGTTGGTCACCGAGCCTTTCCGGGCAGAACAGGCGGTAATCAACACCAGCCCCATAAATAAGTAAGCTAATTTCCTCATATCAATAATAAATCAAAAACACCCGCGCATAGTTAGATCATGCTCCGGAATTACGACTTATAACGTTGTATGTGATAAGTAGGTTACGTTTTGGGCTGATTAAAAGCCTTTTATTTTAATTATTCTGAGCCATTTGATCGCCGCCGGCAGTTTTACTTGTGTCGGCCGGGTTCTCATCGAAATTGTAGAGGTGATATTTTTTGATGATTCCCATCACTTGCGAAGCCCAGGTATGGCTGCTGCAGTAACCACGTTTCTGGATCCCTTTAGCCCATCCTGCGTAATCGAAATGGGTGAATTTATCTGCCAGACTGCTGAATTCGCTGCGCTCGGTCATGATCCGCGCAAAGTCCTGGAAAGAATCGTAAACCGATTGATAACGTTTGTATTTTGTTTTGACAACCTTTTTGCCCTTTTTAAAGGTAGCGCCGCCGCCACCCTTTACGCCAAACTGGTTATTCAGGTTTTTGGCGAGCAGACTGTTGCCGCAACCCGATTCGTGCATGGCTACGCCTAAAACAATGCTTGCCGGCACACCGGTTTGATGCATTATTTTAATAGCGTCGTCTTTGTGTTGTTCAACGTAT
>DATCQV010000227.1:0-13818 GCA_036569325.1 Mucilaginibacter sp. | reverse complement strand
TCTCAACTTCAGATTTGCCAATTCGGCCCGGTTTTGTACTTTTGACCCCGGAGAGTTGGCAGAGTGGTCGATTGCGGCAGTCTTGAAAACTGTTGACTGTAACAGGTCCTGGGGTTCGAATCCCTAACTCTCCGCCTTCGCCCGCCGAAGCGGGCTATGGCGGACAAAGTCCGTCAGTAGAACGCGAAGGAGGGTCCGCCGGCAGATGTACGAGCGAAAAAGTTAAACCTCAATAAATAGCATTTATTGAGGTTTTCTTATTTTACGACCAAATGGCCTCTTCAACGTGGTATTATGTTTACATTCTCGAACTAAATAATGGCAAATATTATGCAGGATGTACTATAAATCTGAAAGAAAGATTTACGCGCCACAAAAAGGCTACGTCCCGGCAACAAAACATCATTTGCCTCTTAAATTAATCTGGTGCTGTTCCTTTCCTGACAGATACAAAGCTTACGAATTTGAGCAATATCTAAAATCAGGTTCCGGCAGAGCCTTCGCTGTCAAACATTTATTTTAGAGAAGCTAATTGTATCTAATTGCTCCTAAAAGATTTAATTAACGACCTATCTTTGCTGAATATGGAGTTTAAGGAGATTGATGGCATGGGGATCATCACTATAGAAGCGGATGAACTCCTCATAAAAACAGCAGAGGATGGCATAGACCTGTTAGGAAATATTTATTACCAGGGCTATGATAAAGTCATTATTAGCAAAGTACAGATCATTCCGGACTTCTTCGAGCTTAAAAATGGAATGGCCGGCGAAATCTTACAAAAGTTTAGCAATTTCCGGGTTCGTTTAGTAATCATAGGAGATTTTAGCCAGACCGGCAGCAAAAGTCTGGATGATTTTATCCGCGAAAGCAATAAGGGCAAACTGATCAATTTTCTGTTTACAAAAGAAGAAGCGATAAACAGACTTTCGAGTTGAATACTAATCAGGTGAAGAAAGAAATCTAATCGCCATTTTTTAAACGTTGGGAACAAAGTACCCTGGCAATACTTATCTTTGCAGCCAAATTAACACGCCCATATTGTGATCAATGTCAATAATATTTCCGTTTCATTTGGCGGAACCACCCTATTCAGTGATGTAACCTTCCCCATCAATGAGAACGACAAAATAGCTCTGATGGGCAAAAATGGCGCCGGCAAATCCACCATCCTAAAGATCATTGCCGGCGAAGCCAAACCTACTACCGGTAATGTAACTGGCCCGAAAGAGGCTGTTATCGCTTATCTGCCGCAACATTTACTCACCCAGGATAAGGTGACCGTTTTTGAGGAAACTATGAAAGCCTTTGCAGAGGCCAACCAAATGCAAAAGGAACTTGATGAAGTGAATGAGCAGCTGAACGTTCGCACCGATTACGAAAGTGACGAGTACATGAAGCTGATAGAACGGGTATCGGAACTAAGTGAGAAGGTTTACAGCGTAGAAGACACCAATTACGAAGCCGAGGCCGAAAAAGTACTTAAAGGACTTGGCTTCGAGCGCAAAGACTTTACCCGGCAAACTTCCGAGTTTTCGGGCGGCTGGCGCATGCGGATCGAGCTCGCCAAGATCTTGTTAAAAAAGCCCGATCTGATCTTATTGGATGAGCCCACCAACCACATGGATATAGAAAGTATTCAGTGGCTGGAGGATTTCCTCATCAATTCTGCCAAGGCTGTAATGGTGATCTCGCACGACCGGGCTTTTGTCGACAATATCACCAACCGCACCATAGAAGTGACCATGGGCCGTATTTACGACTACAAAGCCAAATACAGCCATTACCTTCAATTACGCGCCGATCGCCGTGTCAATCAGCTGAAAGCTTACGAAGAGCAGCAACGTTTTATTGCCGATAACCAGGAATTTATAGACCGTTTCAAAGGAACTTATTCAAAAACTCTGCAGGTGCAGTCACGGGTAAAGATGCTGGAAAAGCTCGAGATCATCGAAATTGATGAAGTAGATACTTCGGCCCTGCGGTTGAAATTTCCTCCATCGCCGCGCTCGGGGCAATACCCGCTGATTGCTGAAGACCTGAGCAAAAGTTACGGCGACCATACCGTATTCAAAAATGCATCGATGGTGATAGAACGCGGAGAAAAGGTAGCATTCGTTGGTAAAAACGGCGAAGGTAAATCAACCATGATCAAAGCCATTATGAACGAGATTGATTTTGAAGGAAACTTGAAAGTAGGGCATAATGCTAAGATCGGCTACTTTGCCCAGAACCAGGCTGCGCTACTGGATGAGAACTTAACCGTATTCGAAACCATTGATCAGATCCCGTTAAGCGATGGCTCTATTAAGATCAGAGATCTGTTAGGTGCGTTCATGTTCAGCGGTGATGATACTACCAAAAAGGTCAAGGTACTTTCGGGTGGAGAGAAAACCCGTTTGGCGATGATCAAACTCCTGTTAGAGCCGGTAAATTTGCTGATACTGGATGAGCCTACCAACCACCTGGATATGAAAACCAAAGATATCATCAAAGACGCCCTCCGCGATTTTGACGGCACCCTGATCCTGGTATCACACGACCGGGACTTCCTGGACGGGCTGGTACATAAAGTATTCGAGTTCGGCAATAAACGCGTACGTGAACACTTTGAGGATATCAAAGGGTTTTTAGCGTACAAAAAGATGGATAGCTTAAAAGAGATCGAACAAAGCTGATCAAATAACAAGTATCAGACAACGACCGGCTATTTACGGCTTCGATTTCCGAATATCTTTCGCCTTGTTAAAAGTTGCCAGGCAACTATCCAGCGGCTGTCCTTGTTTGTAGATACAATCGCAGAAAACCTGGCAGGCACCGGGATTTTTGCTGGATGCACATTGATTTCTGCCCTCCTCTTCGGAATTGCCCGGTATGATCTCAAATAAATAGAAGGTGCCGACGATGATAAAGGTCACGATAGCGAAGGAGCCTCCAAAAAATATAATCCGGAGCCGTTTGCCCAGAGGTCTTTTTATAACAGGAGAATCTATTGGGTGTTGTTTGAATGGCAAAATGTATTTTAGACGATCGTAATCCCAAATTAGTAAAAACAGGTTTGCCAATAACATCATTGTGACGATGCGGGTACCGTCAAAGCGGGTGGCATAGGTCAGTACACAAATATTAACGATAATAGGAAAATACATCAATGCCCCCAAAAGGGAAGTTCTCGGAATCAGCAATAGTATAGCCGCTATCATCTGGGCAACTCCAATAAAAGTGTAATAATATCCGGTTATATGCAAAGCATCGAAGTAATGTCCTAAAGGATTATTGGACGGCAGACCCGCGGCGAACCGCTCGCCCACGATCTTAACATAACCGGCTATAAAAAAGCCGGCTGCTAAAGCAATGCGGCAAAAAACAGCGAACCGGTTGAACCATTTGTCGGACTTTGCTTCGTAATAAATCTCTTCGATTCTTTTCATTATAAAGTACTTTGATATTCAAAGTTAATTAAAACTTTGAATATCAACGACACTTTACTAATTTCTCCTGAGGTTTTGCTTGAAATATCGATGATAATATGATCCTAATTCAATGCCAGGTATGATTCCTTAACAACCTGCCATTTCCCAGATGAATATTCCCAGATAAGCGTAAAGAACTTTTTACCCCATTTTCCGTTGAGTTCCAATTCACGGGTCATTACCACTACGCCCATATTTTCTTCGCACACTGCATAATGAAACTCGGTATTGGACGACAATGGGGCTATACCTGCGTCCCTGTTACCGGTAACAAAGGTGAGGAGCTGCTCTTTATTCATGGTGTTTACCGTATGGCGATCTTCGGCAACTTCAATTATTAGTAGCTTATCCGCATAGATCTGCTCTACGTATGGAACGTTAAAATGCGTGGCCTCATAAATAAGTTCTTTGGTTAATTCTGTTAATTGTTCACTGTTCATTCCGTTTTTTTCTGCAGGTGTGCTCATGGATGTTTTGTTTTAATTGTTGATACAAAACAACGCTGTTTAAAACGGTGAATACTTAAGGTGGTTTAAGAAATCATTTTTGAATTACGGGTTCATTCAACAAACTTCATAAAGATGCCGGTAAAGCCCTTTTCTCAACTTAATGGTCAATAGTTTTTTGATGGCCTGCATACTTTCATCCGAATCACTGTCGTCAAAATATTCTGCAATAAGCTGCTGCAGTTCATCAAATGACCGCGGTTCGCCCAAAAGCTCTATCAATATTTTGTCTAACTGGTCGGGGGTCATTTCCTCATAGGTCATTCTATAACTTATGGGCAGCGCATATTTAACTACGTCTTCTGCAGATTTATCCACCTGTAAAAATTTGCTTGTCTTGAACTTGACGGCTGATAGTCTGTTACTTTTAAACAGGTCATCGGTACGGGCAAATTGTGCTTTCTGGTGTTCGTATATGCTTTTCCAGTTTGTATGTAAACCATTAGAAACGTTGGGGGCCTTGTTATAATAACTCAAAAACATATTGACACCGGCTTTTTTACATTCGGTTATGACGCGGTAGTAATGATCAGGATAATCATTACGCAAACGTTCGGCGAGGCGATAGCACCGGTCGGGGTTTTGTTTGAATGCCCCCATCAGGTGAATGTATTTTACGTCTTCCCCTGCGTTTTCAAAGTCTGCAAAACCGGGATAGGTCATATCGGTTATTTCTTCGCGCAGGTAACAGGCAACCTTGGTATTTCTTTGCCTCGACATACTATAAAAAAGCACCTGCTCAAAGATCATGTTAACCTCGGGCAGGTTTAAACTTTCCAGCCTTTTATAATTCGACCTGACAAACTCAAAAGCCTCGGTCGTATATGCTTTAATAAAACCGGTATCCGTGCCTCCTAATATCCCCGCGTTAAAAGCCGCCGGTTGAACGCCATTCGCTAACAACTGAGTAATGCTATCGGGAAGGATGACACCTACCCGCTCCAGGTATTTTAACAGGCTAAAGTAATAGGATCCGTTAACTTCTACGTTTTGGGCTATTAAGGACTGCTGCTGCATACCAGCGCTCAAGCGTTCCCAAAAAAAAGCGTCGCCGTCAACGTGCAAAAAGGGCGAATTCTGTACACTATAAGTATAAAGCTTGGGATAGGCCCAAAGTTGCTTTGGGAAATCCATATCGTTCAAAATACGTACGCCGTCGTAAGGCAGCCGGAGCCTGTTTATTAAAACCTCGCGACCCGCAGCATTGGTGTATAATTCAACTTCAGGGTAAAACTGTTTCAATTGCAAACAGCTCAAAGCCCACCCCATCCAGTTAAATTCAGGAGAGAGAAATCCGAGTGTATTCAATAGCGGGTCCTTGCCATCTTCGGGCAGATACAGCGTTTGAATAATTTTGAGGCCGCTATCCATTTATGATTGATGTGATTTGATTTAGGTTTTATTGCCTGTGGCTTAATAAAATAAATGTACAAATAAATATTTCTTTATATATTTAGGTCAGTGTAAAAAGCGGTAAAATCAAATCCGCTGCAACACCGTTTTATGCCTAAACCTACTGTTAATTACAAAATTGCGCTTATTACCTGCTATTTCGGCGAAGCGCCGTGGTATCTTCCCTTTTATTTAAAATCGTGTGCCTTTAATCCTACGGTGGATTTCTTTATCATCGGCGATATCGCGCTGCCCGCAGCTCTTCCGGATAATGTGCATCTTTTTAAAATAAGCATAGATGAATTCCAGGATCTCGCTTCGCAAAAATTAGGACTGCAGGTAAACGTAGGTAATCCTTATAAACTGTGCGATCTGAAACCAGCCTATGGGGCCATATTTAACCATCTGTTAACAGATTATGCTTTTTGGGGGCATGGTGATATGGATGTGATATTTGGCGATATCCGGGGTTTTATTACAGATGAGGTACTTACAGAATACGAGGTTATATGTGTGAGAGAAGAATACATCACCGGTTTTTTTACACTTTTTAAAAATACCCCTGCCATAAACACGTTGTTCGAGTTGAGCAATGATTACGTGGAGGTTTTTACAGGCGCCGGTCATTATTGCTTTGATGAATGCAATTTTGCCTGGATACCATTAATGGAGGGCCTCTCTATTTTCGATATTACCACGCCTATTGAAAGTATGACGCATATTGTAAAACGACTGGCCGCTAACGGCGAGATCAGCGCACATTTTGTTTTTATGGTGATAGAAGGCCTGTGCGGCGAATTGGAATGGAACAACGGCAATTTATATTATGCAGGTAAAGTGGAAGCACTACTTTATCACCTCATTAAATTTAAGAAACAGAACGACCTGATCATCCCGCACTGGGAAGAAATCCCCGATGTGTTTTTTATAGAGCGAAACTATTTTCTAAAAAACGAACCATCGACCATAGCGGGCCGGCAGGAAGCCCGGTTGTTGTTAAATTAAAGGGGCCTTGTCGGGCCCCTCTTTAATTAGCATTGCCCCCAGTGGTTGCATGGGCTGCTTGCATCCCATAACGCGCCACCAGTGCCTGGATTTTGCTGGGTGGTGCAGGTATGATAACAACTGCCTGTAGAATCCATAGATCTTGACCAGCTGTGGGTACATGGATCAAGATCGCCGTAAACACCCCCAATACAGCAGCACATTACGTAACCGCCCGAGATCTTTTTCATCTCTTCGTTACTCAACGTTTCCTTAACGTTGCCTAATTTTAAAGTCACTTTTTTCATAATGAAAGTTTAGTTAGTTATGCCTCTTTTTTTGGGGTCGGCTTTCCCTATCCTGTTTTTTGTAAGGCAGGCAACTTAATTGTCGGCCAACAAAGCTTTTGTATTTTGGCAACAGCCAGGCTCATTTATCACGAACCACAGGGGTCGCCCCAATGGTTGCACAGGCTGTTGGCATCCCATTGCCCGCCGGTAGCGCCATATTGCGCGCACCATGAGGCGCAGTTGGTTTGTCCGATACCGCCAGACCAGCTGTGATTACATTCAGCGCCACCACCGCTGCCACCTACACAGCAGCATACGGCGTATCCGCCAGAGATCCTTTTCATCTCCTCGTTGGTCAGCATTTCTTTTATACTGCCTAACTTCAGACCTATTTTTTTCATGGATAAAAAATTTATCGGTTATACGTTTCAGGATAAGAGGACCATGCGGTCCCTCCTGTTTAATTAGAATTAACAGTGTCCAAAATGGTTGCACGGGCTGCTTGCATCCCACGGTGCGCCGCCGGTACCCGGATATTGCTGGGCGGGATCGGTGCAGCTGTGATAACAATTGCCTGTAGAATCAGGAGATCTCGACCAACTGTTTGTACAGTCGAGTGAGCCATAGTAGCCTCCAATACAACAGCACATCAGATAGCCTCCCGAGATTTTTTTCATCTCTTCGTTACTCAGTATTTCTTTTACGCTGCCTAATTTTAAATGCACTTTTTTCATAATAAAAAATTAATTGGTTATGCCTCTTTTTTCGGGTTTGGCTTTCCTTATCCTGTTTTTTCGTTAAGACAGGCAACTCAATTGTCGGCCAAACAATATTTTTATGCTTTCGCAGAAATTCAAAGTGATTTTGCCAGATGTAAAAAGGAACCCGAAGGTTCCTTTCAAATTAAGGGCAGGGAGGATTAACCCAATGGTTACATGGGCTGCTCGAATCCCACTGCGAACCAAAAGCCTGATTGCTGGCACAATAGGCACTACAGTTAGTTTCGCCGTAGCCCCCAGACCAGCTATGGTTACATTCCCAATTGCCGTAAATGCCGCCCACGCAACAGCATACGGCGTAACCGCCGGAGATGCTTTTCATCTCCTCGTTAGTCAGCATTTCCTTTACACTGCCTAACTTCAGATTTACTTTTTCCATAATAAAAAATTAAACCGGTTATGTCTTTATTTTCGGGTTCGACTTTCCCTATCCTGTTTTACTAAGGCAGGCAACTTAATTGCTGGCCAAACAATATTTCCGATAGGGGTATTTCGTATTTAAAAAAGGAACCCGGAGGTTCCTTTTTTAAATCAAGGACAGGGTGGGCTAACCCAGTGATTGCACAGGCTGCTGGCATCCCATTGCGCACCGGAGGCTCCGTACGTAGCGCAGTAGGAACTACAATTGGTGGTACCGCCCGACCAACTGTGATTACATTCCAGATAACCGTACATACCGCCTACGCAGCAGCACACATTGTAACCGCCGGAGATCTTTTTCATCTCCTCGTTGGTCAGCATTTCCTTTACGCTGCCCAACTTTAAAGTCACTTTTTTCATATAAAAAATTAAACCGGTTATGCCTTTATTTTCGGGTTCGGCTTTCCCTATCCTGTTTTACCAAGGCAGGCAACTTAATTGCTGGCCAAACAATTTCTTTATCGGTTTAAAGGAGGTGATACAGGTATATAAAAAAGGAACCCGAAGGTTCCTTTTTCTTTACGAGCCGCATGAGCCGCCCCAGTGGTTGCACAAGCTGTTAGCATCCCATTGTGCACCTGATGCGCCGCCACCATAGGTGTAGCACCATGAGCTGCAATTAGATTGGCCGATACCGCCAGACCAACTGTGATTACAGTCGAGATAGCCGTAGGTACCGCCTACACAGCAGCATACTGCGTAGCCGCCGGAGATCTTTTTCATCTCCTCATTGCTCAGCATTTCTTTTACGCTGCCCAATTTTAAACTTACTTTCTTCATAGTAAAAAAATTTAATCGGTTTTGCCTCTATTTTCAGGTTCGGCTTTCCTTATCCCGTTTTATTAAGACGGGAGAACTTAATTGCTGGCCAGAACAATATCATTGCCGCGACTCCCGGATGCAGTAACATCAGGCCGATTGCCCGCCGGAGGTTATTGCAGCCACCGGTTAATAGTTTACAAATGAATAGTTTATAATAAGGAAGTGACAGGTATCAGGTAAGCAAACGGTGCCGTTTGCCGTTTTCAAACAAGGTATTTCAGGTCTTCTATCTTATAGCTTTCCGGAAGCTGATGCCCGTTGACGATGACCAGCGGCGTAAACCTTACATCGGCAGTTTCGCACCACTTGCTTTGTTTTTCCATTACCTCATCGCACAGGGCCGACTGCAAATCGGCAGGGTACTTTTTAGCCCATGATGTATAGTCCTTTTTCGATTGCTTATACCAATCATGCAAAGCCTGTTTCACGAGAGCAGTATCACCGGTATTATTGAGAGCTACCAGGTGCCGGGCGGTCTCGTTGCCCTGTTGTGTGTTGGTTAAAATTACACGCACCTGCAAATCGTCTGAAACAGAAAGCCAGTCATCAAGTTCCTTGTGTGTAATTGAGCATGGCGTGCAATAAGGATTGGAAACGATGGTGACTATTTTCTTTGAGGCAGGATTGCCCAAAACAATAGCAAAATCTTCATTGGGCAGGTTGTAGGCCGGTTGCTGCGATAGTTCCTTTTTAAACAACTCGTCATTGTTCCTGAACTTCGCGAGGGTTTTGCGGGCCGATGAAAGTTCGCCGGCACTTTTTAGCAAAGGTTTTAGTAACGCCCAGATTAAAACCGGGAATAACGCTGCTAAAGCGAGCGAGTAATATCCTTCAATCCCAAGTTTCACAAACGGATTAGATAAGCGCCCTGCATAAGCAAAAAACTCAAGCACCAATACGGCCTGCACCGATGTGCATAATACGCACCATTTTTTTGCAACAAACGCCTGGTAGCTTAACGAATAAACAACATAGGGCAGGCATAAAGCGCTCAGCACAGCAAGTGTTTCGGGTATGCCTGGGGTGCCGTACGAAAACACCAGCAAAAGCAATGTAGCCGTAAAGTAAAACATCCCCACTTCCGACCATGAAAGCCACGGAAACACGTGAGATGCTTTCGCAGTGAGAATATCGTCACAATCGGCATGTTTCCCTTTAAAACAAAATGATTTAGCCAGCGGGTTATCCGCCTGCAATGTTTGAGTGACCAGCAAGAGAGACGCACCAAGTCCGGCACATTTTATTAAAAGCCAATAAAGGCCGTGTCCTAATGATACTGGGCTCTGGATAAAGAGGCCCGATAAAAATACCACCGCTGCCAAAGCCAGCAGTGGCGTTTTCAAACTTTCAGCCACTTCTTTGCGGCGGTTGACTTTATAGTTGATCTCGCCTGCATCCGGTTCGGGCTCAATAATGAGCACCGTGCCGTTGTATAGTTTATTAAGCTGGTTCCGGTCAATTACCCTATCCTTATAATTTTCATTACTGATTATCGCCTGCTTATCGTCTATGCTTTTTACATGAACAAATTCGTACTCTTTTATTCCTTTATTCATATAAGCAATAAAAGGGCAAAAATCGCTATCCAGCTCATCAGGAGTTAAACGATAGGCCGCGTTGGTGATCTTCCACTTCGACAGGGCGTCGCTTATGGCAAATAAGGTTTCATTGTGCGGATTTTCATTAATTTCCCGGATAATGGTTGTTTTTGTAACAGGAAGATTCAGGCTTTTAACAACGCTGAAGATGGTCTCAACAACATTTTTTTTCATAAGGATATAGGTTTAGGTTAGGCTCAATTAGGAAAATAAAAATAGAAATATTATTCGATAATACAAATATTATTTCAGAAATCTTTGCTTTTTACTTAAACCCAACCCCGCCTTTATTGCGTGCTAATAGCTTTCTTTAGCGTATTAATTAACCTATCCGCTAAAGAGACATCCTTTGAAACGATATCAGACTCTGCCGATAAGCCGCTTTTCAAAATAATATTTTTGTTATAAGCACCATTAAATTTCACCCGCGATACAAAAACGCTGTCATTATAAGGCAATTCGCCGATAGTATCGATCGTACCGTTAATTATTCCGAAATCCTCGAAACGGTAACCCGTAAGCTTGATCATTACCTTTTGACCCTTTTTTACTTTGCCGATCTCATATTGCGGAATGCTCATTTCGCCATAAAACCCCGAACCGCCGCCGTCAATATAAAAAAGCGGCTGCCCTGCTTTAAGCAGTTGTCCTTCGGTCAGTAAGCCAATGACTGATACCGTACCCGCTTGGGGAGCTACCACCATGTATTCCTGCAGCCATTTACCGATATAAGCAATGAGTGTATTTATTTCATTTATCAACGAAGCCCTGCAGTTCTGGCATAGTTGCACGTCTGCACTTTGTTGTACCGGCCTTTCGCCCTGAAAAACCGCCACGAACCGGCTTTTTAGTTTGTATGCCTGGGCCACCAGCGCTTTATCCGGTTCTCCGGAATTTTTGAGGATATTATCTTTCAGACCATTCAGGTCCTTCGATAGCGACATCACGTCTTCGTGGCTCACGGAAGCTTCTATGAACGCCAGCGGCTGTCCTGGGATAACACACTGCCCCTGGCTAACCAACAGCCTGATCAGCCGGCCGCCGGTGTTTGCCCGCAGGGGTTTTGACGAGCCGGAGGCATAAATAACCATCCGCGTACGAATCAGGTCGGGGTAATGTATCAGGAACGAAAGAGAGATCAGGATTATCAGCGTTGCAACGAACATGGTTATCCCCCACCTGATTATGCGCGATGGCGGCTTGGTAATAATGTCTTCTGTTTCCTCGCTGTGCAGCGGCTGGCTGTTCTGTTCCATAACTATAATCCAAACTCCAATTGGTTCTTTATCAAATTGTAATACTCGCCTTTTTGCCGGGTGAGCTCCTGGTGAGTTCCCTGTTCAACTATTTTGCCTTTATGCAGCACCACAATGTTATCGGCATTTTTAACGGTGCTTAGCCTGTGGGCAACTACCACGACGGTTTTCCCCTTTAAAAATTCATTCAGGTTGTTTACTATGGCCTTTTCATTATTGGCATCCAGGGCATTGGTTGCCTCATCGAAGAAAATGTACTCGGGATTTTTATAAACGGCGCGCGCTATCAGTATCCGTTGTTTCTGCCCCTGGCTTAAGCCACCTCCGCCCGGGCCTATCTGCGAATTTAAGCCGTAAGGCAGGCCTTCTATTACATCCTGCAGGTTGGCTATCCTTATGGCGGTCTTCAACTTATCGGGGTCGGCCTCTTCTTCGCTGATGGCAATATTGTTGGCAATGGTGTCGGTGAACAGGTACCCGTCCTGCATAACAATACTGCACTGATCGCGCCACAGGCGGTGCCGCACATCGTTCAACCGCTCGGTGCCTACCCTTATCTCGCCGGTTTCGGGCATATAAAAACGCAGCAATAATTTCAGGATGGTTGTTTTGCCGCTGCCGCTCATGCCAACTATGGCAGTAGTTTTTCCGGCCGGTATAAAAAGATCGATATTATGGAGCACGGGTTCGTTTCCCGCGCCGGGATACCGGAAGGTAAGGTTGTTAATGGCGATGCTTTTTTGGTCGGGCAGCCTGTTGATATACATTTTGCCCTCCGGTTCTTCATCCCCCTGCTCATGGATCTCATTCAAACGCTCAACGCTAATCCTTGCATCCTGGTAGCTTTTAATAAAGTTCAGCAACTGTTCAACCGGGCCGTTAAGCTGGCCTATTATATATTGTATAGCTACCATAGCGCCGAGCGTAAGCTGCCCATCGACTACCGCTTTTGCACTCAGGTAAGTGATGAAGATATTTTTTCCCTGGTTAATAAAGACAGCGCCGGCCTGCTGGTATTGGTTTAACGCCAGCGACTTGATATTGAAATGGAAAAGCCGCGCCTGGATCCGTTCCCACGACCATCGTTTGCGGATCTCTGAATTATTTAGCTTGATCTCCTGCATACCAAAAACCAGTTCGATAATATTGTCCTGGTTTTTTGAGTTATTGGAAAATTGCTTGTAATCGAGCTCCCGCCGCTTTTTCAGAAATACGATTATCCAGCATACGTAAGCAATAGTGGATACGGCGAATACCGTAAAAATAACCGAGTTATAAATGGCAATGACAACTGCAAATACCACGAAGTTGATAGATGAGAATACGATACTCAATGTGGAGCCTGTTAAAAACGACTCGATCCTTTTTTCGTCGCTGATGCGCTGCATAATATCGCCGGCTGTTTTCGTATCGAAAAAGCTCATCGGCAATTTCATCAGCTTGATAAGCAGATCGGTCAATATGGATAGGTTTACCCGCGTACTGATGTGCAGCATAATCCACGATTTGATAAAATCCATGCCCGTGCTGCCGATAAATATCATTACCTGTGCAACTAATATGAGCTGGATAAACGTTAGGTTGTGGTTATTGATACCGAGATCGACGATAGATTGGGTCAGGAACGGGGCAATGAGCTGCAATATAGTGCCCATAGCCAACGCCAGCACCATTTGCGTAAGCAGGCTTTTATACGACCATAAGTACCGTGTAATAAATGCCCAGCTTAATTTACTGGTTTGTTCGTCTTCCTGGTCATAAAAGCGGGGTGTGGTATTTACAAACAAGGCCACGCCATCGTTATATTCTGACGACGCCATCCAGTTATTGGTAAACTCCTTTTCGGTAAGCCTTAGTAAGCCTACAGATGGATCGGCAATATAGAACATATCCTTTTTTACCAGGTAGAGTATAACAAAGTGGTTTTGACGCCAGTGTAAGATACAGGGCAGTTCAAGCTCTTTCATCTGTGCTACATCGGCCTTAAAACCAATGGAATGAAGGCCGAGTTTTTCGGCAGCTTGGCTCATATCCAAAAAAGTAACCCCGCCTTTGGTGATCTGGCAAAGCGACCGTAACTTTTGAATGCTGAACGTGCGTCCAAAGTATTTCGTAAGCATTTTCAAACAGGTAGGCCCGCAATCAACCTGGTCCTGTTGCTGATAAAATGGAAATCTTTTCAAATTACTGGTAATTTTTGCTGTTACCCGTTTGGCAGCCGGACAAACAACCCGCTATTAAATGATATAGGTTTATATATGGCAATATAATAAAGAAACTACCGAAACAAAAATTAAC
>DATCQV010000226.1:0-29445 GCA_036569325.1 Mucilaginibacter sp. | reverse complement strand
CAGATATTCGCATATCCTCTGCCCCGTTAAATACACAAGCTGCAATTGATTGGGTGATGTCGTCTGAGTCGGGCGGTATCGATGTTTTTATTGGAACTGTCCGTAATGCTACCAAAGGCAAAAGGGTCGTCCGCCTTGAATTTGAGGCGTATGAACCGATGGCCATTGCAGAAATGCAGAAAATTGCAGAGCATGCATTTGAAAAATGGCCGGTGCAAAAAGTGCTGATTCATCACCGCACCGGCATATTGAATATTGGCGAAGTGCCCGTTATTATTGCCGTATCTGCCGCGCACAGGGCCGCTGCGTTTGATGCCTGCCGTTACATTATCGATACCTTAAAGCAAACCGTTCCCATCTGGAAAAAGGAAGTTTTCGAGGACGGTGAAGTTTGGGTCGCCGCAACGCCCTGATTTAGTTGATTGGAGATTAGAGGATAGAAATTAGTTGCGACGTTTAAACTTACGAAGTTTTAAAAACTTCATAAGTTTCTCTTTAACCCTGAAAATCCTTCAACCCGCCCTCTAAAGAAAAAACATTCGCATCGGGAAATTTACTTTTTACGATTTTTACGGCTTCACCGCTTCGTCTGCCAGAGGCACAATAGAAGACAATCTTTTCATTTTTGGCGATAGCATCAACATGTGACAGCAAGTCGGTTACAGGAATATGCCGGCCGCCGATATTGAATTCCTCCCGCTCTTCTTCAGTTCTTACGTCGATGAGCGTAATCCGGTTCATTTCCTCTTTTAATTCTTCAGCAGAAATTGTTGGAATGGTGACGGTTTCGGTTATCCTCGTGATATTGGTTTGAGTACTATCACCAATTTTTATGATGTGGCTTTGCATGGTTTGCGCGTCAAAAACAAGCATTTTTCCGGCAAGCAGTTCGCCGGTTTGCGTGATGTACTTGATAACCTCATTGGCCTGGATACAGCCGATGATTCCCGCCAGCGTAGGAATCACGCCGCCCTCGGTACAATTGGGAATTTGTGATGCATCGACTCTGGGAAACAGGTCGCGGTAATTTGGCGACTTTCTTCCGGTGCTGTTGTTTACATTCCAAACGGCAACCTGGCCTTCAAACTGGTAAATGGCACCGTAAACCAAAGGTATGCCTGCTATAACGGCGGCATCGTTCAGCAAATAGCGTGTTTCAAAGTTGTCTGTTCCGTCCACTATGATATCGTAACGCGAGATCAGCTCCATTACGTTTTGGGACGTGATTCTGAGATCGTGCGGAACTAACTTGATACCGGGATTCTGTTTTTGCAAACGTTCGCAGGCAACATTGACTTTTTTTTGGCCTGCATCTGCGGGTGTATAAAGCACCTGGCGGTGTAAATTACTCTCTGAAACAACGTCGAAATCAACTATTCCCAGCGTACCGATACCGGCTGCTGCGAGATACTGTGCTACAGGGCAACCAAGTCCGCCCGCACCGGCCACCAATACCCTGGCATTTTGCAACCGTACCTGGGTTTCTTCGCCAAAGCCAGGCAGGGCGATCTGACAGTTATATCTTAAAAAATCAGTTTTCATTCGGTAGCTATCTTTTGGTGCAATATTTTCTTTATGCCTTCAAATTCATCAGGGGTATTTACATTGGTGAGCGCGTTGGGATCAGGGGCGTTAAGTAATGTAATTTCGCTATTGATCAGCACTTTGCGCGGGCAAGAATACCCTTGTGCCAAAAACGATAACAATACCGGATAACTTTTCGGCTCCCAGATAGTTATCAGCGGCTCCGGAAACTCATTTTGCGGACTTTGATAAGCCGTAGCAATTGAGGATGGGTTGCGGTTGTCGACCAAATACTGTAAAGTATATTCATCCATCAAAGGCAAATCGGACGCAATAACCAACCAGGCATTACCGGGTTTCTCGCGGAATGCCGATAATATAGCGCCATACGGCCCAAGGTCATGAAATGTATCTGCAAGCGTCGGGTAATCATTTTCAATCGTTAATTGCTGATCTGCACGACAGGAGATAAAAACTTCTTTACAAAAAGTTTTTAAAAGGTCGGCGATGTAATAGCGCTGCTCGCGGCCATGCCAGTTAATAGCGCCTTTATCAAAACCCATCCGCTGGCTTTTACCACCGGCCAGCACCAGGCCGTTCAATACCGGCTTAGCCTGCTGCATCTTATTTTTGAAGAATGCACAAATGCTTTCAATATCATCAATGTGGTATCGGGGAATCTCCTGCCAGTTGGGGATTGCTTCCTTTACAAAATCAAAAATATCGTCGGCTGTATCAGCCAATAAAAACAATTGAACATTTGTTAACTGATCAACACGTTTTTGCAGCGACGCCTCTTTTTTCTCACTGATGATGACCACCTGCGCTTTACACTGATGATGATTGCCGTTGGCAATAACCAGATCAGCCTGGGCAAAGGTCTCTCTTAATTTAAAGCTGTTAAAATCGACTGCGTAGTTAAGTTGGCGGTAATTGATCTCGTCTGTAAACTCCAGAACGGCACCGTTTGAAAGGCGGCCCGGCGGCAAAACCAGATCATCATTGTGCGTGGTGTCTGCATAGGCAAAACGGTAATCTGAGCCGAGCGCTTTAATTACCCTACCGGCCAAAAGTTTGATAACGGTACATGGCGCGCCAACTATTGCCCATTCATTACGGTGAAATGTTCCGAATGCCGGCCGGGCCAGTGCCGTATGTTTTTTATGTTCTTTTGAAATCACGTTTCCCTCCGGTTTTTTCAATCAGCTTCGTTTCCTTGATAACAATATCGTGGCTCATGGCCTTGCACATGTCGTAAACTGTTAAAGCAGCTATCGACGCACCCACAAGTGCCTCCATTTCAACGCCCGTTTTGGCTGTGATAATAGCAGTACAATCAATAACCAGTTCATTCTCCCGGTTCAGCTTTATATTAACTGAGCAATTATCCAATCCAAGCGGATGGCAAAGCGGGATCAGCTCACCGGTTTTTTTTGCCGCCATGATACCGGCAATAATGGCCGTCTGAAAAACGGAACCTTTCTTGGTTTGCAGGTCTCCGTCAACTAATTGCGCCAATATCTCCCCAGGTAATGAAACAATGCTGCGGGCAACGGCCGTGCGCCGGGTCACCTGCTTCTCGCCAACGTCCACCATTGCTGGATTACCTTTATTATCGATGTGGGTTAACATACCTTTATCTTATATAATTCAATCAAAACTTCCAGATAGGGAAAACCTCCCCTTTTTTAAATTCGTTGCGCTGCAGCGGCAATTCCATAAACGCATCAACACCGGTTAGGTTCGCAAAATCACCTGATCCGTTTCCTTCAACCGGTATGGCCACCAACTGACAATATTCATTCTGATGCAGTTTTACCTGCAAAAAGTATTTCAGCGGATGATGGAAGCTTACCCTGTCGTTCAAAACAGCTTTCAGCGCGGGTTGCTTTTCTTTACCAAGCGAGGCGTTGAGCCAGGGCAAAAAATACCGGTGAAGGCACATAAAGGTAGCTACCGGGTTGCCCGGAAATGCAAATACCACGTTCCCTTTGGGATGTTTACCAAACCAGAACGGCTTACCCGGCCGCTGCTGCACTTTGTAAAACAGTTGTTCAACACCCAATGATTCAAGCACTTTAGGAATATGATCGAATTTACCCATCGATACACCGCCGCTTAATAATAGTACGTCATAATTTTCAAGACAGGTTTTGAGTTGTCTTTGAATGTCTTCCGGATCATCCCGCAGGTGCAGCATTTTAGCATTAATATTATGTTGCTGCAAAACGGCTTTCACCATGTAATTGTTCGACCGGCGGATCTGATACCCGGTTGGCGTTTGATCTACCTCAACCAACTCGTCACCGGATGAGATCACCGCCACGCGCGGCATTTTTTTAACCCGCAACTCGGCTTCACCAACTGATGCAATCATGCTGATAAGTGCGGGGGTGATCAATTGACCTGGTGTTGCCACCACATCATGCTGCTTTTTGTCTTTGCCTTTGTAGTGAATATTCTGTCCGCGTTTTATTTCGTGGGTTACCAGCGTGGCTAAGCCGGCGCGCATCTCCAGGTCTTCATAACGGATTATGGTATCTGCCGAAGCAGGCAACATGGCCCCCGTCATGATCTCTACACACTCGCTGCCATCCTCAATATCAACAGGCTCATCGCCGGCAGCCTGGGTGCCTTTTATCTTAAAAGTGCTGACGCCATTTTCGACGGCGTTAAAGTTGATCGCAATGCCATCCATCGTTACCCTGTCGAAAGGTGGCAGATCCCGGTCTGCCTTTATATTTTCGGCCAGCACGCGTCCTGTTGCCAACTCTAACGGGATAATTTCCGCGCCGTAATCGGTAATTTGTGCAAGTATTATTTTTTCGGCTTCTTCAACAGTTATCATATTGCCGTTTTATTTAATTTTTATCAGCCACCTATGGTAGCCATTGATTGATGTACACCGCCGCTTGCTGCGCGCAAACGTTCCGCTTCCCAGCCGTCGGCCGCTTTGTGGCTAAACGCGTTTTGCAGCAACTGTTCCAGGTCATTTTCCGCAACTCCCCGCCTTAACTCGTCCTTTATATTCATAGCGCCATCATCATACAAACACGTCTTTAAAATTCCATCGGGCGTTATACGGATGCGGTTACAGGTGCCACAAAAGGTACGTGAATAGGCGGCTATGATCCCTACGTCTCCCCTATGCCCCGGAATGTGGTAATTATAGGATGTTGAATAAGGCTGATCGTCTATCTTTTTTATTGTTGGAAAATGGCCTTGTATCTCATCCAAAATTCGTACATAATCCCATTTCAGTCCGGTATAAATATGTCCGTCGCCATTAAAAGGCATTTCCTCAATAAAGCGAACGCTAACGGGAAATTCTTTACTGAGTTGAACCAACGGAACAATATCTTCGATGTTCTTGCCATCCATCACCACTGCATTTACTTTTATAGCTATACCATATCGCAATAACTCATCGAAGGTTGCCATCACTTTTGAAAATTCATCGCGAAGGGTGATGGCAAAAAAACGGCCCGCATCCAATGTATCCAGACTTAAATTTACCGATTTAACGCCAATCTTCTTCAATTCAGGAACATAAGGCGCAGTGAGTACACCGTTGGTAGTCAACGTTAGTTCCTTTAACCCTGACAGTTTTGAAAGCGAGGTTAAAAACGGCATAATATCCCTGCGTACAAAGGGTTCCCCCCCGGTTATCCTGATCTTTTCGATGCCCATTTTAACCAGCAATGCGCAGCTTTGCAGCATTTCCTCGTAGGTCATCAGTTCTTTGCGGTTCAGCCAGTTGAGACCTTCGGCAGGCATACAATAAAAACAGCGCAGGTTACAGCGGTCTGTCACCGCAAGCCGCAGGTAGTCAATTTTTCGTCCGTGGTTATCTGTAAGCAAGTACTAAAGTTTTAAAATAGATGGCGGCTTCAATCAAATAAGCCATTGTAAAGTTAAATATTACAAGTTAGTACATTGTTTTTTGATTGTACTTTTTGTGTTATACTATGGTTGTTGTTCACTTGCCGATGCAATTGTGACGGATCCTGATAGTGATATTTGACACATTGACCTATATTTGTTATAGATTGAAAGAGCTGCAAAACATAGTAAATGCCTTTGATGAGGCCGTAAAAACAGGCAAGCAAACCGCGTTGGCAACCGTGGTACTGGTTGAAGGCTCATCCTACAGGCGCGCGGGGGCCAGGATGCTGGTGACAGACGACGGTGAGCTTACCGGGGCTATCAGCGGGGGGTGCCTGGAAGGCGACGCCCTGCGCAAAGCCCGGCTGGCGATGACGCAAACCCGCCCCATGCTGGTTACTTACGATACCACAGATGATGACGACGCTAAATTCGGTGTAGGCCTGGGGTGTAACGGCATTATCCATATCCTGATAGAACCTATCGATCCGAAGAAAGAAGATACGCCAATCAGTTTACTCAAAAAATTCCTGGAAAAGCGCGAACCGGTTGTGCTGATTACCATGTTTTCTTTAAAAGAGAGGCAGGCGCCGCAACCGGGGACCTGTTTACTGATGCATGCCGATAAACAAACCAAAGGTAATATACCCGACAATGACATTAAAACCGCACTGCTTACAGATGCGGCCGAAGTGCTTGAAAATGGTAATTCGGTAACCAAGACATACGTTTACGGCAATGGCTATACCTGCTTTATAGAACTATTGCGGCCAGCGGTTTCTTTGATCGTTTTTGGCGCCGGGAATGATGCCATACCGCTTGTACAATTTGCAAGTGTGCTGGGCTGGCAGGTGACACTGGTTGATGGCCGGGCAAATTATGCCGTTCCGCAGCGCTTCCCATCAGTAAATAAAATACTGATCGCCAAGCCGGAACAAGCCTTGCCGCAATTGTATTTTGATGACCGTACCGTTGTGGTACTCATGACCCACAATTACAACTATGATATGGCCATGCTGCGGCAGCTTTTACCATTGCACCTCTCCTACGTGGCATCGTTAGGGCCTAAAAAACGATTGCAGCGAATGCTTGATGAATTGAGAGATGAAGGCACCATCATAACCGCTGAACAGTTAAACAGCATTTACGGTCCGGCCGGTATAGATATCGGTTCGGAAAATGCTGATGAGATCGCCCTTTCAATTATTGCCGAGATCCAGGCTGTGCTTAACAACAGGGCCGTCAATTCGTTGCGCGCTAAAACTTCAGTTCATAACCGTCACATTCAACAGGTGCTGCAGCAGGCTGATGAGGATTTTAAGGGATTTAAGTGATGACAGGCATCGTTATTCTTGCGGCGGGTTCATCAAGCAGGTTGGGGCAACCAAAGCAAAATTTAGTTTATGGGGGTGCTACGTTGCTTCAACGGATAATAAAAACTGCATTAGCTACTACATGCCGGCCGGTTATAGTTGTATTGGGCGGAAATGCCAATTTAATTAAGCCTACCATTGAGGATTTGCCGGTAACCATTGTTTATAATGAGGAATGGCGGGATGGAATGGCATCATCCATAAAAGCCGGAATCGCTCAACAGCATGGAGCCGATTCTGTTATCCTTACACTTTGTGACCAACCGTTTATCGTTCCAGATTTGCTTACGCAGCTAATTCCAGAAAACACATTTGATACCATTGCTGCTTGTTCTTACAATGATACTGTTGGCACGCCGGCATTCTTCGGCGGCAAATATTTTCCGGAATTGCTTAAACTGAAGGGCAGCGAAGGGGCTAAAAGTTTATTGATGCGTTATAAGGAGCAGATTCACGTTGTTCCATTTCCGTTGGGAAGTGTGGATATTGATACGAGTGACGATTTTGAGAGGCTGAATGGTATATAAAAAGCGCCATTGCGAGGGATGAAGCAATCTCTGAACTATAGCATTAGCGGTAATGTTCTATATAGAGATTGCTTCGTTCCTTATAATGACGCGGAGTGAGTGTGCCGGTTATTTAGTTGTGATGAATTACTTCACAACCGAAAATTTATACAACGATTGCGTTTTATAAACCTGTCCCGGTTTCAACAATGTTGATGGGAATGATGGCTGGTTTGGAGAATCCGGGTAGTGCTGAGTCTCCAGTGCAAATGAGGTGCGGTATTCATCTTTTTTGCCGCCTTTCATCGCGTTAGCACCTTTCATAAAGTTACCGCTATAAAACTGCAGGCCGGGCTCCTCAGTAAACACTTCCATTTTAATGCCGCTCTTATCGCCAACTACGGTAGCTATTGGAGTTTTAATATCGTGTTTGTTTAATACAAAGTTGTGGTCATATCCTTTGCCGTTTTTTAACTGCTCGTTATCGGTATTAATGCGCGCACCGATTGTGGTTGGTTTGCGGAAATCGAATGGGGTATTGGCTACGGTTTCAATTTTGCCTAAAGGGATCAGGGTTGAATCGACAGGAATATAATTGTCGGCGTCCACCTGTAAGGTATGGTCTAAGATGGTGCCGCTGCCTTCGCCGTTCAGGTTGTAAAAGTTGTGGTTGGTTAAATTCACAACGGTTGTTTTATCGGTAGTGGCCTCATACTCGCATTTAAAAGCGTTATCATCGGTTAACGAGTAAGTTACCTTCACGTGCAGGTTGCCGGGGAAGCCTTCTTCCATGTCTTTCGACAAATAAGTTAATTCCAATTTGGATGAATCGATCAATTTGGCATCCCACACCATTTCCTGGAAACCGTTCTTACCGCCATGCAGCATATTCGGCGGGTTATTGGTGCTTGATTGGTATTCTTTTCCATCTATCTTAAATTTACCTTTAGCAATACGGTTACCATAGCGGCCTATGGTTGCACCATAATAACGTTCGGTTGAATGCTCGAAACCCGAAACGCTGTCATAACCCAACACCACGTCGGTCATTTTACCGGCCTTATCGGGCACCAGAATACTTACCACACGGCCGCCGTAGTTGGTTATCGCAGCTTCCATGCCATTCTTATTTTTCAGGATGTACAGGTGAGTTTGTTTACCGTTGATGGTTTTTGCATAGGCCGCGGTATCGGGCAGGGCAGCATGTTTAGTACTGTCGGTCATAGTGGTTGATTTTTTATCGGTTGATGGTTGATTACAGGCTGTAGCGAAGAGCATACAGGCTGGCAGCAAAACCGCTGCGACGTTGAATAAGGGCTTCATAGACTGGCTAATTTAGTAAATTGGTTTTATCGGTTGTTAAGGTTACTTGCCGTTTAATTGTTTAATCAGGTCAACTTCCTCCTGTTTATAAGGATGGCCGTCTTTCCTGAAAATATCATGGAACCAAAGCTTGGGCTCGCTGCCATCGGGCATTGGCGTATCCCATGCGTAAATGGTATTGGTCTTGCCGCTCACAAATCCCCAGTTAATGGCGCCTACATTTTCCTTCTTCAGCAGCGGCATGGTATTTTGGAAAGTTGAATTACGCGGACGTGCCATGTATTCGGTGCAGATCACCGGGCGGCCCATTAGTTTCAGCATACGCGCTTCTAAGATATGCGTATCCGGATCGGCGTAGCAGTGGTAAGTGATCACGTCTGAATTTTGTGCCTGAATGCTGTTATATGCCTCCAGATTTGCATCCCAGATACCCGCACTCACCGGCTGGCTTGGATTTACAGCATGCGCCCAGGCAAAAACCTTCGGCAGCAAACGTGAGGCGATCTTATTTTTATCGCCATTGCCCGGCTCGTTGTACAGATCCCACAATAAAATGCGCTTATCGTTTTTGAAAGTCGTAAGAATATCAACCATATAAGCTTTCAATGGCAGGAAATCTGCTTCCGTTTTCAGCGGGTGACCGGGGTCCTGCATCCAGCCCGAATTGTGAATGCCGGGTTTGGGTTCCGGCTGTTTGCCGGGCTTGGCGTTAGGATTCCAGCAATCATCAAAGAAAACGAAGATGGTTTGAATATGATGTTTATCGGCTATGGCGAGGTATTGATTTATCCTCGATTTAAATCCTTTGGCATCTTCCTGCCAAATCACGCTGTGCAGAAACACACGCATGGCGTTAAAACCAATTCCTTCGGCGTAACCTAATTCACGGTCAATGGTTTCGGGGTCGAAAGTATCTGCCTGCCACATTTCCAGCTGGTTAATGGCATTGCTTGGTATAAAGTTGGCACCGTTAATCCATTTGTGCTGCGCGTACCACGCGTTTGCTTTTGCGGCGGGCCACACGCCATTTCCTGATTTTTTCTGAGCATTGGTGATGGCCGTTCCCGCTAACAACAGCAGGCCAATTAATGTAAGGTTTCTAAGCTTCATTATTCTTTATTAGGTTTTATTCTGATGGTGCATCCGTTGGTACGCCGGTTTTAACCGGGATGCCAAAATTTGGCGATCCGTCTTTGTTCCATGTAAACTGCTGCATGCGCGGCGAGCGGTCTTTACCGCAGCCTTGTCCGGGTTGCGAATTGGCGTGGTACAGGATCCAATTCTGCTTGCCGTCGGCCGATTTAAAGAACGAGTTATGCCCTGGCGCATATACGCCATTCTCCGGCGATTGCTTAAATACCGGCACTGCCGACTTCTTCCACGAAACGGAATCAAGCAGGTTTTTATTGGCCGATGTACTCAACATTCCTAACGCATAATAATCCGTCCAGCAGCCACTGGCTGAATAGATCAAAAACAATTGATCGCCATGTTTTAATATTTCCGGGCCTTCGTTTACGTTTACATGAGGCGGCTTTGAGTTAGCGCCCAGGTCGCCATATCGCTCCCAGTCATAAGTTGGGCTTGAGATCTTAACGCGTTTGCTTCCTATCGTCCATGGGTTTTTCATCTGGGCGATATAGATATCCTGCTCGCCGTTTTCATCGCCTTCCCAGCCGGCCCAGATCATGTACCATTTTCCTTTATTTTCGAATACAGAGCCATCTATTGCCCACTTGTTGGTAGCATCGCTTATTTTTCCCTTTAAGGTCCAGGTGCCAAGCATCGGATCGGCGGAGGAATTTTCCAGCACATATAAACGGTGGTGATTATTATCGCCATCATCGGCAGCAAAATACATATACCACTTGTTGTTGATGAAATGCAGTTCGGGTGCCCAAAGCTCTTTAGAATATTGTGTCCCTGCGGGCGGCGTCCAGATAGTTTTATTGGGAGCAGCGGCCAGATCGGCCATGTTTTTTGTTTTATAAAGAATGAGCTTGCTGCCCATCGAGTTGGTATAATAGTAGTAACCCTCATGATAGATCACCCACGGATCTGCGCCGGAGGGCAGCAAAGGATTAGTAAATTGCTTTTTTTGAGCCGGTTGCGCAAAGGCCGACGTGAAAAATAAAACTGTTAAAAATACATTTAAAAGTCGTCTCATAGGTTTACGCTTCTGATACAATTGCGTTAAAAAATTGGATTGAGAAAGCTAAAGGTAATTTTTATTTCAATAAATGCGATATAATTCTTCCTAAAAACCCAAACCGCCAAGCTCGACAACGGCTGAATTACAGATATAAGTGGGTACAATGCCTGTTGCAATTATCCGGGTATCAACATCTTTCGGCAGCGTATTGCCTGATAATACCAGCACGGTATCCAATCCAAATTTGTTACCGCCGAGGATATCCGTTTGCAAGGTATCTCCAACCATCACAATCTGTTTTTTGCTGATAGGCCGGTATTCGCGGATCAGATCATACGCAAACATGAACATCTGCGAATCAGGTTTCCCAAAACGGATAAACTGCCTGCCGATTATACTTTCCAGCATGGCCGCTATACCGCCGATGGCAATACCCACGTCGCTTTCGGTGACCGGATAGGCTTTATCGGTATTAGCAACAATTACCGGAATAGTGCGTTTACGGAGGATATTTACGGTTTTGTTCAGATCTGGAAACCAGTCGAAACCCTCGTCATCTAAAAAAGCGAAAGCATTTACCTTATCGATGTTGCTGCTATTCACCTCGCTTACAGGCAAGGTATGCAAACCGGTGCTGTCGATATAGTGCGATGATTCCGGCGTTCCCAAAAACGCAACGATACCATCGTGAACCTTCAGATCGAGATAATCCTTTGTCAGCATCCCAGACGATACGATCCTATCCGGTGTAATTACCGATAGTCCGTTTTTATGATAGCTTTCGGCGAGCTGCGCAGGACTTCTTGAAGCGTCGTTCGTTACGATGTAGTATTCTTTGCCCTGCGATAACAAGTAATCGAACGTTTTTTCGATCCCCGGCACCAGGCCCTGGTATGTTTTTAAAACGCCGAACGCATCAAAGAAAATAACATCGTATCTGTCAATTACCGATTTGAAATTTTCCGTTAGTCTCATTTTGGGTGTTGAGTGAGTGGTTGATTGAGTTAGATTAAGTTGACTATGTTAGATTGAGTTGATTGAGTTTAATATTTATGGCTATTAGGGTGCGTTAAATTATTGATCGTTGAGTTATACGGTTAAAATTCTATTCAAAAAGCTTCACTTTTTCAACCTGATCTAACTCAATCAACCACTCACTCCAAGCCCAGCGCCTTAATGATCTTTTCTGCATCAAAATCCCTGTCAACCGATGGCAGGTAGATATCGAAGGCTTCTGATTGTAATTTTTGGGCATATTGTTCATTGAAGAAGTGTTTGCCGTCCTTAATAACATAATTCAATATAAAAAAGCGGTAGGCTTCTTTAAGGAATCGGATCTCATCGGCGGTGATCGGATTTATCTTGTGATACTCCTTCAGGAAGAGGATAAACCGGTCTTCCATCATGGTGGTGATCACATAACTGAATACGGTGCGGTCGCCCCTATCTGAACATACCCTGCTGAAGAAGTAAAAATCGAGGATCCGGTAACTCATCCTGAACCAATCATAATCCCAGCGCGAATACAGTTCCAGGTCGGGCGTTACAGAGAAGTTGCCGATATTCCAGTCGATAAAAACAGGAATGATCTCGAAGGAATGCATGTTATACTTCGAGCGGTTCTTTAAAAACAGGTCGCAATGGTATTTCAGGAAATCGACCTGCATGGCGGTACCGTATTGCTTTTCGTTGGTTTCGAGTTCCTTTTGCAAGGCAAAAATATCGGTACGCAGCGTTTTCGATGATTTCGGCAGCACATTCTTTGCCCGCGAGCAGGCCTTGTGAAATTTACCCACCTGCTGGCCTAATTTGATAATATGGTGCTCTTCCAATCGCCGGGGCAACCGGTCGAGGATGCGCGTCGGATTGTAGAATACTACCCAGGCATCCGTTTTTCCCTGCTTAAAGCGGTAAACGTAAACCCGGTTATTCTTCAAAAGCGATTTTGAAAGAAGATTTTCGAAAGGATAAAGCAAATTATTGCACAACGCATGGATAATGCGGTGATCCTCCTTAAAATGTTCATATTTACCAAAGTACGACAACTTAGCGATCACCATATCGCCGTCATCAAATGTGATGCGGAATACATGATTGGTCGACACCATGGCGCTGATGTCTTCTATTTCCTTAATAACCCTCGAAGCATCGTAATCCTCCCAGGCTTTTGTTAAGATTAATTCGAAATCGATCTTGGTATGAACTTTTGAAGCCCGTACCGGAAACGACGGATAAATAACGTTCTCTATATCACTCACAACCAGTAATTATATAATTTCAAAATATCTCTTCAGTTCCCAATCAGTCACACTCTTTCCAAACTGCCTCCACTCCCATAGCCGTGTATTGGTGAAATGATCGACAAATGCTTCGCCGAATAGCTTTTTTGCCAACTCTGAGCTTTTCATAATGTTCGTTGCTTCATAAAGATTTGACGACAGGCTGCCGTTGCGCTTGTCCTCATAACCGTTGCCCTCTGTTGGCGGAATATTAAGCGGCAACTTGTTTTTAATACCGTACAAACCCGATGCGAGTGCAGCGGCCATGGCCAGATATGGGTTAGTATCAGAGCCGGGGATGCGGGTTTCGAGGCGGGTGTAATTTTCGGAAGTATGGATAACACGGAGCGCCGTTGTACGATTGTCGACGCCCCAGGTAACGGTAGTTGGCGCCCAGGCGCCTTCAACCAGGCGTTTGTAGCTGTTAATAGTGGGCGCATACATTGGCAGGATCTGCGGCAGGCAGTGCAACTGACCGGCAAGGTAATGTTTATGCAGATCGCTCATGTTATATTGGTCATCAGCGCTGTAAAACAAGTTCTTGGTCTTGTCTCCCGACCAAAGGCTTTGATGAATATGGCCGCTGCAGCCCGGCAAATTTTCGTTCCACTTGGCCATAAACGTAGCCATGATGCCGTGTTTATAAGCAATTTCCTTTACCGCAGTTTTAAAAAGCACCGCTTTATCGGCGGCGGCTATCACCTCATCATGTAGAATAGCAGCTTCATATACGCCGGGGCCTGTTTCTGTATGCAAGCCTTCCAGCGGTACATTAAACTGTAGTAACAGCTCGAACAGATCGTTATAAAAAGCATCATTCTGAGATGTTCGTAAGATAGAATAACCAAACATACCCGGCGTTAAACTTTCCATATTGGTAAAGCTCTTTTCCTTCAGGCTTTGCGGCGTCTCATTAAAATTGAACCACTCAAATTCCTGTGCAAATTCGGCGTGAAAGCCCATTTCACCGCATTGTTTGGCAATGCGTTTTAGCAAACTGCGACCGCAAGCCGGCAGATCATTGCCATCGGCTTTGCTAAAATCACCTAAAAAGAAAGGTATCTCCTCATCCCAGGGTACAGTACGAAATGTTGAAAGATCGATGCGGCAAGTTTGATCGGGATAACCTGTATGCCAGCCGGTAAGTTTTACATTATCATAAACGGCATCGCTGCTGTCCCATCCCCATACTACATCGCAAAAACCATAGCCACCGGCCAATCCGTCGAGGAATTTCTTTTTATGGATGACCTTTCCGCGCAGCACGCCGTCGATATCGGCAAAGGCGAATTTTATCTTTTGTATATCGTTTTCTTCGAGGTAGGCTTTAATCTGTTCTTCAGTCATAACAAGCAGGCAATTTAAGCAAGATAAAGTTAATGCTTTAAAGAATTTAAAAAATGGGGTATTTAATCACAGATGTGCCCTAAGGTAGGGTTTGAAGAAGACACAAAGTATTGTGTCTCTACATTATATCAGATACTTTTGAATAATGGACAACAGACCTTGCTATTTGTTTGTTTACGGCACTTTGCTGGACACACAAAATGAATTCGGTGCACACCTGAATCAAAACTGTGAGTTTTATGCTGAAGGCAGATTTAAAGGCGTGCTTTACGAGATTGGGGAGTACCCGGGCGCCGTTCGCACAGACGGTGATAATTATGTGTATGGCAGGATCTTTTTGATAAAATATCCTGAAAACGTTCTAAAACTTTTGGATGAATATGAGGGATTTGGACCAGATGAACTGCAACCAAATTTATTTGTGCGGGAGTTGGCAGCTGTAGAAACAAATGCAGGAGCGGTTGAATGCTGGATCTATTTATATAATCATCCCGTTGAAGGCCTGGAAATAATCTCTTCCGGCAAATATCGTTAACAGATTTATGAAGTTTGAAAACTTCGTAAATCTTTCCGTAACAAAAAATCCCCGGACATTTAAGGCCGGGGATCAGAACATATTCAGTTTAGTTAGGAAATTAAACTTTAGCCGCTTTCACAGTTTTGATAATTACTGCAGCAACTTTGTATGGATCGGCAGCTGAGTTTGGACGACGATCTTCCAGGTAACCGCTCCAGTTGTGGTCAACTGCGTAAAGCGGGATACGGATAGAAGCACCACGGTCTGACACGCCGTAGCTGAAATCGTGGATAGAAGCGGTTTCGTGTTTACCGGTTAAACGCTGATCGTTGTCAGCACCATAAACTGCGATACACTCAGCAACTGCAGGACGGAAAGCCTCGCAAACAGCTTTGAATTTTGCTTCGCTGTTAGCAGTACGCAACAGGGTATTCGAGAAGTTAGCGTGCATACCTGAACCGTTCCAGTCTAATTGACCAAGCGGTTTACAATGCCAGTTGATAGCTACTCCGTATTTTTCACCAATTCTTTCCAGTAAATAACGAGCAACCCAAATCTGGTCGCCAGCTTCTTTTGCTCCTTTAGCAAAGATCTGGAACTCCCACTGACCGGCAGCAACCTCGGCGTTGATACCTTCAACGTTCAAACCAGCCTCTAAACAAGCATCCAAATGCTCCTCAACTATTTCACGACCGTAAGCGTTTTTAGCGCCTACTGAACAATAGTACGGGCCTTGCGGAGCAGGGTAGCCATTTGCAGGGAAACCAAGTGGTTTGTTGGTTTCGATATCCCAAAGGAAATATTCCTGCTCAAAACCAAACCAGAAATCGTTATCGTCGTCTTCGATATGAGCACGACCATTTGACTCATGTGGCTGACCATGTGAATCAAGTACTTCGCACATTACCAAAAATGCATTTTTTCTTTGCGGATCAGGAACAACAAAAACCGGTTTCAAAACACAGTCTGACGAGCCGCCTGGTGCCTGCTCGGTTGATGAACCATCGAAGCTCCAGTTATCAAGGTCTTCTACCTTACCGCTGAATTCTTTAACAATTTTTGTTTTGCTGCGCAGGCTTTGCGTCGGTTTGTACCCGTCAAGCCAGATGTACTCAAGTTTAGTTGCCATTTTTTGATTGATTTTATAATATCGGGTTGAAATCTTAATTTTTGTAACGTTAACTACAAATATTGAGGCGAATTTAAACTATTTTTATAAATTTCATCAAGAAATGTTTAAAAAATTCTAATATTTTTTAAAAACACCTGTTTATGGTATTAAAATGACTAAAATTAAAATACAAGCAGCAGAGTTATTAACAACCGATTAAAAAACGATCTGAAAAAGCAAAACTACCCGGTAATTTATGAGAGACGCCGATCATGATAAATTATTTTGCAGACGACACACCCCAGAAACAAGCATTTCTTATTTTTTTGAGCGAGGTGTCGCTTACATTTTGATCGATCTGGTATTTTCCGGCAGTGACAGACAGATAAATGCGGCCTTCGGCGTTGCTATAAGCGTAAGTTGAGATATTTTTCTTTTCATTTCCGTTTTTTTGCTCCACATCTATCTGCATTCCGTTAATAATTTGAACGTTATCGCCTAAATCAAGTGGTTTTTTTGATGTGATCCAGTTTACATTATAAATTATAGCCTGGTGCGCAATGCCGCTGGTTGCCTTTTTATAACTACCGGCATTTTCAATTACCTTCAACAGGCACTTAACACAGGGTTCAGAAACTGTGGCATTGCCATAGTTCTTTTGCGGGTTATTAATCACACTGTCTTTTTTGCCATTTACAGCAACGGCTGTTTTTGTAACGTCCGTTGAAACAGGCCTGGGCTTTCCGTTATTGCAAGCCGCAACAACAGTCACCGCTGTTATTGCGAATAAATACATTAAATTTTTCATTGGTTTGATATGTATTTATAACTACATCACGTAATGCGGTTTTGTTTACGCTGGTATGATGATGAATTCAAAATTGAAATCCCCAATTAAATTTTAAATCTCTATCTTCGGCCAATTTATTTTTCCATCTTCTAAACACAAAATGCTATGAAAATAACTGTTGTTGGTGCGGGTGCCGTGGGTGCTACCTGTGCGGATAATATCGCCAGGAAAGAACTGGCTGAAGAGCTTATTTTATTAGACATCCGCGAAGGCTTTGCTGAAGGTAAGGCTATCGATATGATGCAAACCTCTGCCCTTTTAGGCTTCGACACCAAAATTAAAGGTGTTACCAATGATTATGCTGCCACTGCCGATTCGGAAGTTGTAGTGATCACCTCGGGCCTGCCGCGTAAACCGGGAATGACCCGTGAAGAATTGATCGGCACCAACGCTAACATCGTAAAAAGCGTTACCGAAAGCATTCTTAAATATTCTCCGAACACTATTATCATCGTGGTTTCGAACCCGATGGATACCATGAACTACCTTACCCTGAAAACTTCAGGCTTGCCAAAGAACCGTATTTTAGGTATGGGCGGTGCGCTGGATTCATCAAGGTTTAAATATTACCTGAGCCAGGAATTAGGCTGTTCTCCAGCCGACCTGAACGCAGTAGTTATCGGCGGTCACGGTGATACCACCATGATCCCTTTGATTAAACATGCCACCTGGAACAGCATCCCTGTTTCTCAATTATTGAGCGAAGAGCAGCAGCAGCGTGTAGTATCTTCAACCATGGTTGGCGGTGCTACCTTAACTAAATTGATCGGTACATCTGCGTGGTATGCACCGGGTGCAGGTACCGCTGCAATGGTTGAAAGCATTGTGCGCGACGAGAAAAAACTGATCTCGTGCGGTGTAGCTCTTGACGGCGAATATGGCCAGAAAGATATTTCGCTGGTTGTTCCCGTTATCCTGGGCAAAGGCGGTTTCGAAAAGATCCTCGACTTTAAATTAAGCGACGCTGAGCAGGCGGAGTTTAACAAGAGCGCCGATGCGGTTCGTGCAATGAACAAAGTATTGAGCGATACCGGCGTTATTTAATCAACATTTATTTTATAGAAAGGGCTTTCACTGGATTAGTGGAAGCCTTTTTTGTTGCTATTGTTTTTTTTAATCCGTCTTAAAACCTATCGGAACGCTATAAGCGACCCGCACAGGCTTGCCGTTTTGCATGCCGGGAGTCCACGGAGCAGACAGTTTGATTATCCGTATCGCTTCCTCATCGCATCCGCCGCCGACGCTTTGCTTCACTTTGAAGTCGGTGAGGGTTCCATCGCGTTCAACAACGAATGATATAATTACTTTTCCCTGATTCTTATTTTCTCTTGCTTCATTAGGATACCTTATATTTTTTGCCAAAAATTTATAAAACTCCTCTACACCACCGGGATATTGCGGTAAAGTGTCTGCCGGCGCAAATTCGCCGGGAGCTAATTTCCTGCGAGACAGCTTTTCGCTTAATATTTGTCCCTTACGATATACCCTCACGTAGTTTTCGTAATAGTCTGAACGGCCACGCCATTCTCCGTCCCTTAAACCATTTACAACATTCCCGGAAGCGATGGTATCTTTAAAGTTCTCATCATACTCAACCCATTTGCCGTTTCCGTTTTGCGTAAGAATCGTGCCGGTTGAATCACTGCACTGGCTTAAAAACAACCCATTATCGTTATGACGCTTAATGCTGTATAATTTACCATTAGGATAATAAGACGTTTCAACGCCTACCAGGTCGCCGCCATTAAATGCTCCGTTACGCATACGGCGGCCATTGGGGAAATATGCAATGAACGGACCCTGATATAGGAGGTTCAGATCATTGGTTTTTGAACTGGTAACCAGTTTAACCCGACCATTTTTATAATACTCATGCACTACATATAAATTTTTATTAACAGTGGTATCGGGCGGGTCAACCAGCATCCAATAGTCGGCACTGTCTTTGGTTGAAACAAGTTTGCCGGATTGTGTAAGGTAATAAATCAAGCTACCGCTTTGAGCTTGCACAACTGACGACAAACCCAGACAAAACGCTATTGTAACAAAAAATTTAATCATACTTAAAACGATGTATGAAGATAGCATTTCCGTTTAAATTTCCCCATATCGCTAAGTTTTAAAGTCTCGTTTTCCAAGCGTAATTAAATTATTACAAAACCTAACCCTCACCAAATCAAACATTTTCAGTCGAACTGATATTAAGCACTTTAAATTAACGCAAAAGCAATTTTAGCCGAAGAAAAAATCAGATCATGCTGTATAAAATAAAATATACCCTCCTTTTGCTGCTGATGCTTGCCGGCTTTGACCGATTGCAGGCTCAGGACAGCACCCTGATCGGGAAGACGATCAGATGGGATCTGGTAAAATGTATCGACTACGCCAAGAAGAACAACATCCAGATCAACAGCCTGCGCTTAACCCAGCAGATCAGTCAGCAGGAGTATTTACTGGCTAAGGCCGCCAAACTACCCGGCGTTTCGGGAAGTGCATCGCAGACATTTGAACACATTAACAATAAAAGCGGCGGCAGTAGTTTCAGCCAGGTTGATGCCAATGGCAATGTGATCAGCAACGATCACCGCTCGTCGTTCATTGCGTCTGGCTCGTATGGTTTAAATGCCAATGTCACCTTGTATAACGGCGGCCTGCTAAATAATACCATCAGTCAGAAAAATCTCGCTGTGCAAGCCGCCAACCTCGACATCATCCAGCAGGAAAACGACATTACGCTGCAGATAACGCAGGCGTACCTCACCATTTTACTGGATAAGGAAAACATTGTTTATGATACCGACCTGGTGAACACCACCGGAGCACAGGTAAAACTGGAACAGCAGCGCTACAATGTGGGAAGTGTAGCCCGTGCTGCCCTGATACAACTACAGGCGCAGCAGGCTAACGATCAATACACCCTGGTAAATGCACAAAATACCGAACGGGGTGACCTGCTCACCCTGAAACAACTTCTGTTATTGCCAAGCGACGTTGATTTCGATATTGTAAAACCTGATACCATAACGCCGATAGATACAGTTACCGCTTTCCACACCGTTGAGCAAATTGCGCTGAATACACGCCCTGAAGTAAAAAGCGGGGAACTTGGCGTTAAGATAGCCCAGTACGATGTGGAGAAAGCAAGGGCCGGCTATAAACCCGTATTAACCGCAGGCGCCGGACTAAATACCGGTTATGTAAGCGGACAAGGCGGTTTTGGCAGCCAGCTGAATAACAATTTCACACAACAGATAGGCCTCAATCTTGCAGTGCCCATTTTCACCAAACGGGTAGTAAAAACCCAGGTAGAAGAAGCCAGGATAAACGTAGACCAGGCAAACCTTAACCTCCGGAATACGAAAACTGTGTTGTCGCAATCAGTAGAGCGGGCGTTTATTAACGTGCAGAACTCGAAAGGCCAGTATGATGCTGCGCTTGAGCAGTATAAATATGCCAAAGAAAGCTACCGCATTGCCAGCGAGCAGTTAAAGGTCGGTGTTGCCAATAACGTGGATTTCCTGCTGCAGAAAACACTGTTCACACAGGCACAGCAAGCCTTTATCCAGGCAAAATATAACGAGTTATTAACCTTAAAGATCTATGATTTTTACCGTGGGGTACCCATTAAATTATAAACCTTGCTATCATGAAACTAGTAGTAAAAAGAATATTAATAATTGCCGCCATACTGATAGCCCTACTGCTGATCTGGCTTTTGTTCTTCCGTAAAAAGGAAGAGCCGATAAAAATTCAGTCAGAAAAGCCCGACACAGGCTACATTGCACAAAGCGTTACAGCCACCGGTAAAATTGAACCTGTTGATACGGTAACGGTGGGTACGCAGGTGTCGGGTATTATTTCGAAGCTGTACGTGGATTTTAACTCCAGGGTTAAAAAAGGCGAATTGCTTGCCGAGTTGGATAAATCGCTGTTACAAGCCACGGTAGATCAATATAAAGGCAACCTGCTGAACGCACAAAGCCAGGAAGTGTATGCCAGGAACAACTTCGACCGGCAGGCGCTGCTTTATAAAACAGATGCCATCAGCAAGGCTGACTATGATGTTGCCCTGAATACCTATAACGCGGCCAAGGCAAATGTAAAAAGCGCGCAGGCGCAGGTGCGGTCGGCGGAGAAGAACTTGTCTTATTCTGAAATTTATTCGCCGATAGATGGTGTAATATTGAACAGGAATATCGCGGTTGGCCAAACTGTGGCCGCGAGCTTCAGTACGCCTACCCTGTTCATCATTGCAAAAGACATCACCAAAATGGAAGTGCAGGCCAACGTCGATGAAGCTGATATTGGTGATGTGAAGGCAGGCAACCGCGCATCGTTCACGGTAGATGCATTCATTAACGACCAGTTTGGCGGAACGGTGGAGGATATTCGTTTACATCCTTCTGTTTCAGCCAATGTTGTTACCTATACTACTATCATTAATGCGCCCAATAACGATGAAAAACTAAAACCGGGCATGACGGCCAACATTGTGATTTATACTAAAGAAGTACATGGTGCCATGCTCATCCCTGCAAAAGCGCTCGCCTTTACTCCCGACTCAACCTTGATGAAGGACTATCAGATCGAAGGCAGGGTGCCGCATAAGAAAATGCGCAAGGGTAGTGCATCGGCAGGTGGTAACGCGGATGCTAACCAGGTATCGCACACGGCAAAAAGCCGTAACGATACCTCAGGCGTTACCAAACAACGTGCATCGGTATGGCTGCTGCAAGGGAAAAAACTGGTACAAAAACGTATAACTATAGGGCTTAATGATAATACTCATGTAGAAGTGCTTTCGGGCCTTACTTTAAATGATGTAGTGGTAACCGGTATAACCGGAGGTCCTGCGGGTGCGATAGCCAAGAGCGGCGGACAATCGCCGGGGAATAGTCCGTTCCTGCCTGCAAGACGAGGCGGCGGTGGAGGAGGCCGTGGCCGATGAGTACGCCTAAAAAAATATTAGAGATCAAAGATCTGAAACGCGAGTTCGTGATGGGCAGCGAAACCGTCCGCGCTTTAAAGGGAATAAACTTTGAGGTAGATGCGGGCGAATTCGTGACCATTATGGGTAGCAGCGGCTCGGGGAAAACGACCCTGCTGAATATATTGGGCTGTTTAGATAAGCCCTCGATAGGAAACTATTACCTGGATGGGGTCGACGTAAAACAGCTGTCGCGCGATGAACTGGCTCAATTGCGTAACCATAAGATCGGGTTCGTTTTCCAGGCTTACAATCTGCTGCCAAGAACAACCGCTTTGGAAAACGTAGAACTGCCCCTATTGTATAATAAAGAAGTTAGTGCCGCCGAGCGCCGTGAACGCGCCATCCATGCGCTGGAATCGGTTAAACTGGCGGAGCGTCTCGACCATACACCAAGCCAGTTATCGGGCGGGCAACAGCAACGTGTGGCCATAGCCCGTGCGCTGGTTAATGAGCCGGTGATGATCCTGGCGGATGAGGCCACCGGAAACCTGGACAGCCGGACCTCGTACGAGATCATGGCGCTGATGCAGGAGCTAAACGATAAACAGGGGAAAACAATCGTATTCGTAACGCACGAACCGGATATAGCCTCGTTCAGCAGCCGGACCATACAGCTGCGCGATGGCATCATCCAAAAAGATACGAAGAACGAAAATAAACGTAACGCCAAAGAAGTACTGGACAATTTGCCGGTAACCGACGATTATTAATAGTGTTGAATTATTGATTTAATGAATTATTGAATTGGAAATGACCAATGACGATTGACTAATTCACTAATGACCAATGACAACTGACTAATGACCAAAAAGAAATGAATTTAGCCAACCTGATACGAATAGCTCTTAAGGCGCTGCAGCGAAACAAGCTGCGGGCGTTTTTAACTATGCTGGGTATTATTATTGGTGTGGGGTCGGTTATTGCGATGGTTGCCATAGGGCAGGGATCCAAACAAAGCATCCACGACCAGCTCAGTAACATGGGTACCAATATGATCACCGTGCAGCCGGCCAGTAACCTGAACGGCGGTGTAAGGATAGCCGGCAGCAGTTTTCAAACCCTTACATCGAAAGATATTGTTGCCTTAAGGGCCAATGTGCCTGACATAACCGAACTGTCACCTGCAGTAAGCTCGAAGGGCCAGGCGATCAACGGGGCATTAAACTGGCCTACAACCATGTCTGGTGTCAGCCCGGAGTATCTGGATATCCGTAAATTAAGCTTAAAGGACGGCATTGCATTTACCGACAATGACGTACGCACCTCTGCCAAAGTTTGCCTGATAGGCCAGACGGTGATCGATAACTTATTTCCTAACGGTGAGAATCCGATAGGAAAAGTGATCCGGTTCGGGAATATCCCGTTTCAGATCATCGGCATACTGGCGCCTAAGGGGTTTAACGCATTCGGGCAGGACCAGGATGATATATTAATCGCCCCTTATACCACCGTTCAAAAGCGTATTCTCGCTACTATATATTATTCAAATATCTATGCTTCCGCTAAAGATGAAGGCTCTACCGATGACGCCGTTGCCGAAATGACGCAAACCCTGCGCGACTCGCACCGGCTGCGCTCATTTGAAGACAATGATTTTACCGTTCGTACCCAGCAGGAGCTGATAGCTACGTTAAGCTCAACAAGCGGCCTCTTAACAGTGCTGTTAACGGTTGTGGCAGGCATTTCGCTGGTAATTGGCGGTATCGGCATTATGAACATCATGTATGTATCGGTAACTGAACGTACCAAAGAGATCGGCCTTCGCATGTCTATCGGAGCACGTGGTAAAGATATCCTGATGCAGTTTCTTATGGAGGCCATACTTATCAGCATTACCGGCGGCGTCATCGGCGTAATACTGGGCATAGTATCAAGCCAGATCGTTACCATGACGCTTGGCTGGCCCACAATTATTTCCGAATCATCGGTAGTACTTTCGTTCGTGGTGTGTGCGGTTACGGGGATCTTCTTTGGGTATTATCCCGCACAAAAGGCCTCGAGGCTTGACCCAATCGAAGCGTTGAGGTATGAGTAGGTTGGTGAGTGGTTGATTAGGTTGATTAAGTTAGATTGAGTTAGATTAAGTTGACTGAGTTGATTAGGCTGGTAATCTAAAACTTAATCAACCACTCACTTAATCAACTCAATCAACAAAAAATGGTTGATTAAGTTGAATGAGTTCAAAACTTTATTAAACTCCATCAACTCAATCAACCATTCTCTTAATCAACTAAAATCTATTTAAAAGCCTCGTTCGTCAACCCGGTATTAACCGTTGCGCTTTTTACTTTAAATTGTATTGGCGTTCCGTTTACGCTGTTCATTTCTGTAAACGGCAATTTGATACCGGTGTTCACATTCTGATAATCGCTGAATTCCATGATAGTTGCGTTCGGCACATCGGTGAATTGTTTAACCTTCAAACCGGTTTTAATATCATAAAAGTATTTTACGGTTGTGCCATCTGGCGACAATACGCTAACCAAATAAGCAAGCTGACCGTTCACCACCTGGTAATTGGTATCAAGCACGGCGCTGTAGCCAGGTTTCCCAAAATCAAGTTCGGGGAACAGTTTATATCTTGCTATTACAGCTCCATGTTCGGTTTTGCTATTCAATTTATTTTGACGACCATTTGTTTTCAGGTTGATACTGTCGCCTATGATAACCACATGGCTCAGGTTGAAGTTATTGTATTTCGGCACGGTGACGTCTATCAATGTTTTATCTGCGCCTTTGTACTTGCTTACCTTAACAAACTCGTAACCCTGCACGGTTCCCGCTTCGGTAATAGTTAAATCGTTTACATCTTTTAAGCGCTGCTCGCCACCAACAGCATCCAGGTAATTTTTAATTACCGAGCTGACGGTTACACCTTTGGCCATTGAAATACCGCTCAATGAGTTATTTGACGGCTTAACATCCGGCAACGCATGATCTGGGTCAATTATAGCGTAAGTTATTTTAGAAGTCGATCTATAAGCAAATGTCCACGTACCGCCACGCTGCCATACTTCCGCGGGCAGTTTTACCGTGCTCGTGTTGCCGTTCTCTTCTTTTACGGCAATGGTAACAGGCAAAGCCATGCCTTCGTTGTTTTCGATAGTTATTAATGAACCTTTAGACGGATCGTTATCCACATAATTGATCTCTTTTACAGATTGATCGAGTTTATCTGTCGTTGTGAACCATTCTTTCCAGAACCAGCTCAGATCTTCACCTGCGGCGTTATCCATAGAATGGAAGAAATCCCACGGTGTTGGGTGTTTGAAGGCCCAGCGTTTAATGTAAGTTCTGAATGCATAATCGAAACGTTTTTCGCCCAGTATCTGCTCACGCAATATTTTAAGGCCAAGCGCCGGTTTTTCGTAAGCGGCATAACCCAGATAATCAGGCTGAATAACGTCAGGTGTGCTCATTATCGGGTCGGCATCCGGATTGAACATGCCCGGTGCGGCTTTTTGCGCATCAGAAGGTTCGTAATATTCGCCGTTGTTAAACACCTTGGTATCAACGCCATTAATAAAGGTATTGAAACCTTCATCCATCCAGGCATATTTGCGTTCGTTCGATCCCACGATCATCGGGAACCAGTTGTGGCCAAACTCGTGGTTGGTTACTTCCCACAAACCGCCGCCCTGGCTTTGCATACTGCAGAACACGATGCCCGGATACTCCATACCGCCAACTATGCCGGCCACGTTGGTAGCCACAGGGTATGTGTACTCAAACCATTCTTTTGAATATAATTCGATACAACCTTTTACATATTCGGTTGAACGGCTCCACGCACCCATTCCCTTGCTTTCGACAGGATAAACCGATTGTGCTACCGCCTTTTTACCGCTTGGCAAATTGATACGTGCGGCATCCCACAAGAAAGCTTTAGAAGCCGCCCATGATACGTCGCGGGCATTTTTGCAGAAGAAGTGCCAGGTAAGGCTTGCTTTTGCCGGATAAGAATCGCGTGATACCAGGTCGACAGAATCTTTGATCATCACGGTCTTGTCGCTCACCTTAGCTGCGTTAACCCGGGCAAGGATCTTTGGTGAATAAACCTCCGTTGGGTTCAGCAATTCACCTGAGCCTACAACTACGAGGCTTGCCGGGGCGGTAATGGTATAGTCGAAATTGCCATATTCAAGGTAAAACTCCGATGCGCCCATGTAAGGGATCACGTTCCAGCCGGTAACGTCGTCATAAACTTCCATACGCGGGTACCATTGGGCTATTTCATAGATCCAGCCATTTTTGGTGAGCTTGCGGCCCATGCGGTCGGTGCCATATTCGGGCACATCAAACTTATAATCGATCCTGATCTGCACCTTTGCGCCGCCCTGCCTTAATGTATCGGCAAGCTTGATCTGCATGCGGGTATCGGTCACCAGATAATCTACCTTTTGTGTCTTGCCGTTTTTGATCACATATACCCCTTTGATCTCATCGCCCTGTGTAAAGGTTTTATTGTTAAAGCGACCGCCTTCAACCGGACTGGTAGCCTCGCCTCTCGAATCTTCTTTGTAAATATTTTGATCAACCTGCAGCCAAAGGAAGCCCAACGGATCGGGACTATTGTTGGTATAGGTGATGAGCGTAGTGCCGGTAACGCTGTGTTTGGCGGTATCGAGCGTTACGTTCAGCTTGTAATCGGCGCGGTTTTGCCAGTATCTGGCGCCCGGCGCACCGGCTGCCGACCGGAATTCATTGCCTTTTTCAGGATAGAATAAAGGCCCGAATACTTTATGCTGATCGTAAGTTGATTTTGGTGTTTCCGAATTCTGTGCGCGTGCGGTAAACATTCCGGCACACAAAAGCAGCGACAAGGTTAGCTTAGTGTATTTCATTGTTGGAAGTAGTTAATTTCTGACAAGATAGAAAATTATCATATTATTTAATAAGGGGCAGTTAATATTTAGGTGCTGTTAGATTTTTGAAATTCATTATTTGTTGGGTTTAGGTGTTTCAGATGAAACAGCATATTGGGTAAAAATTGCCGTTTTTTGTTTCAAACTGTTTCAGGTTGTTTCACGTATGTGGGTTAACTGATTGATTATCAGCATAGGGTGTTTCATCTGTTTCATCTTGTTTCAACTGTTTCATGTTAGTGTGAGACAGTGCAACAGCGTCAGGAAAACCAATCGAAGAGGTCGGTTTGTTTGAGGGCTGCTTTGTTTTTTGAATCGAAATCTTTTTTGATGTGCCCCTCTCCCATTAATATCAGCCGGTTGCCATAAGTGTAGGCATCCTTCAGGTTGTGGGTGATGAGGATGGCGGTAAGACGGTAGTCCCTGATGATTTCTTCCGCGGTACGCATTACCACATCGGCTGAGCGTGGGTCGAGGGCAGCGGTGGGTTCGTCGAGCAATAAAACCTTGCAGCTGTCCATTACGCTCATCAGCAGGGTGAGCGCCTGGCGCTGACCGCCCGAGAGTGTTCCCATTTGCTGGTCTATCTTATTTTCAAGGCCGAGGCCAAGGGTGCTGATCTTTTCCTTCACCTGGTTCCTGAAGGTATCATTAATGCCGATGGTGAGTCCCTTTGCACGGGTACGCAGCATAGCCAGCCTGAAATTATCGAGAATGCTCAGATCAGATGCCGTGCCGCTCAGCGGATTTTGAAAAACGCGTGCTATCCATTTGCTGCGGCGATAGTCGGGCAACCGGGTTGCATCTTCATTGTTGATGCTGATGGTGCCTGAAGTTGGCAACACGCTGCCGGCAATCATATCAAGTAACGTTGTTTTACCCGAACCGTTTGCGCCTACGATCACCAGAAACTCCCCGGCTTTTATATGCAGGTCGATGCCGTTAATTGCATTAACCTCGTTAGGCTTGCCCGCATTAAAAACTTTATGAAGATGTTCTATTTGTATCATTTATGATTTAGGAGTTCGGATGTTCGATTTAGGATTTGGTTTGACATTTATTTTGCAACTCTTAGTCTTGGTAAGGTTACAATAACGAGGACAAACATTGCGGTAACACCTTTCAGCCAGTTGGCATCTACCCCAATATCCAATGTTATTGCCAGTATCAGCTGGAATATGATTGCGCCGCCAAGCACCAGCAGAAGGCTTAACCAAACCGAGGTTATCCGCCACCAATTGATCAACGATTCGGCAATGATAACAGAACCCAATCCGGCTATTACTATGCCTATCCCCATACTTATATCGGTAAAGCCCTGGTACTGGCTAATGAGGTAACCGCTTACGGCTGTAAGAGCGTTAGCCAGTGCCAGGCCGGTTATCTTCATTCGGTCGGTATTTACACCCAGCGCACGGATCATGGATTCACTGTTGCCTGTTGCGCGCATGGCTATGCCAAAGTCGGTTTTAAGCAAATAGCCAATCAATAAGGCTATCAGCAGCATAAACACAATGGCTATCCAAAAGGCATTCTGATTGCCATTACTTGTGATAACAAGTTGGTTAAATATGGTTACGGCATTATTAAGCGGCAGGTTCGATGTACCCATTAACGATAAATTAACCGAATATAGCCCCGTCATTACCAATATTCCGGCAAGCAGCGCATTAATTTTTAGTTTGGTGTGGATGATGCCGGTTAGGGCGCCTGCCAGTCCGCCGGCCAGTATTACAACAGGTAAAGCCATTGATGCAGGAAACTGATGCCTGATCACTACCGCCGTTACAACCGCGCCAAGCGTGTAGCTGCCATCGGTAGTGATATCAGGGATATTAAATATCTTCATCGAAATAAAGATCCCCAGCGCCAGGGACGAAAAGCAGATACCCTGCAACAGTGCGGTCAAATAGAAATCCATTATTTAACGGCTTCGAAGTTTGAGGGAACGGTGATATTATATTTTTTAGCGGCTTCGGCATTATAAACCCTGCGGCGTATTTTCACCATTTCGGGTTGCAAGCCGTTAGTGCTATGCGTTTTCAGATATTGTGCAGCCTGCTCGCCAGCCTGGTAACCCCATTGATAAATGTCGGCACCAAACGCAGCAACAGCACCGCGTTTCACTAAACCGGCCTCACTGGTGAAAATGGGCACTTTTTTGGCATCGCAGCTTTTTAGAATAGTTTCGAACGAAGCAAACACGCTGTTATCCGGGTTAGCGAAGAAAGCATCGATATTTTTGTTGAGCAGCGATTGAGTTACCAACTGTGCATCGGCAGAAGAGTTTAACGGCAAGGCAATCAGCGCAACACCCGCTGCATCGGCATCGGCCTGGATACGTTTTTTGGCGTCGACTGATTGCGGTTCCGATTGATTATAGATCATCCCAACCACCAGCTTGCCCGATTTCGGCTTTATAAACTTGGGGATATTGGCAAATGAAGTGTCGATATAATTCAAATCTTCAACCGCGCCGAATAAATTAGCAGGTTCTTTGCCGTTGGCAGGTGTCAGATTCATCAGCTTAACCGTTGGCGATACCATCATAAAAACAGGGATGGTGGAAGTTTTTTGCGCCGCTGTGATAGAAGCCAGCGTAGTGCAGGTAGCCATCAGATCTACTTTCTTCGATACAAAATAATTAACGATCTGGGTTAACGTTGGGATACTTCCCTGGGCATTGCGGTAGGCTATGGTAACATTTTTACCGTCTTCAAAAC
>DATCQV010000225.1:0-33942 GCA_036569325.1 Mucilaginibacter sp. | reverse complement strand
ATAGACCACCAATCGAAAGAAGACGATTCATGGGATCCGGCGCACACCTGGTTCGAGAAATATGACCACCCGCTTTGGAAGAAATATGAAAAGTATGCCGAAGGCGCTGGTCACGGCGGTATGGATTGGTTTGTTTTCAATGCCTTTGTTGAATCTGTTAAGCAGAAAAAACAAACACCGATAGATGTTTATGATTCGGTAACCATGAGTGTGATCGGCCCGCTGTCAACCAAATCCATCAAAGAAGGAAACGCTGTACAGGAATTCCCCGACTTTACCAAAGGAAAATGGAAAACCCGTAAAAATACATTCGCTTTAGACGACAGCGGATTTTAAATATTGAGAGTGATTGATTTAATTTAGTTTGATGTTACCTTGTGTAACGCATCCCGGGGCGCACTCCCCGGGATTTTTTTTGCCTTTTTACGCGGATTGTGAGTTAATTTTTGCTTGCATTATAGTTAAAACGGTGTGTTTGAATCCCAAAATTCTGCGATAACCCTCCACTAAAAAGATCCGGAAAAATACACTAACCCTTTGCCGGGCGGCATTTGCAGGCACCGTAATGTTTAGTCTGGGTTATTTTAGCAAACGTTTGCGTTAGGTTTAAACGGATGGTTCTCTTAACGCGGATGAAATCTACCTGCTTTATTTATTAATTGGCTTTATGTCAGCTATTTAAATTGTAAATCAGCGCTTTTAGACAGGAGCCAAAACAAACGTTTGCGTTAAGTTAAGGACCTTAATAATTAGGCTTTAGCTTTATACCTTACTACCTTGAGATCGAATTAGCAGGAGCTGATTTTGTTTTATTCACCTCTTTTACTCAACCAAAATTATACACTATGAACAAATTTTACACAAGACAAGTGTTTTTAACCGCCTTGTTTTTAATGTTCTCTATAATGGCCATAGCCCAGGTGAGGGTTACAGGCGTTGTTAAGGACACAGACGGACAGCCCATGCCTGCCGTTACGGTTACTATTAAAGGCACCACCAATGCTGTAAGCACCGATGTAAACGGTAAATACAGCATCAGTGCGCCCGCCGACGGTACTTTAGCCTTTTCTTTTATTGGTTATACTACAAAAGAGGTTGGTATTGGCGGCAAAACCACTATCGATGTTGTTTTATCGAGCACTTCAAAAGCCCTGAACGAAGTGGTTGTGGTTGGTTATACCTCTAAACAGGTATCGCAGCTATCCAGTTCGGTTTCGGTTATTAATGGCGATAAGCTGAGAGACGTAACCTCTAACGACGTGGTAAGCCTGTTGCAAGGTAAAGCCGCCGGGGTTGTTGTTTCCACCGGCTCAGGCGACCCTACATCTACCTCAAGCATCCTTATCCGTGGCGCAAGCAGTATCAATGCCGGTACCAGCCCGCTAATTGTAGTTGATGGTAATATCGGCGGTACTTATAACGCGTCAGACGTTGAATCGGTAACTGTACTGAAAGATGCGGCTGCGACAGGTCTCTATGGGTCAAGAGCAGCGAACGGTGTAATTATTATTACCACTAAATCGGGTAAATCAGGTCAGACCAAGATCGACGTAAGCTCGGTAGTTGGTTTCAATACCAAAACCACCGGTAATTTCCACCTGATGAATTCGCAGCAACTGTATGATTACCAGAAAACGTTTATCACACCTGACCCTTCAGTGCTGAACAATAATACCAACTGGTTCGATCTGGCTTTCCGTACAGGCATCACCCAAAACCATACCCTGTCGGTTTCTGGCGGAACTGAAAAAACGCAATATTATATCTCCGGAAACTATTATAACGAGCAGGGAACACTGATCGATAATAATAATAGAAATTATAATTTCCGCACCAACATTACTACCAAATTAAGCAGCAAGGTAAAACTGAGTGTCCTGCTAAATAGCATCTTCACACAGCAAACTTATCCTACTGATAACCTGCTTTACGATGCCTACCTGAATTTACCTTATGACCCTGCATACAATGCCGATGGTACGCCAACAGACGGCCGTACCTACCCCGGATGGCAGGGGCGCGATAAAGAAAATCCTTTACAAGGCCTGCAATACAATTTTTCAAAAAGCAGGAGCCTGAGCAACAATGGTGACCTGAACCTGGATTATAATATTACAAAGCATTTAACCTTTTCTACCTATAACAGGGTAACGTTATATAACGATAAATATGTCAGCTATTATGATGCACGCACCAAATCGGGCGGCGCAAACTCCGGTGAATTGTACAACCAGGATGATTACAGCAGCACGCTGTTAACATCGAACAGGTTGAAATATGATAACAACTGGGGCGATCATAACCTGAGCGTTCTGGCAGTAGGCGAGGGGCAGAAATACCATTTCGACGATGCACTGTTAAACGGCAAGGGCCTGCCTCCGGGTCGTCCCGTAATGTCGACCGCGAGCGATATCATTAGTGATCCTGCCGGCGGTTCTGATGATTATAACTTCAGAAAATACCTCGGTCAGGCCGATTATAACTACGCAGGTAAATACTTCCTGGTAGGTTCTTATGTGCACGAGTATTCATCACGTTTCGGCAGCAACAACCCAAGCGGTAACTTCTTTCAGGCAGGCGCTTCATGGATCCTGACCAAGGAATCATTCATGGATAACATCAAGCCGATCAGCTTCCTGAAACTTCGTGCAAGCTACGGTACAACAGGTAACGCCGAAATTGGTAACTACCAGGCGTTAGGTCTGTATCTGATCGATCAGTCGGCTAATTATGGCGGCGTACCCGGAGCCTATCCTTCACAAAAAGCAAATCCTAACCTCACCTGGGAAAAGATTAAAACAGCCAATATCGGCCTCGACTTTGGTTTGTTCAAACGTATAGATGTTAGTTTGGATGTTTACCAGAAAACGTCGAGCGCGTTATTGTTCCAGGTTCCGCTGCCTGCAACTTCGGGCTACGACTACGAATTCGAGAACGTTGGTTCTGTACGCAACCGGGGCCTCGAGATCAACATCACTTCAAGAAACCTGGTTGGCGAATTTAAATGGGAAACCAACTTCAATATCGCCTTCAATCGCAATAAGGTAATTTCTTTGGAAGCCGGCGAATCGTCAGTTAATCCTGCCGGTCCGCTGCCAATCGCGGTTGGTCATGATATGAACGACTGGTTCATGCCGATATGGGCGGGTGTTAACCCTGCCAATGGCGACCCGCAATGGGAGCAGGTGGTTACCGATGCTAACGGCAATACAACCAAGAAGCTTACAAATTCATACGCTAACGCAACCAAACAATTTACCGGTACCTCGGCCTCGCCTAAGTTTACCGGCGGTATCACCAACACTTTTAGCTATAAAGGATTCTCGTTAAGCACTTTCTTCAACTTTGTTTACGGAAATAAAGTTTATAACGATAGCCGCGCTTATTTTGATAACGACGGCCTTTACGACAGCTACAACGCTATGGTGCCACTAAGCAGTTGGACCCGCTGGGAAAAACCGGGCGATATAGCTACCGAGCCTAAAGCTATACAGGGTGGAAATAACAACTCGAACCAGCAATCAACCCGTTATTTGGAAAATGGCAGCTACTTGCGCCTGCGTAACGCAACCTTTGGATACCAGTTGCCGTCAAGCTGGCTTACCGGTGCTAAGATCAGGAGCGCAAGAATATTTGTAAGCGGCGACAATTTAGTAACCTTCACCAAGTTCTCGGGTGTTGACCCTGAAGTTGACTTTGCATCGGGCACATCGAGCTTCAAATACCCTATCAGCAGGAAAATATTGTTTGGTATAAACGTCGGATTTTAATTAACGAACCAATGAAAAAAAATTATATAAAAATATTATTGATGACAGGCCTGGCAGCCACATTGTTGGGAGCCTGTAAAAAGGTTGAGCCCTCTACCGCAATTGACGAGCAGTCGGCATTAACCAATCCTGCGGATATTTATACCGCAACAATAGGAAATTACTCTGAACTGAGAGACCCGAGTTATACCCGGAGCGGCCACTTTCTGATGGAATATCCGAGCGATAATATAGCACAGGGACAGCCATCGTCTGATGACCTTTCGAGGTGTTATCGCTACGTAACCCAGATTCCTACCGGCGCACACGCCACCGCTTTCTGGACCAAGGGTTACCACCTCATCTTCGCGGCTAACAAGATCATCGGCGCTATTCCTGATAATGCATCTGCCGACCTGAAGGTATTAAAGGGCGAAAACATGTTTATCCGTGCAATGGTTGATTTTAACCTGGTGCGCATGTTTGGGCGGCCTTATCCGCAAAACGACGGAAATAACCCCGGTATACCGTTGCTTACCGAAAACAGCACGGATAATGCCCCTGCACGGAGCTCGGTAAAAGACGTTTACGCCTCTGTTATCGCCGATCTTTTGAAAGCGGCTGATCTGATGACCCTTTCAGGCGGTGCAACCCCAAAAAGCAACATCTTCGCATCGAAGGAAGTAGCTTTAGCCTTGCTATCACGCGTGTACCTGTACATGAACGATAATGCCAATGCGATTAAATACGCCGACCTGGTTATAAACTCCGGTCGTTATACCTTGTTGCAGGGAAGTGCCTATCAGAATTACTTCAGCGGTGTGCCGGAAGACAATACTGAAACCATATTCTGCATCAGGCATACCAAAACGCAGGATCAGGGCTTTAGCGCAATCGGTTCGATGTATTACAGCGGTCTCGGTCCCGATGGCACCAGCTCGTTAACCACGCCAGGCGGACAAGGGAACACTGGCTGGGGCGAAATATACGCGTCAAAAACTTATGTAGAAGACCTGGATAAAAACCCCGGCGACCTGCGCCATAGCTTTATAGCGCCTTACACCATTGATGGGGTTTTACAAATGAATAAAAAGCTTACGCCTAACACGCCGATGTATTACATCACCAAGTATAGCTTCCAGGAAGGGATAGTAACATTGAGTTCACCCGTTTACCTGCGCTTGGCAGAAATGTACCTGAACAGGGCAGAAGCAAATGCAAAACTCGGGAATGCTCAACTGGCGCTGGATGATGTCAACCTGATCCGTACACGTGCAAATATTCCAACGCTGACCCTTGGTGCCGTAGGTGCAGGAAATGTGCTTGCCGCAGTGTTAGAAGAACGCCGTTTGGAGTTTGCCTTTGAGGGCCAGCGCGCATACGACCTGTTCAGAAACAACCTGCCGATGATAAGGGATTACCCAGGCACACATTCACTGAACAACACGCCTACCACCAATATTATGCAAACTGTTTTACCTACCGATGCCCGCGTAGTGTATTACATACCGCAAACAGAAATTGCCATTAACCCAAAACTTACCCAGAATCCGTAAGTAACGGTGTTAATGCAATAGTGAGTTAATGTTTCCAAAACAAAAACGGATGGTATTCAGGTACCATCCGTTTTTGTTTTGGAAGATATTTGAGTTAGTGGTGTACTTTGTTGCTCAGTATCTTAATTAGTAATGATTGACTGATACATTTCGATATATTGCTCAATTAATCGCTGCTCGTTAAATACGCTTCGGATAAATTCAGGAGCTTTGTTGCGAACTGTGTTTAACTGCTCCCGATTGTTGTATATCCAGTTAACTTTATCCGCTATCGATTTTTCGTCGGGATCACATACCCAACCCAATTCATTTTCCGAAACAAAATCGGCTAATCCCACAAATTTGCTAACCAATACAGCCGTGCCAACGCTTAAGCTCTCGATAACTACATTGCCAAAATTTTCATCGTGCGAGGGCAGGATCATCAGGTCGTGCCCGGCAAGTAGATCGAATTTATTCTCGCCTTGAAACCCTATCCATTTGATGTTTTGGTCAATGCCGCCTGATTTGGCGAGTTGCTTTAACTGTTCTATGTAAGAAGGTTCCCCATCGCCGGCAATAGTGAGTGAATAGGGTATTTGTAATAAAGGAAGGGCTTTGATTAACAGGTCCAACCCCTTTTTTTCTTCGATTCGCGAGAGGAATACTAAACGGAATACATCTTTCACACGAGTTGGCTTGATAGACAAGTCACCCGGTATAGCAACAAAATTGGGTATTTCGGTAATGCTTTTAGGTTTTACAATTTCGGTGATGGAGTCACGCTCTTTTTTTGAGGTGACATGAAATTGGACCTTCCGCAGCAGCCGTCTTCCTAAAAGATGGTGAATAAGCCATTTTGCGCTGATGTTTCTGTTGTTAAATGTATATCTGCCGATCGTCCCCCGCGGCGATAACAGCACTGGTACACCACGCATAATTCCGATCCAGGCAGAGAATATGGAGACCGTATTCCATCTTCCTTAGGCACTTCTTTTGAAACTCGGCGTCTCCTACGGCCAGTACTTCGTCTACAATCAAAATCTCTGATTCCAGGTAAGCGGCCACGGCAAACGCCAGCCGCACGTACATGCCCGATGAATAGCGTTTTACCGGAGTGTCTATATAGCGTTCAACGCCAGAAAAATCAACTATTTCATCAAACTTCCGTTTTATTTCAGCTTTGCGCATGCCTAATATGGCGCCGTTCAGATAGATGTTCTCTCTTCCGCTAAGTTCGGGGTGGAAGCCGGTTCCTACTTCCAGCAAACTGGCTATGCGGCCTTTCACTTTAATTGAACCTGTGGTAGGAGCTGTAACCCGGCTCAATACTTTAAGCAGGGTGCTTTTGCCTGCTCCATTGCGGCCTATAATGCCTACTGCCTGCCCTTCTTCAATATCAAAGTTGATATCTTTCAAGCTCCACACAATATCGCTCTCTCCTTTTTTTGAACGGTCGTTTGCTTCGCCGATCTTTAAGAAGGGGTCTTCCTTTCCCCTTATCCGGGCCCAGTATCGTTCCAGATCTCGGGTGAGGGTTCCGGTACCGATCTCGCCTAACTGATAGGCTTTAGAAAGATTTTCGATTTTTATAACTGAGCCCATTTGCTATACCGTATCGATGAAGTCCCGTTCTACGCGGTTAAAAATAATGATGCCGGTTAGCAGTATTACAAGTGTAACCCCGGTAGTGATGGCAAGTGAGGCTGCAGTGAATGTGCCCCGCCCTAAAAAACCGTATCTGAAGGCTTCGATAATAGAAGTCATGGGATTATATTCCAGTAACCATTGATAGTGCGGGTATTTTGCCTTTACTACTGATAGCGGGTAGATAACAGTTGTTAAATACATCATGAGCTGTATGCCGAACGTTACCAGAAAGCTCAGGTCGCGGTATTTGGTTGTCATTGCTGAAATGATCATTCCCAACCCCAAGCCTAACATTGCCATTAGCAGCAGCAGGAACGGAAATAATAGAAGGGAAATATTGGGATGCAGGTTTGCTCCTTTTGTCGCATAGTAGGCCATCATCAGCAAAAAGAGACACATCTGAACGCCGAAACGAATTAAGTTGGAAACAACGATGCTGAGCGGTACAATTAGCCTCGGGAAATAAACCTTGCCAAAAAGCCCCGCATTGGCCGTAAAAACCGACGATGTTTTAGTTAAGCAATCCGCAAAATAATTCCAGGCGGTGATACCCGCAAGGTAGAATAATGGCTGCGGGAGACCATCTGTGGAGATGGCCGCCAGGTTGCCGAAAATAAAGGTGTAGATGATGGTGGTAAACAACGGCTGAATAAAAAACCATAACGGCCCTAAAATGGTCTGTTTGTAAAACGAAACAAAATCGCGCCTTACCAGCAGGATCAGGAGGTCGCGATAACGCCATATATCCTGCAATTTAAGATCGAGCATATTGCTCTCAGGAACGATCTCCAAATCCCAGTAGTCCTTCTGCTCAGTCATTCTTTATGAGGCTTTCTAAAATATTCATATACCGGGGTTCATTAAAATGACTTAAACATTGGTGCTGGAGGTAGAGTCTTTGTTTGGCTTCCAGCGGTGTTTTTAAGTAACCTATTATTGCTGCTTCCAGTTCTTCCAGGTTATCGGCGTCTATCGCTTTACCCAGTTCACCATTTAAAATCGCATCGGTGCTGCCATCGGCATTTCCGCATATTACGGGTAATCCGCAGGCCAGGGCTTCGATAAATACTATCCCGAAGCCTTCTTTTTTACTTGGCAGCACAAACAGATCGGCCAATAAAAAATAACCGGGAAGATCGTTTTCTTCCAAAAATCCGGTTAAGATCACTTCTTTATCCACATGGTTATCCGAGATCAGTTTTTGTATCCTGATCTCCTCCTGATGGTCATATTGGCCTGCCAGGATATACCTGATGTTTGGAAATATTTCTTTAAGGCGGCTCATCACCTTTATGACCTGGTCGTGTCCCTTATATTGTTCGGACGAGGCAAGCCGGGTGAGCGTGAACAGCACCGGGTTTTCGGCCGTGAGCCTGTATTTTTTAAGAAGATTTTCGGGCTTCGTAAATTCATCAGGGACCTTCATAAACGGATCCACGCTATTATTCAGCACCTCGCAAATTGCCGGATCGACCTGATGACGGCTAATCATCTGTTCTTTGGTGTAATCGCTTACACAAAGTATTTTGTCGCACTTTTTAAGCAGCCGGCTTTTAACCGGACTCAGCGATCGCCAAACTTCAATGCCATGGGCAATCAGCCAAATACGGCAGTTTGGTTTTATCAATTTTATCAATAATCCAACCAGCGAAAGGTTAATATGCGTTAGTATAACAAGATCCGTCTTAGGCGTCGAGTTAATGGCGCTAAAAACAAATTTGGTGCGCTTGGCGCCAAAGCCTCTGAAGTTTTCAGCAGGAAGATATTTGCCGATCAGATCAGCGCTGTTATCATATACCGACCAAAATCTGAAATCCCAATGGTTACGCTCTGATAGGCTGTATAACGAATGAGCAAGCGTGCGGGTCATTTTTTGGATGCCGCCTGTACTGCCGAAAGTGCTCAATGAATAAAGCGCTATTTTTTTAGTCATGTATCTGCAACTGGTAAAGCGCAAATATCTTAGACCAGTGTACCTGGTTGTTTTTGAATTTTTTCACTACGCCCTGTGCCCATTTGCCATTGTACAGGTTCTGTTCGCTGATGTCGCTGTAACTGCGCATCCATTGCTGCAACGGAAAGGTAAAACCCATTTTAGGACGGTTCCAGATAGATGCGGGCAGCAGATCGTGAAAACTGTCTATCAATATCTTTTTGGGCTGCTTACTGCTGAAGCGCAAATGAGGCGCAACCTGGTGTGCCAGTTCGCGGAAACTCTCATCAAGAAAGGGGATCCTTACCTCTAAGCCATGGCTCATGCTCATTACATCGGTATCGCGCAGCAATTGATTTTGCATGTAGAAATTTGTTTCAAACCAGGCGGCGTGTCTTTCATCATATTCCGAAGGCGCCGCTGCCATGATATCGTTAAACAGCGTATCATCAATTTGCGCTAAATCGGTGTCCAGTATTTTTGCAATATCTTCCGGTGTGAAAAAACCTCTCAGAAAAAGATAATCGGCCAGCGGGTTGCTGTGTGCTAAAAAGGATACTTTTTTATACTTATCTGTTTTAAAATAATTTGCGGCCGAGAACATAGCCGACGGCAGCATTCGCAAAAATTTGAGGTATTTGATACGCCCGAAAGAGGGATAACCGCCATATAACTCGTCGGCGCCCACACCAGATAATACAGCTTTTAAGCCATCCTGGCGTGCATACCTGCTAATGAACCAGGTATTTATCCCATCGGTGGTTGGCATATCCATATCATCGATAATTTCGGGGAAAAGCTTTTCAAAATCATCCTGCGTTACCAGGTGGCTAAGCTTTTCGCCGTTGATCTTTCCGGATACTATGTTTTGAAATGCCCTTTCATCGTATTCCTTTTCGTTGAAATAGATGGAGATGGTCTTCAACTGTTGCCTCTCCTGGTTTGCCAAAAGCGAGATGATGCTGGAATCGACCCCGCCGCTCAGAAACACACCGATCGGCGCGTCGGAGATCAACTGCCTTTTTACTGCGGCTCTAAGCGTTTCGCCGATCAATGATTTCGCGGTCTCATAGTCGTTTATTACCGGTTTGGTATTATCCTCTTCAACATACCTCTTAATGGTGAAGGTATCGTCGCTATGATCCCAACGCAGAACGTGTCCCTTTGGCAGGCTGTACACATTTCTTAACGTGGTATATGGTTCGGGGATATGCCCAAGGGCTAAAAACCTGATCTGCCACGAACGGTCTTCTTCTATTCCTAAACCGGCGTTTTTAAGTGCCTTAATTTCCGAAGCGAAGCTCAGCCTCCGGTTACCGGCAAAATAATACAGCGGCTTTATGCCGTTAGAGTCGCGCACTAAGTAGGTCAGTGATCTCGATGTATCATATAAAGCAAAAGCAAACATGCCTCTCAGCTTTTCAAATACCGCTGTTCCCCAGTGCAGGTAACCTGCTAAAATTACTTCAGTATCGGTGTTCGAATTAAACCGGGCGCCGGCGACAAGCAATTGCTCTTTTAATTCAAGGTAATTGTAGATCTCGCCATTAAAAGTGATCCATGCTTTATTGCCAATATCTGTCATTGGCTGATGGCCGTTTGCGCTCAGGTCAATAATTGATAACCGACGATGCCCGAAAGCAAGCCTTGCTTCTTCGTTGTAATAGATTCCTTCGTCATCCGGGCCGCCATGTTTTAAGGTGCTGCACATAGCACCAACTATTTTTTTTAATTCGGCTTCCTGCAAGTCTTTTGCGGCTAACCCCGCTATTCTACACATCGTTATTATTCATGGCTTCGCCCGGTAAGTCACATTGCTATTATGTAACCTATTATTGATCAGATAGTTATATTTTTCCTTAACGGCGATTTTACAGCCTTAATTAAGCCATAAAATTAAGTTCTTTCTATTATCTCCGGTGCAGCGTGAACAACTATAGAATAACCCAGATCTTCAAGGCGTACAATAAGCTGTTTTTGAGAGCGGTAAGATATGATTTCGCCAGTAAGGCCTTTTAACGTACCGGCTTTGATCCTGATCTTTTCACCCGGCTGCAAGTTCTCTTCAGTTATTTCCAGCTCGTAAGGGCTGGCCAATAATAATCTCAAATCAGCTATCTGCCGGTCGGGCATTGCGGCAACCCTGCCCGAGAAATATAAAAATCGCGCTATCCCTTTTGTCATCAGCACTTCCGTCTGCTCATGCGTTCCGATATAAACAAATAAATACGACTTTAAAAAAGGTTCTTCCACCCATTTTTTCCGGTCGCTCCACTTTTTTAACTGCCTTTGTAAGGGTAAGTAAGCCTCTATCCCTTTATCGCTCAGCGCTTCATAGGCCTTCTTTTCGGCACGCGGTTTTGTATAAACCGGGTACCACCTTTTTTCATCAGCCTTAGTTTTTAAAGCCATTAAGCACTAAAAATTATTTAAACCACCGTGTAATATCCCACCATTTCCTGCCCTCGCTCTCGGTGTAATAACCCGAGTGCTCATATCCCGTATAATCTGCATAATAATAGTAATTGCCCGCCCCGCTTTCGCCGGTAAATTTCGTTGAATAAAAACGGGAATGCAGCATATTAGGCGAATAGGCGTTGAGCACTATCACCGTATTATTCAAATGATATTCCTGTACCAGCCTTTGCGGAACACTCGCCGCATAGAATTTTGATTTACCGGCACGGATAACAAAAAGATTTATATCGCTCATTCTTACCAAAGGCGTGGCATCAGATACCAGGCCTACCGGCGCGGTATCAATCATTACCACATCGTATTTGCTTCTTAAAGAATCGACCAGGCTAATCATTTTAGCCGAGTGCAATAACTCTGAAGGGTTAGGAGGTACAGGGCCCGAAACAATGTAATCCAGGTTTTCCTGGGTAGAATGTTTAATGATGTCTTCTTCGGCGCATTGGTCGGCCAGGTAATTGCTAAGCCCCATATCGTTCGCTACGCCAAATGTTTTGTGCAATTTTGATCTTCGCAGATCGGAGCCTACCAGGATCACCTTTTTGTCGATCAAAGAAAGCGTACTGGCAAGATTGACCGCAACGAACGACTTTCCCTCACCCGCAACATCCGAAGTGATACAAATAACCTTGTTACTTTTTTCCGATGCAAGGAAGCTCAAATTGGTGCGGACAGAACGCACCGATTCAGCGAAGATCGACTTGGGCTTGGTGATGGCTAATATCTGGCTGCTGAATTCGTCAATCTCATCCGGAAATTTCCTGATCACACCTATTATGGGAATAGTTGTAAGACTCTCGATGGTTTCCTTATCATATATGTAAGGATTTAACATTCTCACCAGCAATATTAAGCCTATACCAATAGCCAGTCCCAGTATAATGGCCGAGCGTTTAATTGAATTTTCGTCGGGCGATACCGGGTTGAAATTCGGCTGTGAAAAATCGATAATGGTTGCGCCCGGCAATATACCCGAACGGCTGATCTGCGCATTTAGCTTTCGTTCAGAAAGCAAAGAATAAACCTTGTCATTCACCTCGAAATTACGTTTCAATCCAGCCATATCGTTCTCGGCCATCGGGTATTGTGCAATTTGCTGGTCAACCGCATGCGATTGGTCATTCAGGTATTTCATCCGTTTGGAAACAATCGTCCGGGATGTTTCGATGTCATTTATCGCATTGCTTTTGATCTGAAGTATCTGTTGATTGATATCAACGACATTCTGGGCGGTTGGATTATAAACTTTCAGTAAGCTGTTCCTTGAGGAGATCAGGTTATCAAGCTTTGTTATCGCCGTTTGCAGTTGAGGGTCGATAACTCCCTCCAGGTTAAAGTTAAGCGTTACATTATCCTTCTCTTTTACCACATCGGCCTTCAGTTGATCCAGCGCCATTAGCTGGATCTTCAGCAGCGAGATCTGGGCCTGCAGATCTGTCGACTTGGAAACTGCGGTTTGCGCTGCAGAGCCAACATCCGTGATCTTTAAGTTCTGCTTATATTTTTCGATTGACTTTTGCGAGGCTTTTACCTGGCCCGACAAATAGTCTAATTGCGTATTGATAAATTCGATCATTTGGGTGGCCGACTGCATTTTCTGAATCCGGTCGTAGCTCAAATACTCCTTCATTATCGAATTAAGAATGTCTGAAGCAAATATTGGGTTGGCATCAGTTTCCTCGATAGAGATTATATTCGAGTTCCTGGCTGTCTCCGCAATATGTAAGCCACCCCTAACTCTGCCCAAAAAGTCTTCGGGTGTATTTATCTTAAACATATAAACAGAGTTTATAACCAGGTTTTCAGAGTACCTGATCATTAAACCCATTGGTCCTATTAAAAATGGCTCATTAAATTTGTAATTTTTTACGACCTCTTTTCCATTAACGTCATAGCTTAAATTGAACCTGTTCCTATCAAGCGCCTTGAATGATATCAGCCCGTGATAAAAGTTCAAGCTGTCAAACCGGATCAGTTCGATATCTATTGGTTTTTGGGGATACAGTTCATTGGTGCGGTTCAGAACCCGCCCGGTAATAAAATAACTGATCCTGTAATCGAGGTGCCTGATGGCATTGAGTAAAAGTGCGCTGCTTTGTAATACTATTGTTTCGGTTTGCACCCTCGATCCGTTCCGGGTATCGTTAGTTGTGACCGCTCCCGAAAATTCGGGTAACTCAGATTTTTTTTCCTCGAATTTAATAGTGCCGCCGGTGGCGTATATTTTAGGAGTGTACCACAAATAAACATTTGCCGAAACCACGCAGATCACCACAGATATTGCAACCCAATACCACCGGCTCAGAAAGATCTTGAGGATCTTAAAGTAATCAATTTCCTGCGGCAACAGCTTCGGGGCCTTTTTATCTAATTCTTCCATTAACGACGGGAAAGTGCTAATATGACCAATAGGGTATTTATAACCAATATTCCTGGCTGGATAATCGATGAAAAGTTTTGAAAGTTATCATTTCTTATCGCGCGTCTGTTTTCGGAAACGTAAATAATATCACCATTTTGAAGTATGCACCTCGGGTCGTTGATCGAACTGATATCGGTGAGGTCTACCTCGATAACCTGGGGATTTTTCTCACTACCCCTGATGATCTTGATGTTTTTTTCGTTTGCCTTATCGGTTAAGCCTCCGGCGGCGCCTATCATCTGAACGAGTGATGTTCTGTCTTTGATCAGGGGTTGATTGCCCGGTGTGTGTACTTCGCCAAAAAAGGTAACGGCCAAGTTGGTTATCTTCACCTCGATGATCGGATTTTTCAGCAGATCCTTATGGTATAGGTCTTCTATCTTTTTTTGCGCTTCAACCCTCGTAAGCCCGGCAACAGCGACTCTTCCGAGCCCGGTGAGGGCTACGGTGCCATCATCTTCAACCAAATAGCTGCTGGCCTGTTGTTGGGTGTTGGGAGTAAAAGAAGACTGGACCCCGGTAACAGACGGGCTCAAGTCAACTATGTCTTTATTGTTTTGCAGATTCCGTATCTGCAACAGATCCTGCGGCCTGATGCGATATAATCCTGCGTTACGCTCATCATTCCGGGTGGAGGTATCGGTAAGGGAATTTTTCTGTTGAAAGAGCGTTTGGTACTGTTTATTAGAACACGATGTTAAAATAAAGCACCCTCCTAAAAAAAGCAAAAGGAATATTCTTGGCATACACAACAGATTTGATCACTATTTAACTTATAAGGGATCAATTTCAAATTTACATATTTTTACGCTTCTTCAGATATTATTTAAGCGTTAAATTAGCTAACAATATTGCTTGAAACGCAAATAAACACCACAGGAATGCGCAGCCGCTGCGGTTACCGGTGCCGGGCATGTTGATAGTTTTATCTGTTGCCCTTCCTTTAATGTTTTTATATTCGACCTTAACGGCCGGATTTTCTGATGTTTTGTAAATACCAAGCTTAATAAAAAGATAGTTGAACGCACAATTTTCCTTCATCATACTCACCTATAACGAGGAAATGCACCTGCCACGATTGCTTTCGTCTGTCGAAAGTCTGGGTGCAGCTATTTTCGTTTTAGATTCAGGAAGCAGCGACAGAACAGTTAAAATTGCGGAGGAAGCCGGTGCAGTTGTATTACAGCATGTGTTTGAAAATCACCCCAAACAATGGGATTTCGCGCTGAAAAATTTTGACATACAAACGCCCTGGGTAATTTGCCTGGATGCCGACCAGATGGTGACCGATCCATTAAAAGAGCATTTGGCGGCCTTCAGAGATGAAGACTATAGCGATTTCGACGGGATCTATTTTAACCGAAAGAATTTCTTTAAGGGACAGTGGATCAAACATGGCGGCTATTTTCCGTTCTATCTGCTTAAAATGATAAGATTTGGAAAAGGGTTTTCCGATCTGAACGAGGGCATGGATCACAGGATGGTTGTTCCGGGCAAAACGACGATCTGGAAGGATGGTTACCTGAAAGAAGAAAATCTGAAAGAAAATAAGATCAGCTTCTGGATAGAAAAACACAACCGCTACAGCGACCTGGCAGCGCACGAGGAATTGGAACGGATGATGCAATTGCGCTCACAATCGGTTAAGCCGCACTTTTGGGGTTCGCCCGATGAACGTACCGCCTGGCTGAAACGACTTTGGTGGAAACTGCCGCGTTACGTAAGGCCGATGCTTTATTTTATTTACCGTATGGTTTTTCAGTTAGGTATACTTGATGGCAGAACAGGGGTGATCTTTCATTTTTTACAGGCCTTCTGGTTCAGGCTTGTCGTAGATATTAAAATAGACGAATTGCTGGAAAAACGCAATTCCGGGAAGCCGGCAAGTACCATATCGCCAATAAAATTTGTCCTGACGTTCCTGGTACTCTTTGCACTCTTTTACGGGGCAAATCTTTTCTTTTTCGGCCTTACCACACCGGGGAATAGTTACAGCCGGTTTTTTACCGATCATTTAAATTACATACAAGGTTTACGATGGCTGCTGCTCAAATGCAGTGCGCTTGTTCTGAACGCCTTTGGCTTTATTGCCATACACAACAGTTATGAGCTGCTGGTACCGGGGCATCTAACCATTAAACTGGTATATTCCTGTTTGGGTCTGGGCATTATAAGTTTCTTTTCGGCATTCGTATTGGCTTATCCTGAAAAATTAAAACAGAAATTGCTGTTCCTTACCGGCGGTATATTAGGCATAGAACTGTTGAATGTGATCCGTTTTGTGCTGCTTGCGTTATTTTGGTCCAAAAGCGAGAATAAGGTAATTGATCATCATACTATCTTTAATATCATTATATATATATTAATAGTATTTGTGCTTTATATTTGGGTTAAACGGAAAGATGTAACTACCGGTAATGCAGCAAACTGATCTCTCCATATATAATAACGCGCCGTTTAATCCGGGGGGAAACGCTGTTAAACGAGTGCTGTGGTATTATGTAAATATTATTTTCTTTAAAAGCGGATGGCTGCCGGTCAGTTCGTTCAAGGTATTTTTACTGCGGTTGTTTGGCGCCAGAGTTGGTAAAGGTGTTATTATTAAGCCCGGCGTAAATATTAAATATCCCTGGAATTTAAATATAGGAAACTACTGCTGGATAGGCGAGAATGTTTGGATAGATTCACTCGTCAACGTCACTATCGGTAACAACGTTTGTCTATCGCAGGGGGCCTTGCTGCTCACCGGTAGCCATGATTATAAAAAGCCTGCGTTCGGCCTGATTACCTCACCTGTTACTTTAGCAGACGGGGTTTGGATATGTGCCGGGGGCGTTGTAACCCCGGGGGTTATAGCAGCGTCACATGCGGTGTTAACCAGCGGTTCTGTCGCTACCAAAAATATGGAGGCTTATTCGGTATACCAGGGAAATCCCGCAGTAAAGGTGCGCGACCGCGCTATTTGAGTTGCCTTTACTTTTTATTTAATCACCTCAACTGTAACGAAAACGGTTTCGTAAAAATTATTGCCGCAGTAGTAGGTTTTGCTTATAACAAGCTCTAAATTAGTATATAACCAATTTTCTGCATCGGAAAAATGCAGCATGCAAAACGTTATCAAGCGGCCGTAGATAACTGTTTGCAATAACTAAATTTTTTAATCATTAAAACCTAATGCTATGAAACTTAAAAATCATATCGGACTTCCTATTGCCTTTTTTTTGATACTTAGTTTGTTCTTTTATCAGTGTAAAAAGAGCAGCGACGCAACTGCCAAAAGCGGCCCGGAAATTCCAAAAACATTTGCTAACTACCCGGCTACCGGCTTTGTACATCCGGGAATCTTAAATACCCAGCAAACTTTAGATTATATTGCACAGCAGGCCAACTCCAACAATACCAGCCGCCTGGCTGCCTACCAGTATGTGCTTAACTATTGCAATAACCACAGCCCAAGCGGGCAATATAAAGCTACGGTAAACGTGGCGGGCGGCGTAACTACACCAGACGAGATAGCCTTCAAAGGAGACGCCCTGCTCAGCTACGCCCTGGCGCTTCGCTGGGCTAAAACGGGCACGGCAAGCTATGCCACTACCGTAAAGCAAATACTTGACGGCTGGGCGAATGCCTTCAGAAACTTCAGCGTTTCGGGAAGCCAGCCTAACCAGGCCGACCTGGAAGCTTCATGGGCGGCGCCGACCTTTGCCGCCGCTGCCGAAATTATTAAATACTACATCCCGGCAAACGGCGTGGGCGGCGGCTGGACAACTGCTGAAAATAATCAGTTCACCAGTTTTTTAAACCTGATGAAAGACAACTACATTAATAACACGGTAGGTGTTGGCTTTAACAATAACTGGAATGTTTCGGCAGGCTGGGCAAAAATAGCCATCGGTGTTTTCGAAGACAGCCAAACCGTGTATCAGAACGGCATTACGATCATCAAAAATGTGCTTCCTATCGATATTGCTTCTGATGGTTCTATGAATGGCGAGATCTGCGGCTCACACAACGATTATGTGCATTTTCAATACTCGCTTACCGGTTTAAGCTATGCGGCAAACACCTGCGGTATTCAGGGCGATCTGTCAATCTATTCGGCAAGCAGCAGCAGGTTGCTTACCGGCTATAATTATCAATATAAATTAATGCATGGCACCGTATCGCCGCCTTGCTCACCGGGCGGCAATCCTTCAAACCCGATATGGCCGGGCGCAAACGTAGCCAACCGCCATTATAATACTACCGAGACAAACTATATAGCCAATAACTATGTGTCTGACAGTAACGGACTGCCCAACGGCGATATCAGCTTCCTGTGCTGGACAAACTATACACACTATAATGTGCCAACAAACTTTTAAATAGAACCTATTCTCTGTTTCTCCATGCCTTCTTTGTGTTCTCCTGCGGTTAGTTTTTTTAACCACGAAGATCGCGGAGGAGGCACGGAGTTTACAGAGGGAGAGAGGAGAATTTAGTTTAACCAGATCAAAGGGTGCCTCACCGGTAAATTCCTGATGATCTCGGCCTCCTGCGGTTCGTGGTTAAGCGCTACCCAGGTTTTTAGCCAGCCGGCATTTTGATAAGCCATTGCTCCGAATATCAGCGATGGGCCTGCAACAGGCCAGTTATCCCAATACATTACATCCTTTGCATAAGGCCATTTATTTTTATCTGCCAAAAAAGGATATAAAAACTCAATTCCCTTTTTTATCGATCTGCCATCGGGCGTTTTGTATTCCCACAAATTATTATCGGCCGTGCTTAATATATTGCAGATGGTGGTCATGGCATCCAGGTTAAAAATAGAATAGCCGTAGGGTTTGGTGCGCTTTAATTCCAAAGGAAAACTGCCATCTGCGGCCATTTGCGAGGGGAGTAATACTTGCTTGTACCGGTCGCTGCAAAAGTTCAGCAATTCTTTATCTCTGGTAAGCCGGGCAAAACAGGCTACCTGCATTACCCAGCAGGTGCCGTGGTTATTTTTGGCGTTCATTTCATTTTTACCGTACTGGCTTGTAGTAAGCCATTGCAGATATTGACGGAACCATGCAACGGCTCCTGCTGCCACCTCCTTATCCATGTTATTTCCCATCGCCAAAATTCCCTGTACCGCTTCCATTAATTGTATGGTGTCTATTATGCCTATTCCGCGACCGGTTGTCACGCCTTTTATGGCCTGTGCATATTGCAGGTTAGGGTTCATTCGTGTCGCGTTGTCAATAAACCATGCTTTGATATGTTTTTCGGCCTGTTTAATATATTTAACATTATGAGTGAGTTTATACGCAGAAGCCAGCGCGCCTACAATACGGCTGAAACGGATCATCAGGAGCCGGTGAGCAGTAAAATTAGAAGGATTGGTTAGTCCGTCCTTTTGGATATACGGTCCGTTAGGATCGGCAGGATTTGGCCACCAGTAGTCGCCTTCCGAATAAAAATCATTTCTGCCGCCTGCACTGCGTTCGCAATGCTCAGAAGTAATAGTGAGCGGTTGCTGGGCCATCGCCCATATGGCCTCTTTCAGTATATAAGGACGCAGGGTATCTTCTACCTGCTTTTTAAGATCGGTGCCGGTTTTAAAACTGCACAATATCAATAAGACAACAATCGGGAAACAATAGATGATCTTCTTCATAATTCGAACTAATGCGTGGCATACAGCCACCGGAATGTACTAAAATAACAAACCAGGCCCCATAGGGGCCTGGCCGTCTTAATATAATTAATCAACGCTCAATTCATTTTTTGGTTTTGGCGACCTGAACCGAACTTAAAGGCGGTATGTTGGTTTCAGAACCCGAATAGCCTTTGTTCTGGTTAATATGACCGTTAATGTTCAGATCAATCTCGCTTTGCGGTATAGGCCATAACACGTGGTAAGGAGAAATGGTGAAGTGATTACCCGAGTTTGTGATAACCGCAGGGTTCTTGTAAAAATCATTTTTCTCCATTATGCGATCATAAAAGAAGTTATCGGTCGAGAAATTTGCCACGTTGTAACTTTTGCCGTTATAAGCTGTTTTGCCTGTTTGAGCAAAAATGTAAGCTATCCTGGTCAGCTCCGTTTTGCGGGGCTCCTCCCAGTATAACTCTCGCTGGCGTTCGTCTAAGATGGTGCCTATGTTTACCTTACTTGGATCGGTAAGCAGTTGCGCCTGTGCGCGGGCGCGTACCTTGTTAATATCAGCCATTGCCAGATCGTTCTGACCTTTCCAAACGTAAGCTTCGGCGCGCAGTAAGTAGGTTTCGGCCAAACGGAACACATACCAGTCGGTATTGGTGCCGCGCGGCGGGCTCCACCATTTATCGGTTGCATAGAGGCCCGAACCGATGAATACCTTGTAATGCGGCCAGCCAAACCAGGTACGAATGGTATCTTTAGCACCATTCAGGAACCGTTGATTTACATTGGCTGCGGTGTACTGCTCCAGGTGTTTGCCGTACCACGTTGGATCGGTGTTTTTAAGGGCCGGGTTGTTGTAAACCAGGTCGGTCATATCTACCCAGTTCCCTTTTTTATGGCGAAGGTCGGTAGTGTCGGTCCAGATATATTTGGTTGCATAAGGCGTACCGCGCAAACGGCCAATACCGCGGCCATATAACAAGGTAAGCGGAGTTTCCTCAGTTACCTTGTCGGATATGCCTGGTTTCAGGGCGCCCGGTGTTAAAATGGTTCCGTTATGCCACATTGGTACGCAGTTACGCATAACCTGCGAGCCAAACTGTGTAGCGCCGTCTAACGTTTCGCGGTCAATTACCACATACAGCGCTTCGGTATTTGTTCCGATAGATTTATTTTCCGGACGGTGTAAATCCCAGATCACATTTTTGGTGGCATCGCCTGCTACAATACCAAAACGACTTGTCATTAATGCATACGGACCGTTGATAGCAATATTTGCTGAAGCGATGGCATCGTCAAACAAACCTAAAGCAAGGTTAATCTTGGTAAGCAAATGAGCTGCGGCGCCTTTTGATGGTTCGCCTTTGTTGCCATTGTCAACCAGCTTGGTAACCGCAAATTCCAGGTCGGTTTTCATTTGCTTTAGTATCACCATGCGTTGGGTAGTGAAATAGCCGGTGTTTACTGCAGTCTCTTCTTTCAAAACCAAAGGCACATCGCCAAATTCATGTACGAGCCTGTAATAGCGGTATGCCCTGTGGAAATAAGCGGTAGCTAAAGCCTGATCGCGATCGTTCTGACTGGGCCATTTAACATTATCTATCCTCGAGATAATAACGTTAGCATCGTGAACACCCTGGTACCAGGTTTGCCAGTAGTAACCAATTTTGTTATAGTCGTTACTGTTAAGGTTGGCGGTTGGTGTTATCCTGACATTCAGGTCCTGTGCCGGCGTGGTTTTATCGGTTGTGCCTTCAACGGCGGCATCGGTAAAAATGGATTCTGTTAACAGAGGGGCCGAATCGCCAAAGTATTCGGCCCTGACGCTAAGGTTCAGGTTAAGCAATGCGTTTCTGAATGCCGCCGGCGAATTCAGCGTATTATCAGGCGTAAATTTCGAAGGCGCCTGGGGGTACAGGTCGTTTCTTTTGGTACATCCGGCGGCAGCAATTACAGCAGCAATTGCAAGACCGGCTACAATATTTTTCTTCAAATTTTTCATATCTTATCAGTTATTCTGTTTAGAAAGTCACGTTAAAGCCGGCAGCGAGGTACCTTGGTGTCGGGCCGTTGTTCTGCGGATCCCATAGGGCCCAGTCTGTAATAACTGCCGCATTTGTTGCATTGATGAATACCTTAGCACTCGACATGCCGAGGTGTTTGATCAATTGCGAGTTAAACGTATAGCCTAATGAAGCTGTCTGAACCCTGATGAATGATGACTTACGCCATACGTTGATGGTAGTGCCCGATGAGCCGGAGTTCAAACGCGCATAATCATTGATGGGGTTCTGCGGAGTCCAGTAAGGTAACACGTACGAGTTCATACGGCCCAAACCAACGCTGCCCGGACTATTAAGGGCGTCGTTAAACTGCCTTAACTGGCCGATATTCGAAACCACCATAAAAGAGAAATCGAAGTTTTTCAGGAAATTGAAATCGTTACGTAACGACCAGGTGAATTTCGGAGTGGTTGCACCCAGGAACTGCTTATCAGCGTTGGTGAATTTAAAGTCGCCGTTCACGTCCTGTAGTTTGAAGTCGCCCGGTACAGCGCCGTATTTTTTGGCCATGTCGGCTTCACCTGTTTGCCATACGCCCAGTATGTTGTAATCCCAAACGGCGTTAACGTCGTGGCCGATAAACCAGCCGTTGCCAATGTCGTCGTTCTCTTTGGTAATAGTATTTCCGTTGGCGTCTTTTGTTTGGTATTGGCCGTAAAGGTGTACAATTTTGTTACGGTTCAGATAGAAGGTTCCGGTGGCATTCCAGTTAAAGTTTTTGCCGCTCATTATCTTGCCCTGCAGCAGCACCTCGATACCTTTATTATTAACCTCGCCAATATTGGTTAACACATTCGGGGTAGCTAAACCCTCAACCTGCAATAACGAACGGTTAACTATCAGGTTAGTGGTTTTACGGTTATAAACGTCGATAGAACCACTCAGGCGATTGTGAAGTACAGAAAAATCTAAACCGAGGTTCGGACCGGTAGTGCGCTCCCAGGTTAATGCGTCGTTTTGGAGTGTACTTACGTAAATTGTATTGTTATTTGTAACTACGCCACCTGGTGTTACGGTAGGATATTTACCTGTGGCAATAATAGCAAGAGCAAGGCTTGGATCGGCCGTGCCGCTTTGCAGTCGGTTACCGTTCGAGCCGTAACCTGCACGCAGTTTGCCATAGTCGAGCCATTTAAAGAAATCCGTTTTAAAGAATTTCTCATCGCTGAAGGTCCATGAAAATGCGGCATCGGCATAGCTTTGCCTTGGCTGTTTCAGGCCGAAAGGTGAGAAACCATCACGACGGGCCGTTAGAGTAACGTTATATTTACCCATCAAGGCATAATTAACACGGCCCATCAAAGCGTCGGCATTGTACACGCGGTCGTCGCTGCTTTCAACAGGCAGGGTACCTGCGCCAATGCTATGGTAACCTAACACATCGCTCGGGCTGAATTGCGAGTTGGACGTGTAAGTGTACCAGGTTTGATATTTTTCTTTGTTTAACAGGAAGGTAGCGTCAATGCTGTGAATGCCAAAGGTTTTGGTCCAGTTCAGGATGTTATCCAGGTTATAACGGTACCTGTCTTCCATGGTCCTGATGCCTGTACCACCCGCAAGTTCGTTAGGGTTGGCCACCGGACGGAAGAAGAAGTTGCGATACGACTCTATCTGCGGCGAAAAATTCAAAGTGTATTTGATGCCGAAAGGGAGGTCGGCTTTGGCATACAAGGTTGAGAACAGCACGTTCTGAACAGCCACGTTTGAGTTATACTTATTGCCCAAAAACGGGTTACGCTGGTTCAAACCGCTGTCGTCTGTATCGATACGGCGCAGCGAACCGTCTTTGTTATACATATCGCCATAAGGAGACGAGTTGATGATCTGGGTCCAGTCGGCCTCGGTACGGTCAATGGCTTGTCCGCTCAATGAGCCCGCGGATGCACCTTCATTTCTGTTTGCAAACTGCGCATTCATACCGATGGTTAAAAACTTAGCTGCCTTGCCTTCCAGGTTTACGCGGAAACGGTTATCGTTATATTGACCGCCCTGTATCAGGTTTTGATTTTTGGTGAAGTTCCCCGAAAGGTAGTAGCTTACATTATCACCCCTGCCCGATAAGCTGGCGGTATAATCCTGGCGTATGCCGTTTCTGAAAATCAATTTCGACCAGTCGGTTACTTTACCGTTTTTATAATTATCTATCTCGTTCTGGAATAAGCCCAAACGCTGCAGGTAGATGGTTGTAGGGTCGCCGGTGGCGCCATTTAAAAACTGGTCGAGGGTTACTCCCGACGGTAAATTGTTGGGATTGCTGTAATAATAATAAGGATTAGATACGTTGATACTGCGCTGAACATCTGCACGCCAATCCAGGAAAGCCGTTCCCTGGTAGTATTTCTGGTTTTCAAGCAGCTGCGCAATACCGGTATTGGCATTTAAGGTAATAACGGTAGCGCCTTTTTTACCTTTTTTGGTAGTGATAGCAATTACACCACCTGCCGATTGCGCGCCGTAAACAGCCAGCGCGCTTGGATCACGCAGAACGTCTAAACGGTCGATATCGGTAGGGTTGATGTCGGCCAGGTCGCCGGGATAGATAACACCATCCAACACAATAAGCGGAGTGGTGCTTCCCGACAGGGAGTTACGTCCCCTGATCTGCAGATCGCCAACACCGCCGCCCTTTGGCGAAGTGTTCAAGGCAACCGAGATGCCCGGTACAGCGCCTCTCAGCAGGTCGGTAACGCTTTGCGGGTTATCATTCTGGAATTTATCAGCCTTAACGCTGGTGATGGCGCCGGTAACGTCTTTTACAGAACGGGTACCATAACCAATTACCACTACTTCGTTCAGGTCTTTGGCGGCCTGCGTCAATTTTACATTTACCGAAGTGCGGCCATTTAAGGCAACTTCCTGTGTTTCGAGCCCCACAAACGAGAAAACCAATGTGGCATTGGCATCGGCTTCAATGTTATAGCGGCCGTTTATGTCTGTCACAACGGCATTTGCGGTGCCTTTTACGCGTACGGTTACGCCGGGCAACGGTAAGTTGGTATCATCGGTAACTATACCGCTAATTTTGGCCAGTACGGCCGCGGGCTTCAATGCAATTGCATTAGGATGCAGCGCCCATGGCGAATGCGCGGCCCCGCTATGTGCATAAGTATTGCCCACCACTGCAAACAGCGATACGGCAGATAAAATAGCACATGTCTTAATTGATCTTTGTAAAGGTCTATTCTTCATATTTATATGTTAAGAATTAATTTTTCCCATTTTTTTTGACAAAGCGATCCCGGGACGGTTATTTACCGTCTTTTTTTTGGTTTTAATAAAGGATCAGATTTTTTAATTCAGCCGGAAATCGGCGGTTGAGGTAATTACATTGCTAATCAGGGTCTTTTCTTTTTCATACTTGTCGGTTGGTTGTTTTTATGATGGTTAGTGAATTTAATGACATTTTGAAATGAGATAGCTGGTCAGGTCGGTCGCGGCCTTATCGTTATCAAAATCCTTCGGCAGTCTTCCGTTAACGTACTCATTGTAAAACCATGGGTCTGAAACGGCGACTACCGTACCCTTGCCGTAGCTGGTTATGGTACCTATGGCAGCGCCCGAGGATGATTTCAATACAACCTGTGTATTGCCGGAAAAGGTAATACTGCAAACATCCTTCATAAAGGGCTTTTGAGCCGTTTTGAATATGGCTTTGTTGTTGATGGTAACTGCGCCGTCGTTAAAATGGGCGTCGTCAATAACATGATTCTGCATATCGTTGTTAAAATGCAGCCCGAATTTACCGGCCAGTATGTTGAAATGTTCCAGTTCAACGTTGGCGCTGTCGTTAGCCATCATTACCAATACGCCGCCGTCTTTAACCCATTGGGCTATATTGCCGGCATCGGTTTGGTTTATATAATTTGGATTAGGGTTTTCCTTTTTGGTATCAGGATCTACAATAATGTATATATTGGTTCCTTTAAGGCTTTCGGCAGTAGGTGCAACCTCAATGCTGCTGAGTTTTGCCCCTTGCGATTTGAAGATCTCGCCCCAGGTAGAAAAGCCGGAATTGGCCTTGTCTTCCCACATATAATGAAAGCGCTCGGGCTGTCCGTTTTTACCATTATGTGTTTCGTGATTAAAATAATAATCGAGCGCAACGGTTTGAGCACCCGCCCTCGAAATAGCAAGTGAATACACGAAGAGTACAAGGACGAACAACTTGCGTTTCATTATCTTGAAAAAATTAATTAGTGTGCAGCGTTTATAATTGGTATTCCGGTAACTACACTTATCAAAAATACCTTGATTGCCTTTGGTTTTGCAGTTTTAGGGTATATTTATTTACGACATCGTTTTCGCTAAATAGCGTTTGGGAACAAAAAAGCCTGGATGTTTTTTGGGTGTCAAGAATACAATTAAAAACACTAAGTGCCTTACGGAGCCCCTGTTAGCGATTATTTTTTGGGAGAGGTTGATTGACGAACAACCAGTTGGGTAGGCAGCACTAATGTTTCGAATTCGTAAACAGGGCGTTTACTTAAAATGAGGCTGAGCAGCAATTCGGTTGCTTTTTGGCCCATCTCAAAACCGGGCTGATATACCGAACTGAGCGAGGGGTTAAGCACATCGGCCAGGATGGTATTGGTGAAGCCTACGAGGGCGATTTCTTCCGGTATTTTGATGCCCAGCTTATTAAGGAAAAATAGGGTGGTAGTGGTGATCCTGTCGGATGAGGTGAGGATGGCATCCGGTTTATTTTTAAGGGCGAGGAGTTCGTTCAGGGCATTTTCTACCTCGCTGATATCGCGGCCGCCATGCGGGCAATGTTTAATGTATTCATCCGGAATGGTTATCCCTGCTTCTTCCATCGCTTTGCTGTAGCCCGCAAAACGCTCGCGGGTAATAGAAATACTCGGCGGACTGGTAATATGGGCTATGCGGCGGTAACCTACATCCAGCAAATGGCGCGTAGCATCGTAACTGCCTTTAAAATTGTCGGAAATTACCTTATGGGTCTCTATCTCGTCGGTAACGCGGTCGAAGAAAACTATCGGCAAACCCAGGCTGTGCAGCTTTTGCAGGTATTCCAGATCATGTGTTTCTGTTGATAAGGAAATGAGCAGACCATCGATAGACCGGTGGGTAAGGTGGCCAATGTTCTTCACCTCCAGATCGGAAGATTCATGCGTTTGTGTGATGATGACATTGAAGCCATTCTCATAAGCAACAGACTCGATACCATTGATCACCTGCGAAAAAAACTGGTTCTCGATAGTGGATACAACGATGCCTATTGATTTGCTCGACCCCTGTTTCAGGCTTTGGGCAATAGGGTTGGGGCGATAGTTATGCTCGCGGGCATAATCGTTAATGAGCTTTTTCGTTTTGTCACTTATCTCGTAGCTGTCGCGCAGCGCTTTCGATACCGTTGATACCGATAGGTTTAGCGCCGTAGCAATATCCTTAATAGTAATCGTATTAAAATTCATATCGACCAGATGTTAAGTATCGCCCGCTCTTAACATTCAAGCCAAAGTAAACAAAATACTACCTAATAGCTAATATAATTATCTATAATTTAACAATCCTGGCACGAGGCGCCAGCAAATGCATTATCAGCCAGGCAAATAAATAGGCGCATGCGCACACTGTAAAAATAATGTTGTAACCGGCCGTAATATTGCCTGCGCTTTTATAGGTAGCCAATATCCACCCAATGAACGATGGAAAAATTATCCCGCCAACAGAACCCGCCATGCCGCCTATACCCACAACCGAGCTGACGGCAGCTTTGGGAAACATATCAGACGCGGTGGTGAAAATATTGGCGCTCCAGGCCTGGTGCGCTGCTGCAGCAAGACTGATCAACGCTACGGCCTGCCATATATTGGTAGCATAGCGGGCGCCAAAAATGGGCACCACGCACAGGGCAAAAACGAGCATGGTAGCCTTGCGCGCACGAAAAACCGGCATGCCCCGTTTAATGAGCCATGATGATAAGTGCCCGCCGCCTATACTGCCGATTGTTGTAGCCGTGTACACCAACGCCAGCGGCAGGCTTGGTTTGGAAAGATCGAGCTTGAAGGTGCTTGCGAAATAAGAAGGCAGCCAGAACAGGAAGAAATACCAGATCGGGTCGGTAAGGAACTTGCCTGCCACAAACACCCAGGTTTGACGGATGCCAAAAAGGCGCGACCATTTTACCTTCGGCTGTGTTTCGCCTTCGGCCGGGGTATCTTCCGTATCGCTGTGAATGTGCCCGAACTCCGCTGTGTTGATCTTTTCGTGCCGGGACGGTATCTCGTAAAACGCCCACCAGAATATCAGCCAGATAAAACCCAATGCGCCAGTAACTATAAACGCCATTTGCCAGTTATACACACCCAGCAACCATGGCACCATTATAGGGGCGGCCACTGCACCTATGTTTGCACCGCAATTAAAAAGACCGGTAGCCAGCGCACGTTCCTTTTTGGGAAACCACTCGGCCACTACCTTAATAGCCGCCGGAAAATTACCCGATTCACCTAAGCCTAACGCCGCCCTTACCGCTCCGAAACCGAAAGTTGTTTTTACCAATGCATGCAGCATGGCCGCCAAACTCCACACGATGAGCGACAGCGTATAACCTAACTTGGTGCCAAGCTTATCAATAAAACCACCAAAGGCCAGCAAACCAAGCGCATAAGCCGCCTGAAATGCCATCACGATATGACCGTAATCTTCTTCCGTCCATGCAAATTGTTTTTCCAGCGTAGGCTTCAGCAGGCCGATCACCTGCCGGTCTAAATAATTGATGGTGGTGGCAAAAAACAACAGGGTTACTACCACCCAGCGGTAATTGGTTTTTTTGGTGTCGGTCATAATCGGTATTGTTATAATCCCCTTGCAGTTTTTGCAAAACTCAAAGCCTTCAGGGTATCATTGTATAATTGGTCGTATGCATTATTTTCAGTGATGGCGTGTGTGATCAGCTTGCTGCCCATGCCCACTGCCACGGCTCCGGCTTTAAACCATCCGCTGATGTTTTCCTGGCTCATATCCACGCCGCCGGTCGGCATCATGGCTACCTTTGGGAAAACTTCCTTTACCGCCGATATAAAGCCCGGCCACAGCACGTTGGCCGGAAAGAGTTTCACCAAAGTTGCCTCAAGCTGCTGCGCCGTATAAATTTCGGTAGGCGTCATGCAACCGGGTATCCAGAGTAACCCCTCTTTTTTGCAACGGCGGCTACTTTAGGGTTTACCAGCGGTGAGATAATAAAATCGGCCCCGGCATTGATAAATTGCCCGGCATCATTGGCGCTTTTTACGGTGCCGATGCCAAGAATGAGATCCGGTAATTCCTGTTGCTGCAGTTGTTTTAATGCTTTGAAGTTCTTTACAGCTGCACCGCCGCGATTAGTATACTCAATAACCCGGATGCCTGCCTTGTAAAGCGCTTTGGTAATATCGATGCTTACCTTGCTGCTATTGTTATAAAATAGCGGAAGCACACCCTGTTGAAAAATCTGATCCTTAATATGCTGTTTGTCCAGGCGACTCATTTTATACCCCGCCAAATATTGAAAAGCCCCCGTCAACGCAGATCATCGAGCCGGTTACAAAAGCAGATGCATCGCTCAGCAGCCAAACCAATGCACCGATCAATTCATCAGGATTGCCGAAGCGTTTAAAGGGCGTTTGCTTGATCACCTTTTCTCCGCGTGGCGTATAGCCGCCTTCGGGTTTGGTTAACAGGTTCCGGTTTTGTTCGGTAAGGAAGAAGCCGGGTGCCAAAGCGTTCATGCGGATGGCATCGCCGTAGCGGTTAGCCAGCTCTACGGCAAACCACTGGTTATAGCAATCAACCGCGGCCTTGCCCATATTGTAACCGAGCACTTTGGTTATGGCTCTTTTCGAGTTCATAGACGAGATATTGACGATGCTGCCTTTACCCGTTTGAGCAATGGCCTCGCCGAAAACCTGCGTAGGTAGCAAAGTGCCCCAGAGATTTACTTCCAGTACCTTTTTCATCCCTTCCAGGTTCATACTGAAAATATCGTCTTCAGGGTGGAGTACGCCTTCGGGCATGTTACCGCCTGCGCCGTTTACCAAGCCGTCCACGCGGCCAAATTTGCTGAGAATAAGATCTTTTGCTTCATGTAAAGACGCTCCGTCCATCACATCGGCAACCAAAGCAATAGCCTGGCCTCCGTTTTTGTTAATGGTGTCGGCACGTTGTTCGGCAACTTCACGGTTCCTGCCTAAAATACCCACGGCGCCGCCCGCTTTCACAATGCCGTTAATAAACGAATTGCCCAATATCCCGGTACCGCCGGTTACTACTATTACCTTATCTTTTAGTGAAAAACTATCCATGGTGTGTTGTTTGTTATTAGAGTCAAGAACCAAGAGCCAAGAATCAAGACAGAAAAATATCGCTTGCCGTTTTTTTAAATCTTGGCTCCTGATTCTTGGCTCTATCCTTCCTCTATCTTATGTCCTCAATTTTAATCGCGTCCATATCTGTGTAATCGAGATTTTCGCCGCCCATGCCCCAGATGAAACTGTAGTTGCTGGTGCCTGCGCCGGAATGCATGCTCCATGGCGGAGAGATCACCACATCACAATTATCTACCAGGATATGTCTTGATTCTTCCTGTTGCCCCATTAAATGGAACACGCGCTGACCTTGCGGAATATCGAAATAAAAGTAGGCCTCCATACGGCGATCATGCACGTGCGGCGGCATGGTGTTCCATACGCTGCCGGGATGCAGCATGGTTAAGCCCATTACCAGCTGGCAGCTTTTAATGCCATTGGTATGGATGTATTTATTGATGGTGCGCTTGTTGGCCATCGTGATATCGCCTGCGTGTACCTTTTCTGCATCATCTATCGGCATCAGCGCCGTTGGATAACTTTGATGAGCCGGTGCCGATAGTAAATAAAATACAGGCGGGTTACTGCTGTCCTTCGCGCTGAAAACCACATCGCGCACGCCTTTGCCAAGATACAGGCAATCAAGTTTTTTCAGGGTGTAGGTGGTGCCGTCTGCTATCACCTCGCCATCGCCGGCCACGTTGATAATGCCTATTTCGCGGCGCTCTAAAAAGAAATCGGCTTTAAGGTTATCATACGTGCCAAGTTTCACGCTTTCCGTAACGGGATGCGCTACGCCGGCTATCATACGGTCGTAATGGGTATAAATGCAGTTGACTTCGTTAACTTTTGTGAGGCCGGAAGCCAAAAAACGGTCGCGAATCTGAGCAGTCTGATAATTTTTGAAATCATCAAAATGAACGCAGTGTAGTACTTTCAAAACAGGAGGTGTTTGTGGTTTAATTGTAATTGTTCGGCAAGTGTACAATTATGACACCTGAATTTGAAACAACCTGTGCACTATTTCTACGCAAACGTTATCGAAAAATCGGCGGGCAAAAATAACAGAGATCGATACACTATGTAACTATAACGTTTGCGTAGAAATAGTGCTTTAAACGGGTGTCAAATGAATATTTACATCGTAATATTGGCCTTGTAACTCTGCCCAAACGTCTCTGCCGGTACAGTTGCCGATTTATAAACCAAATTATAATGATCTTAAAAAACAAACATGTTTACCGGCTTGCTATAGCCGTTATCGCTTTCATTACGATGGGAAACACCGCAATTGCTCAGCAAAAAACAAAGGATGCCGTAAACCACGCCGCTGCCGTAAAATGGTTTGAAACGGGAAACTGGAGAAACGGCTTAAAGCTTATTCCGCATGCTTCTATTAATCCTGATGAATTTTATAAGCAATACCATAGTAATAAAGCGGTTTGGGATAAGGTGCTGGTGTTTTTAAAAGAAACCAATCTGGATATCCTGAGCGCAGGTAAGCACGCCATTGATGGCGATAATGCTTATGCCAGCGTTACGGAAGCGCCTTCAAAAGATTTTGATAAAACCGCCTGGGAATCGCACGAAAAATATATCGACCTTCAATATGTAATAAAAGGTAAGGAGCAGATAGATGTAGCCGATGTTAGCACTGCCACGATTACCCGGCCTTACGATGCCGGCAGGGATGCGGCCAATTACACAGCAAAAGGTACATCCTATTTTGCCGCACCGGGCTCATTCTTTTTATTTTTTCCGCAGGATGCGCATCGCCCGAACATTTTAGTGCCGGGGTACGAAGTGGTTAAAAAACTGGTGATCAAAATAAAAGTGGCTGAATAATCTATCTGAACTATGAATTTTAAACAACAAATATTACCAATGCTATTGCTCTCAGGCATGGCATTGAGCGCAAATTCGCAAGATATCAGTTCCAAAGCTTTCAAGTTCGCCGAACATCAAACCAAATTATTACTGACCGAGACTGCCAACGGGAAAAAGGAGGCCGCAAAGCCAAACCTGCTGTCGCCGCGTACGTTGAATAAGAATGGCAAACTGGTGATCGTTTCGCCGGGAGACTGGTGCAGCGGTTTTTTTGCGGGAAATCTTTTGTTCCTGTATGAGTACACCGGCGACAAATTCTGGCTGAAGCAGTCGGAACCGTTTGTTACAGGAATGGAAGGCGAACAAACCGACGGCGGCTCGCACGATATGGGCTTTAAATTGTACAATAGCGTGGGTAATGCTTACCGTTTAACGCATAACGAAAAGTATAAGAATGACATTATTCAGGGTGCAAAAACTTTGCTGACCCGGTTTAACCCAAAGACAGGCGTCATTAAATCATGGGATAACCGCAGGGAGTGGAAATATCCCGTGATCATTGATAACATGATGAACCTCGAACTGCTTTTTGAGGCCACCAAATTAAGCGGCGATTCCAGTTTTTATAAGGTTGCGGTTACCCACGCCAATACCACGCTCAAAAATCATTTCCGGGCGGATAACAGTTCATTTCACGTGATTGATTATGATCCGGAAACCGGTAAGGTGATGCACAAACAAACGCTGCAGGGTTTTGCCGATAGCTCGGCCTGGGCACGCGGACAGGCCTGGGGGTTGTATGGTTATACCATGTGCTACCGCGAAACGCACAATAAAATATATTTACAGCAGGCCGAAAAAATTGCCAGATACATTTTCAGCAACCCGCAAATGCCCGCCGACCTGGTGCCTTACTGGGATTATGATGCCGCCAAGCAGCCCGGTCAGCCGCGCGATGTGTCGGCTGCTGCTGTTGCTGCTTCTGCGTTATATGAGCTGAGCACTTACAGCGCGAATGGTAAGACCTATAAAAAGACGGCCGATAAAATATTGAACAGCCTCTCTGAACACTACCAGGCCCAGCCTGATAGCGCCCGCGGCTTTTTATTATTGCACAGCACCGGCCACAAGCCCGCTAACAGCGAGATAGATGTGCCAATTATTTATGCGGACTATTATTACCTCGAAGCATTGCTGCGGCAAAAGCGCATTGCAAATAAAAAGCCGGTGATCAATGCTGCCGGTATATTAAAGAACTAAGTACTAAAGTGCAAAGTAAACTATTTCAATTGGAGGACGGTGCTGCGTGGGAGCCGGCTGGAGAAGGCGTTAAACGACAAATAATGGGTTTCGGTAATGATTTGATGCTGGTAAAGGTTAAATTTGAAACGGGAGCCCGCGGCGTTTTACACAACCATCCGCATTTACAGGCCAGCTACGTGGAGAGCGGTGTTTTTGAACTAAGCATTGGCGGCGAGGTGCAAACGCTGCGTAAAGGCGATGGCTATTATGTGCCTGCCGATGTGGTGCATGGCTGTTTGTGCCTGGAAGAAGGGATGCTGATAGATGCGTTCAGTCCCGTGAGGGAAGATTTCCTGACCGGTGGCTCCCGGTAATTCCTTTGTGAGATATTAAGATTTTTAGATGAGTTTAGAACAAACATGGCGATGGTTTGGTCCGGATGATCCGGTTAGCCTGGCCGATGCGAGGCAGGCAGGTGCCACAGGAATTGTAACCGCCCTGCATCATATCCCGAACGGAGAAGTTTGGACGGTTGAGGAGATCATGAAACGGAAGCACGTGATTGAAGCTGCCGGGTTAACGTGGTCGGTAATAGAAAGTATCCCGGTACATGAGGATATCAAACGAAGAACAGGTGACTACGAAAAATACATCGCTAATTATCGCCAAAGCCTTTTAAACGTTGGCCAGTGCGGTATCGGCATTGTATGCTATAATTTTATGCCCCTGCTGGATTGGACCCGTACCGATCTGGATTACCGCCTGCCCGATGGTTCAACAGCTTTGCGGTTTGATGTAACTGCTTTCGCTGCATTTGAACTGTATATTTTAAAACGGCCCGGTGCAGCGGATAATTACCCTGAGCAGGTAAGAAGCAAGGCAAAGGTTTATTTCGATGCCCTGAGCGCCGAAGAGCAGCAAAAGCTTACCAAAAACATTATAGCCGGTTTGCCCGGTGCCGAAGAGGGCTACACCACAGATGAGTTTTTAAAAGCGCTGGCTACTTATGATAATATCGACGCGGCGGCACTCAAAACTAACCTGTTTCATTTTTTAAAACAGATAGCAGGTGCAGCAGAACAGGCGGGCGTGCTGCTTTGTATACATC
>DATCQV010000224.1:0-34392 GCA_036569325.1 Mucilaginibacter sp. | reverse complement strand
CCAAATCACCCGATGCGCCTGAATGACCGCCGATGGTGTGCGAGAAATAACTGTTAAAAAAGTACTCCTGCCAAAGCCTCATAAAATCCTGTAAACAGGTAAAGCGGTCAATCGCAATACTCACCGTCCCCATACAGACGTTGCCATTCTGATACATATTAAAATAAGGCGCATGGTAAAGCGTGGTCTTTTCGGTCGGTTTGCCTTTGCCTTTGAGCGCATAGACAAACAAACTTTCTTTGGTCGCTTTCCAAATCATGGCAGGGATATGGGCTTTGCCTGACAGAATGGCTAAGCCATCCACAAAGAATAAATCTGCTTCCCGTGGCGGGGTATGCCATACGGCAAAGCCATTATGACTTTGATTGACATACAAAATGTTGTTCGGAAACATACCCCTGCTTTTCAGGTAATTCCCCTTAATTTCCTGTGTGCTTTGGAATAATTGACTCAACGTCACAATTTCGCTAATGCTCAAAGGATGGGCGTTGATGGGGTTACCCTGCTTCCCGATGTCGTAACTCTCTACGTAAACATCGGTCTGCTTCTGGCCGTAATTTTCATCGTCTACGCTCTCACATTCATATAAAAGCAACGCTTTAAATGGTACATATTGCTGATTAAATTGTTGGCTCACGTTCTTCATAATCGTATGGGTTGAGTAAAGTGCTTAACCTGTTCAGCAGGTCAAACAATTTGGTTTCAAATTCAAAAGTTTCGTTAGTGATGGGCGAAACACCATCAAATACCTGCACCGCTATAGGTTCATCCATGATGCTGATTTCCTGAAAACTATCATTAATCATCGTGTCCAGCGTATCGGTTAAACAATCCGCACCGCTCCAATAAAAACTCATGTATTGACCTACGCTGATGCGTTCATCTTCTTCGGGATGGTACAGGTCTGGACGGATGTTGTCGTAAACCGAACGTTTAGGATAGTTTTCGTATAATTCATAAAACTCATTCGCTATCCCTAACCATTCCAAATCGCAAGTATTACTCGCTTCAAAACTGGTGATGGCCTGACGAAAATTAATTAGACATTCGGGCTGTATGATGGCACGGTATATATGTAAACCTGAATTTTGGGCGACATATAAAGCGTCTAACTGTATTTGCTGCCATTCTTTTTCTTCCTCATCATCCTCGTCGTAACCAGCATCATTTATCCATTGTTCGATGGTATCGTATTGGTAACTCACGTAGCTGTCCCGTCCCGTATAAAATGGTATTTCCACCACTTGATGTAAATAGGCAAAGATGGCGGTCACTAAATCTGCGATGGGTTTTTGCTCCGTTTTCTTCATCCAGTTCCAAAGTGGTCGCACGGGAATGTAATAAAGTGTAGTTCCCGTATTCATTTGCCTGATCGTGGCCAAAGTGGCGCGGTGTTTATCATCCGCCATGATGATACAGTCTAATTTTCCCTCTTTAGTTTTGATTTGCCTTGCTACGGATTGCCATGCCTGATAAATATTTTGCGGGAAAAGATAGGCTGTTACACTCGGCTTGGTCAAACCGTAATAGTCGCAGATAATGGAGAGGGAGTTAAAAAACTCGCTCTCCATGTGATTGACACGACCGTTGTAAGCATAAAATAAGGGAAAGCGATGGCTTAAAAAACCATTTCGGTCAAACCGTGAGGGGCGCTTCTTTGCGGGTTGCGCTGAACTTGCCCCGCATCGGGCAGACGATTTAGCCCTTTGGCAAAATTCCCTAATTGTTGTTGCATGTTCCATGTGTCGCTCTCCTTATCAATTTTAACCTTGCGGTACTTTAGCTTTTTCATCCTTTCGTCCCCATTGTCGTTTCAAAATGGAACTGCATTTCATCATCCTTAAATTCAGGGCCACGGATTTTGGCGGTGGTCAGGATGGGATAAATGTTGGCGTAGAAATTCCGCACATCGTCTTTGGTCAGATGTTCACCGGGGTCGGTCAAACGGACTTCCTGCCCGTTCTCTTTATGCAGGAAAACCCTGCTAACTGCTGTAATTTCCATGATGGTTGGGGTTTAAACTTCCTGCATTAAATCTTCGTACTGTTTTTTCCGTTTAGAGAGTTCTGCACGCTTACGTTCCAGTTCCTCGGCCTTTTCAGGATAATCATCTACTGGTGGCAACAGACTGATGGCTTCCTCGTATTTACATTGTTTGTTGAGTTCGTTGATTTGCGCTATCGCTTCGTCATAACGTTGTTTTTTCTCGGCTTTTTGCTGTTGCTCGTTTTGTTGCGCACTAAACAGATTTTCGCCCTCGTCCGTGTCATCGTCATTTTCCTCGCCGTTGGTTTTGGATGTTGATTTAGGCTTGGCATCCTTTTTCTTTTTGTCCTGTTCCTGTTTGGATTGCTCTTTGGCTTTATCCAAAGCCTTTTGATACGCATCCATGTTGGCAAAAAGTTCAGAGGTCTTTTGCAAAGGACTGGCGATGGTATCAAAGAATTTTTCGTCCAGTTCCTCGGCGGGTGCTTTCAAAATCATCGGTGGTATAATCGTTCCCGCCTTATCAGCGGTTTCGTGGGCTAAGTAAACCGAAACCGACAGCTTGCCATCGGGGTTCTTTAAGATATTCAGGTTCAAAGCACCATGCAGGGCTAAACCTGTTACGTGTTCAAAAAAGTTCGTTTTCATGTTGTTCTTATTTAAAAATCAGTAAATTGATAGCTGTCAAAATCATTAGCAGCCCCGTGATATTCAACAGGCTTTCGGCCAGTTGCACCAACACCGCAATAAAGTACGAGCGGTAGACTTGTAAGCCTGCGAAATTTCGGCGGTTGAACCTGCGCCGACCAATGAGGTAGCGCAGGGTTAAACCGATGGTCAACAGCAATACTTTGATGAAATGGCTCTTTTCCATAGCTTAATGATTAGCCGAATAAAAGGTCTACGGCGGGTTTGAATTTCGGGTCGGTGTTCCTGCCGAGTGCCACATATTGCGTTAAAGCATGGGCGGTAAAGATGGCCGTATAGCCATCGAATAACTGGTCGGCAAAGACATTGGAACTTTTATACAGGTCTTTGGGATATTTGGCCATAACCCGCTGTACTTCCTCGGCCAATCCGAACCAAAAATCCACCCCGAACATTTGGTCTTTCCATTCGGCTTTGATTTGTTCCTTATCGTTCAAAACCAGTTCGGTCAGTTCGTCGAGATACCCTAAAAATTCGGGTATCTCCTGTATCAGTAAGCTGTGCAATAGCCTTGCTTTTTGCACGTTGTTCAACATTTTTAAGGGCTGCATCATCTTGTGTTTAAGGGATGGCTTAACGCCATCCCTGTTGGTCAGCAAATCGGTTAATTTCCTTCATGGCGACTTTATGACAGCCGATGCGGATAAAGGCTTTGTTTATCTCGATGATGGGATATTGCCCTAAGAACTTTTCGCTACTCTCGGCGTAATTGCCTTTTGCGTTGGCATCCTCGATGAAACGATAGAGGGCTTTGGCATCAAAAAGTGTGAATATGACCCGTTGGGTAGTTTCCACCTCGCAGGTATCTTCCAAATAGCGCAGGTAATCCCAACCGTCTAAACTGCCCGTGCCGTTGCTTTTAAAGGCGCGCCAGTCTTTGAGCCTTTCGGCGCATACCTTTTTCAGCCGTTTGTTTGCTTCGGCTTGCTCGGCTTCCCGTTCGGCCTTGTCTTTGGCTAAATAGTCCGTAAATGTTGCGCTGTTGCGGATATTACCCGCCAGTACCAATAGTTCGGGCATCTCATAGCCAAAGAAATCGGCATAACGTTGCGCTTCGTGGTACAGTTTTTCAATTTCGGCCGCATATTTCTGCGGACGTTTTGCATCCGCTGACTTTTCAGCTATCGTAATGATACGCCCCCGCCAATCTGTAAATAACTCGTCCTTGCCCAAATCGGGGTCGGCCACGTGTATCAAATTCAGATGCGAACAGGCATCCCGTGTGATAGCAATATGTTTAGCCGTTGTTTGACTGTAAGTACGCTCAGTAAACAATACCGCCCGTTCGCCTTTGTCATTTTTGACATGACGGGCAATCATAAAGTGGTCGCCATACGAATAGATACAGCCACCGCCATATAACATATTACCCCCTGCGCCAATCCCGCTTCCGTCCTGATGGTTCGCCCATGCATGGGCAACATCCCAACAATCATTTTTTACGCTCATTTCCTTTTTCACTTTTCGGTTCAAAACTATTTCCCTTACGCTCGCAAAGCCGTCAAATAGCCGTTTATAGACGGCTATATCCGTTTAATTAAATTCCTTGCTTGGTTTTAATACTCCTGTTTTGTTGCCTTTTTCCGTGGGTTTTGTAGGGTTGCCGTCGTCAACCTTTGCCGATTTGGTCAGCATGTTGATTTCTTCGGTGCGGAATTTCAGTGAAGCCATCGGTTCGCCGTCACGGTTCACCCACGGCTCGGCGGTCATAAAGCCCGATAGCTGTACCACCATGCCTTTTGTCAGAAAAGGCGCAATTCCACCACCCCGCCAGTAGGTACACTCTACGTAGGCCGTTTCCTGTTTTTGCTCGCCCTGCGATTTGTAGTTGCGGTTAATCGCTACCCTAAAGCCAGTTACATTTTTGTCTGCGGTTACCGTCCTAACGGTAGCATCTGCTACCAATCTTCCTGTGATTTCCATAACATTTGTTTTTTTAATGAATAAAATTTGTTCGCTTTCCCTTTCCGTTCCCCCTCGACTTTGCGACCCTGCCCGGGTAGTTTTTTCCAAAGAAAAAAGAGTAAAAAAGAAAGCAATTGGTGCCTGAATGGTAAGGGAAGGGAGAACTATAAGTCCCGAAGGGTGACCGGAGCGCAGCGCAGGTCATTATGCGTTCGAACTGACTGTCCATTCAGAGCTCCGCGTCCTTTTTTACTCTTGTTTCTGGGAATAACTGCTGGTATAAATCCACCTGAAATTTCTTAAAGGCAGCGTGCTGCTTTTACTTCGCCGGGGCTTTTGCAGCGCAGCGAAAATGCCGGGAGGCGGCGGTAGGGATCGCAGCGGCATCCTCCCGCGAGGGAGATATAGCGGAGAGCCTGGGCCGTAGGCACCGCACAAAGTGTTATCCGTTTATAAACGGTTCTATTCGTTATTTGGCGGCTTTTTGAAGCCTACTGACGGAGATTTGCTTAAAAAAATAAATCATGAATAATTTGAGTAACAGCGTGCGGTTGACCGGGAGGTTGGGCGCGGCACCGGAAATGAGGGAGTTGGAGAACGATAAAAAAGTGGCGAAGATCAGTTTGGCTACCAACTTTTTTCGGAAAAATGGCAAGGGCGAAACCGTGCAGGAAACGCGTTGGCACGATTTGGTGTTGTGGAATAAGAATGCGGAAGTGGCGGAGAAATATATGGCCAAAGGCAGCCAGATCGCGGTCGAGGGACGATTGGCCACACGGCATTATACGGATAAAGATGGGGCGCGGCACCAGGTGACGGAAGTCGTGGTGAACGAGGTGATGTTGCTGTGTAAACCGCAGCAGGCATGACGGTGAGTGTACTGAGCGCGGCGGTTGGATGGTATCGATGCTGCGCTCATTACCGTGGAAACCAGAATTTGCGCCGGGCTGGGTTATAACATCGTTGGACTGGCTGGTGATGCAGTGCGGGAAAGTTTGTATCGGGTGGAGAGTGCCATTAGCTCTAACGAATTGTCAATGCCGCGCCAAAAGACGTTAGTGAGTTTAGCTCCGGCTGGGTTGCGCAAAGAAGGCGCCTTTTTCGATCTGCCTATCGTATTAGGAATATTGGGCGCTTCGGGGCAATTGGACCCTGAAAGTTTGAATGGTTTCCTGTTTACGGGCGAGTTGTCTTTGAATGCAAACTGCGTCCGATGCGTGGGGCTTTGTCGATGGCTATTGAGGCGCATAAGCATGGGTGCAAAGGAATGATCGTGCCTAAAGATAATGCGCAGGAAGCTGCGGTGGTTAAAGACCTGAAAGTTTATGGTTTTGATGAGCTGCTTGAAGTCCTGGAGTTTTTGAATGGTAAAGTGGTCGAGCCAACTGTTGTACAAGAGATAAAAACGGCGAAGCCCGCCTTGTATGCCGCTGATATGGCGGATGTGAGGGGGCAAAAAGAAGTGAAGCGGGTGCTGGAGATCATGGCGGCGGGTGGGCATAATGGTTTATTTGTCGGGGCCGCCTGGCTCTGGGAAGAGTATGCTGGCGGCAAGGTTGCCCGGGGATAATGCCGCCGTTGACCTTGGACGAAGCTTTGGAAACGACCCAGGTGCATTCGGTGGCGGGTTTGTTGGATCATTATGGGCTGCTCCTGGAGCGGCCTTTCCGGGCGCCGCACCATACGGCGAGCGACATCGCGATGGTCGGGGGCGGTTCGGTGCCGATGCCGGGAGAAATATCGCTGGCGCATCATGGAGTGTTGTTTTTGGACGAGCTGCCAGAGTTTAAACGATGTGTGCTGGAAGTGTTAAGGCAACCCTTAGAGGAACGAAAGATATTAATTTCGAGGGCGAACTTTTCGGCGCATTTTCCGGCGAATTTTGTGTTGCTGGCGGCGATGAATCCGTGAGGTGGTGATAAGTATTCTTCGGATTTCCGGGGAACGGGCGCGTACGCCAGGTTGATGGTGATGTCGCTTTGCCCCACCTCGATTGACGTTGTGATCGTCTCGACAATGCCGCGCCGCTGCTCGAAGGCCAGGCTGCTCCATTCATCATGGAGCGTTCGCACTTCCGTCAGTACCGTGTCGCTCGACATGAGGCTGATGGTGCGGACGTCGATTTCCGCTTCCAGTTTTGGCAGTTCCGCGTCGAGTTGTTGCAGTTGCGTTTCGAGCGGCTGATAGAGTTCCATGTACCGCTCTTTTGACAGCGACCCTTCAATGCGCAGTTCCAGCAGATCGTTGATGCGCCTTGCCAGTCGTTCTCGGTCCTTGCGCGATGCCTCCAACAGTGTCTTGCATGCCTGCAGCTGGCTGTCGCATTGCTCCACGTAGTCCGCATGGTTGATGCTGATCAGATACTCTTTTAGATAGAGTTGGTATATCTCATCGAGGTCGCTCACCGCGATCCTGGTCTTGCACTTCCTGCACGCGTACGCTTTGGAGGAGTGGTAGACGTACATCATCGTGCCGCACGGGCAGTGCACGAAGCCGGAGAGCAGGTACACCGCCCTTTTTCCGACCGACGTTCTGCGCTTGGTTTGCGCGTCCAGGATGGCATTGCACTGTGTCCACAGTTCCTCGCTCACGATGGCGTCGCAGGGAACGTGTATCCAGTCGCTCTCCGGCTTCACGCTCCAGTTCCTGTCCTTGCCGGCGCTCTTGGTGTAGTTGGCGCGGCGCATGCCCTTGGCGGTCGTGTCGCGGATCAGCCGGTCGATGGTGGTGGCGGTGAACTCCGAGCCGTTCCGGGTCCTGTGGCCGCGCCTGTGCAGCTCCCGCGCCACCGCGAACTTGCGCTGGTGGATGACAAAGAGCTCGTACATCAGTTGCGGATCGGGGCCTCGGCGGGATTTACCGAAAAGTCATTGCCGTTCCACCGGTATCCGAACGAGGCCTGACCTCCTAATGGCTTTCCAAGCCTCGCCCTGATTGGTACCGAGGCCTGGACGCGTGAGGCGATTTCTTCGCGCTCCCATTCCGCCATGGCGGAGATGATGGTGAAGAACAGCCTGCCCGCGGGTGAGCTGGTGTCGATGTTTTCTGACAGCGAGATCAGGTCGGCATGCTCTGTCCGGAAGATGTCGGCAAATTCCAAGAGTTCCTTGGTGCTGCGGGCGAGTCGGGCAAGCTTTGAGAAGACCAGGCCCGTGATGTGGCCGCTTCGGATGTCTGCGAGCATGCGCTTCGCCTCCGGGTGTCCCATGACTGATTTTCGCTTACCGCTTCCAGCCGGTACACCTCGCACACCGTCCAGCCCTTGCTTTCGGCGTAATAGCGGGCGCGTGTCTCGTGATGTTCGGGGCTTTCTTCCTTGACCTGGTGCTCGGTGGATACCCGTATCCAGATGCCGATGCGTTTGGATTGTTCCATGCGTTTGTGTGTTTGATTGTGAAAGGATTGGGTTCTTAAAGCTACGAAAACGGGCTCAGAAAAGCTCGTGGTCATTCTCGATTTCCCTGATGCGTTCCAGGGGGCACGAAGTACGCGGAGTCGTGGCGCGTCTGGTCGTCGAACGGCATGTATAATATGCATTCGGCGCGAAACCAGTCATAGCCCATGAGCTCCTGTACGTACGGCCAGAGGATGAGCACGTACACGTTTTCCATGCCGTCCTCGACGGCGACAGTTTGATTGTTCATAATGTGTTGTGTTTGATTGTGAAAGAAATTGTTATTTATCTAAGGATACAAAAACAGAAAGCCTCCCAAAAGGGAGGCTGATTAGTTTTGTAGACCTATTGAATTGTTGTTACTGTTTTTGTTTCCATAAGTGCGCCACCAACACCGCCTCAAACATCTTGTCATGATAGTTATTGCGATTGGTCAGTTCACGAGTTTGTGCGCGGTGTAATACCGGGTACAGGGAAGTAGTGTGCTCAATAAGATCCTTACCGTTTTTAAGGTGTGGCACAGCGTTTTTTATTTCTATTTGGCTCGTATAGGCGACAACGCAGCCATGCTGTTTAACGATACCATCAATCTTCTTAAGAATGGTTAGTATCGCATTCGTGTGATGGCTCGTCCGGGGAACTTTCAATATCACCGCCGTCACCTGGTGGTGGTCAAGGTACTTTTGATATTTCTGTACGATCGCCTCGCCTTTCCTTTCAGTCCAGGCGCTCTTGAATGAGAGCGTATTCCACGAAATAAGGCCGTTGTCACTTATGATCGCGATACCGGAGGTTCGCGTGCCGACGCTAATCCCGAGTATAGTCATGATCGTATTGCTTATACTGATTGACGAGGTGGGTGAAGAGGGCGTCACGACTTCGTTTGATTAGTCGATCTGGCAGGCCTTCAACCTTTTCGAGCAGTTCCCGAAGCTTATCATGGGGAAGGGCGTGGGCAAAGGACAGATAAAGTGAAAGAGCGTCGGGGTCTTGGAGTTTGGCCGCGATTTCGTGAGCCAGTTGAATTTCTAGTGGATTATAATTAGTATTGTTACTATGCATTAATGAAATTATTCCGCTAATAATTGTATCGGTCGTTCGCTCGATTTTTTTTATTTTTCAATCGTTGGTTCGTTCGACATAAAAGCATCACACAAATTTTCAACTCAATGTCCTTTATCTAAAGGACAACAAATACGCCGCGCATAACGCGGTTTAATGCATTGCAAAATGTGCCAGCTCTTTTTTTCTTAACTCTTCGCGAAGTTTCAGGAATACATCACTGTACAACTCATTGGGGTACGTCCGGTATATCAAGCTCAGTTTTATAAGGTTAATAGTACTCGGCAGTAGTGCTCCCTTTTCCCACATTGAGATGGGGACGGAGTCATGCAGACCCAAGAGGCTCGCAACTTGTTTTTGCGTGTATCCCATGGTCTTGCGGTGTAGCCGTAATGTATTTGGAATAGGCCGATTTCCTGTATCCATGAGTAATAGGATAGCAGGAAGGCGCAGGATAGCAGAAGGGAGGTAAAATAGTTTTAAAGGATAAGCGCCGCGTGATCAATTCATTTTGTGATGCGGCACTATCGCGTAAAAGATTTATCTTAGGATAAAGATTGATTTAATGGGACGTAAAAAACAACATCTCCTTGAAAAAAAGTTCAAGTTCAATAGGTATTTGGAGATTGGCTCGCCGGACGCCGAAACCGATGGCTTTTTGGAGAGAGCTTTTATAGAAAAAGATGCTTTGAACGCATTGCTTAACATGTCTAACCAGCGGTCGATTTTGATAGGCCGAACCGGCAGTGGCAAATCTGCTATTTTGAAGCATATTGAACGTACGCAAGAAAGAGTCGTTAGAATAGAGCCGGAGGCGATGTCCCTGCGGTTCTTGTCGAATTCGACGATAATTCAGTACTTCAGGGATAACGACGTTAACCTTAATTTTTTCTTCAAAATACTTTGGAAACATGTATTTGTGATCGAATTGCTCCGTCTATCGTTCTCATATGATAGTAGAAAAAAGAACAACTGGTTTCATAACATTCGAGAGAAGTTTATGACAAAACATAACCATAAGAGGGACAAGGCTTTTGAGTACTTTGAAAAGTGGAGTAATGAATTTTGGTTAGACACAGAAGTCCGTATAAAGGAGATAGAAAATACCATACTGAAGAAGTTCGAAAGCGAACTTGGCGTAGATTTGCACACTCTTAAGGGAAAGGCGATAGAATCAGACAGCAATAAAACGGCCACAAAGAGTGACGTTAAGACAAAGGCCGAGCATGTAATAAGCGAAGCCTTGGCTAACGACATCCATGAAATTATTAAAATTCTCCAAGAGGAACTCTTTACGGATTCCCAGCAGAAGCATTTCGTAATAATAGACGATTTGGACAAGCAATGGATCGACACTAACATGCGTTATGAGCTAATTGGCGCAATGATTGAGGTTATTAAGGAATTCCAAATTTTCAAAGGAGTAAAAATAATAATTTCCCTGCGGGACAACCTTTATCAGCTTGTTTTTTCCGGAGTCAGTCATACAGGCGGTCAAAGGGAAAAATTCAAGCCCTTGTACGCAGAACTTTCCTGGTCGGCTATTGAATTGCGGGAATTTTTGAATAAACGTCTTTATTTGGCAACTGAAAATCACTTAGATATACAGTCGGCATTTGAAAAGCAGCATAAGGGTGGCAAGGACGGCTTCGCGTACATGTTAGAAAGGACGTTTTACAGGCCGCGGGATGTGATATCTTATGTGAATCACGCCATCGAAAATGCCGGAAATAAGGCGCACTTCACGTTAGATATATTAAAAAAGGCTGAAATAGACTATTCTATTGATCGGTTGCAATCGATAGAAGATGAGTGGGGTGAAAACTATGGAGAAGTAAAACGAGTGTTACGGTTTTTAAACGGTAAGCACAATGGCTTCAATTTCAGGAATGTAAAGGAGGATGAGTTTTCAGATATATACTTTGCAGATCGTCCGGATACGTTTTTCAAAGGAGATCTTTTGGAATGGCTTGTTAAATGGCAAAAGGATCAACTTAGCTTTACTGGATTTCTGAAGTCTGTGCTTTTCCTGCTTTATCAGTTTGGTATAATAGGGCTGAAGAAAGATTCAACCTACCCGATACAGTTTTTCTACGAGAAAAATGTATCCTTGTCCGTTACGGACATTTCAAACGACACGAAGATCTATGTTCACAAGGCGTTTTATTCCGTATTAAAAATAAACACTAAGGATTTAGAGGCTGACCAATATTAGTTTATGGGCTTAAGCCTTCAACTGAATAAAACCCTGAAAAGGCACCCAGCGCGGTATCAGTGTGCGCAATTTATGAAACGATTCACGGCGACAATACGAAGCGCCATTTCTAAACGAATAGTGGACGAGCAGCTTTTGGAAGGCGCCCTGAGCGAACTCGAGGCTATCGTGAGGGACGACGAGGAGATATTTAACGCAATTAGCACGGAAAGCGAGGTAGACGAACTGAACAGGAGATACGGTAAGTCCAGGTCTCATATCGTATTCATATCAAGGCCGGTAGAAACGTATGACAACAGCCGTGCGACGAAGTTTTTGGACGCCATTGTAAATAGTCTTTTTACGTTCGATAGCGGCACCGTGGAGGTTACAGAAGACGAAATTGTCTATGAGTTTCACTTTGCGCACCGCCTAATTGCCTACGAGTTCTTCGACAAGCTTCGGTGGCATGCGGTTAAAAAAGCAGAGGGTATTGTGAAGGAGGAAGAGATTCAGCGTTTATTCGCGTCAAAAATCGACCTCCTCCTTAAGGTCTTCGAGGTGGATGAGCTTTTCGTTACCCTTCCTTGTGCCCTCTTCAATGCCACCAGCCAGGATGCATCGGGTTTCGTATTCTTTTCTCATGACTCAATTCGCTTTTCAATCGCCAAAATGACGGACGCAGCGATAAATCGCTGGTATAAAAACCTCTACTTGAGGGCGAAGTTCATGCGAAAGCAAATAAAGTTCGAAAACTACGTCAAAATGATGGGGGAGCTAAGGTCGGGTCAGGAAATAGACGCGCAACTTCTGCTCCCTTTGAGGTTGGAAAATTGAGCCTATGTATTCATCGTGGGGGTGCCGGCTCGCACTTTTGTGTCCAAGTACTTCCAATATGTCACGCTGGGTCAGCCGCCGCTTTTAAGGTTATTGATTCCGTTTCGATGGGGCATTCATGCACCCTAACAAAAAAATCACGCTGCACCATCGAGCCGATCACTGTCTGTGCCTTCCGCGATGAGTTGTCTCGCGGGACTATTTTCCCCGAGAATATCTTTCAATTCCCAGAGGTCGCATACCACAATCTTCCGAAATGCCTTTGTGTTCAAAAGCCGTAGTTCAGAGGTAGGCAGTTTTGTCTTGCACACAGTGTTTTTTCCTGTGCCCTTTGAGGACCCTCTAGATAATTTTGAGGCAGTAATTACTTCTTTTGCATTGTTGAACACCTGCAGTTTTCTTTGGATGTGGAGTTGGACTCAATTGCCATAGCAGGGAAGGCTTTTTTAACGCGGCAGCGCTAAACGCAAGAAGATCGGAAATATCAATGTTGATATTTTTTTCATTTTCTAAAAGTTCCCTTAAATCGCTTTGTTCGTCTTCCAGAACCTTAACCCGGTCTGCAAAAAGGCGAGTACTGATGCTCCCCGATGCCTCCAACTTTATAAGGTTGTCAATTTGACTGTTTATGTCGATTAGTCGTTTTCTCATCACCTCCTTTTCGGATTTACTACCCTGAAGGCCATTTTCGAGGTGCTTAATTAAGTTCTTCCTTAGTGCGTTAAAGTCATTAATGTTATATTCGAAATGAGCGAGGAAGTCATTAAATTTCTGCTCTAAGACCTCCTTTCTAATGCTGGTTCCGGGTTGGTGAAATGAATAATAGGGATATTTGAGTCGCTTACCCTGCTACCAGTAGCCGGTCATCTGTTTGCCAAATTCACTCACGACAAACCGACGAAGTGGGAAGTCTGGATGTTCGTGACGATACTGCTTAACCTGGTGTTTTCGGCCTGAAATCACTGCCTGCACTTTGTCAAATAGCGTTTCGCTCACAATTGGCTCAAACGCTCCCTGATATATCTTTCCAAACTTCTTTATCACTCCTTTATAGAGCGGGTTTCTAATGAGCCTAAAGAAGTGAGAGCGCGGCACAGCTGTTCCCTTACGGCTACACAGCCCCATTTCGGCCATTATCAGCCGTATTGTATCCGTTGCGTCCTTTCTCTGTGCAATCCTTTCAAAAACTTCGCGAATAAGCGGAGCCTTGTCATTTGGTGCTATGTTAGACAGGCCATTAACCTTTACATTGCTATAGCCCAATGGTGCCATCCACACATACCGGCCCTCCTGGGTTGCCTCTCGCATGCCTCCGATACTGCGCTCTATTCGCACCTCATTGTCGAACTGCCCAACATTGGCAATAATGCTCTCCATGAAACGACCAGCCGGGGTATCTTCAAAAAATTCGGTTACGGACTTTATAAAAACGTTAGCTTTCTTTAATCGAACCTTTATCATGCTGTAGTCCGCAATGTTTCGGCTAATGCGGTCTACCTTGTAGGCTATGACTGCCTGCACCCTGTCTTTTTTAGCCGTACAATATTCCAGCATCCTTTTTAGCTCCTTCCGATCTGCCGTTTTTGCACTTTCTCCCTTCTCAATGAATATCTCGGCGATCTCATAGCCCTCTTTTTGTGCATACTCGCGGCAAAGCCGCTCCTGGGATACAAGGCTATTTCCTTCATCAACTTGTTCTTTTGTAGAGACGCGGCAATAGATTACCGCCTGCTTAGGTGTGTTACTTATTATGTCGTTTGTCATATAAATAGGCCTCTACCAGTATTTCTGCCAAACGGTCGAGTAATACATCAATGAGAGGCTCATTAGCTGTTAAATCCAAAGCGGAGCCACGCGTAACGTCAGTGCTGCTAGGCAAAAGACTACGTGGCTCCGCTTTGGGTACGTTATTTATCCTTTTGCCTAGCATTTTCATAATACCATATACTTAATTTTTTCATAGAAAAGTATGTCAAATTGAACGATTCACAAAAGGTAGGTGCATTTGGCTTTGAGACCAATTAATTATAAAAAGACTGGGCTATTAGATATGTGTAGACTTTACCTATTGAGGTTTAGGAATATCATTTGGGAAATTCAAAGCGTAAATAACTTTTGAGATTGGGTGAGTTTAAAATAAAGAGACATTTTTAAAGAATAAGCTTGTTTTATTGACTTGAAAAAAGAAGGGAAGTTCAGCATCGAAAGATATATTTAATGACTAATGACTATTCGTATTTGTCATTTTTGTGTAATCTTAAAATTATCTTTCAAAATTCATTCTTGGGAAAGCGGCCTAAATAGTGTGCAAACGGGGTTTTGAAATGTTAAGACTACGGATTTTGCAAAAGGTTTAATTTGACTAATAAACTTGTAAAACAATAATGTGTCAGAATGTATAAACAATCATCGAACGGCTCTAATGTTGATGATTATAGAATAAGGTAATTAAAAAAAGGGAAATCCAATGAGATTATTATGAAAAGGAAAATTATAAGCCCTATGACTTTCAGCGCCGGTCTTTTTCGCTTGGGCGGCAAAAAAGGCATTCTTACAGTCTTTGAATTCTTATTAGGAAGTGACGCCGATGAGATATGGTTGCAAAGAAGAAAACTGACAGTTTTTATGAGTTTAACTATTTTGACAGCCTTTATAGGGATAGCGATTGATCTGTCACTCATTTATTATAAACAACCGCCTTCAACAATTTATCCAATCTCATTAATGTCTATCGTGCTTGTGTATCGTTTTTTGGCTTTATATGTAAGAACTAATAATGATTACAAATATTTCAAAGCCGAGCAACGCGAACGAGAAAAACAGTTATTAATTGCGGCTATCAATTTATATTCAGATAAAGTTGAAGTATCAGATAAAATAATTTCACAGGGCAATTTAGATAATAAAGAAATTAATCGTTTTATAGCGTCGGTGACTTCTGACAAATTAGACCCTAGTGAAAAGACAATCTATAAAATGTTTAAATCATTTATTTTATAATACATATTATGCATTATGACATTTTTACTGCGTTGTCTGGCGGGTTTATAGTTGGTTAATAAGCCTAATTTAGCCATCTTCAACTAATGTGGCTTTTTATTTAGGATGAATTGGTCTGTGACTAATTCTTATGACCACTCAAAACCTTTCACCCCCATCGGATACGCCAATTGGCGCAACGCCAATCAACTTTTTGGTATTAAGCCCCGAGATCGATTTTCCCATATTTATGCCATTGGAAAAACCGGCGTGGGTAAAACCACATTGCTTTTAAACATGGCCATTGATGATGTGCATAAAGGCTATGGTGTGTGTCTCATTGAACCACATGGTGACGCCAGCCTGAAACTCTTACAATCAAACCCAGAACATCGTAAAAAGGATATTATTTATTTCAATCCGTCAGATACTGGCCACCGCACAGGCTTTAACCCGCTGTTAAATATCCCACCTACAGAAAGGCATTTAGTCGCCTCTGAAATCGTGTCATCGTTTAAAAAGATATGGGGAGACTCCTGGGGCCTCGATTAGAGTACATCCTCCACTTCGCAATCCTCACGCTTCTCGACTATCCCACCGCCACACTTTTGGATATTCAGCCACTTCTATTAGACCAGGTATTTAGAAACATGGTGTTACTTTATACCGATAACCCAGCTATATTATCCTTTTAGCATAATGAGTATGATAAATACACGAACACCTTTAGAACGGAAGCCATCATGCCTATTTTAAACAAGGCGGGCATATTCAGTGCAAACGACATTTTGAAGGATGTCGTCGGCCAGCAAGAAAGCATTTCCGTTGAAGACATTATGGATAAAGGAAAGATTTTGATTTGTAACCTGTCTAAAGGAAACATTGGCGAAGACGTGTCGCAGATATTAGGAAGCCTTTTTAACGACGAGCATTCAAGCCGCGGCCATGCGCAGAGCTGCTACACTAGAGGAAGAGCGGAAGCCGTTTATGGTATCTATTGACGAGTGCCATTCTTTTATTACAACTTCATTTGCCAGTATGTTAAGCGAGGTGCGTAAATACAAGGTGGGGTTGTTTTTGACGCATCAATATTTGGAGCAGTTGCCGGAGAAAACTCTGAGCGGAATTTTAGGAAATGTGGGGAGCATTATCTGCTTTCGTCTAGGGGCAGCAGATGCGGAAGCTATGGCGAACGAGTTTTATCCGGTTTTTAAGATGGACGATTTTATCAGGCTGCCAAAATTTGAGATTTATCTGAAATTATTAATAGATAATATATCTAGCAAAAGTTTTAGCGCTACAATATTGGGATCAACGAATGGCTTTGGTTAATATTAAATCATCATGAACTTCATATAGACGAGCAAGTACTTTCAGGTTTTCAAAAATTGTACTTTTCCGCAGAATCATTTTTGGGTCGAAATTAACGAAGTAAATAGGATTACCATACTTGTCATGGCCAGTATTTTCCATGTCAAATAATTTGCACAGCCGACTACCAATTCCGGTCCATCCAACGGCAACAAACTCTATTACTCTTATATTGTAGTTTAGAAAATAAAACACCAATTTTGATATCAGCCCGTTAAGCAAAGTTTCTAATGCCAAATTCACCATACCTTCATTAGATTTTCGAGCATCAGAATCAATTGCAAGAGACATTATGTATATCTTAACTTCTTGATCATTTACTAAGGGTTGTATATCATCTTCTGAAATCTCGTTATCCTGTAATTGTCCTGCTTTTAGCTTTTCAAAGACTTGAAAATTAACCGGCATGGCGTTTATGTAGCCCATTATTATGTTGTTATGATGATCAACCAAGAATGTATATATATCTGGGTTAACGTTTATCCAACTCAACGCTAACTCTAGAGAGACTTCTACATCCAAGTAATATTGAATATTTACATAACATTTCCTATCAATGACATCGCCAATGTATTCTAACATGTTTGTAAACTCTTCCAAATCATCTAAGTCACGCCCATGTCTTACCTGGAAAGCACGTGGCCTATTCATTAAAAAGGGAAGCCAAAAAGTTTCGATATGTCGACCATTGAAATAATTACTGTGAGAAAAATAATCATATCTCGTCTGTTCTAAGTATTTAGATTTAAGAAAAAAACCATAAGTACCACTATCTCCCGTCTTTTTTACAAATCTGCCTACGATTTTCGTCCAAAAATCTTTTAAACCAAATTCGTTCAAAATGGCACCAACCTGTTCTCGAAGTATAATCGTGGGCCAATCAAAGTCTCTTGGCAACACCGATCCACAAATTATAATTTTGTCAAACCTCACGTCTGGATACTTTAACATGCAATATGCAACTATGTAGCTCCCAAAGCTATGCGCAATAATTGAAGGTCTTTTACTCGGATTACTTAATTCTAATTGATATTTTTTTGCAGAAATTACTTTACTATAAAACTCGTAAAATCTATCAACCATTTCATCATTTTTCCACGTTATTAAGAATTTAGAAGTGGAATAATATCCGTAGTTAAATGCGATATGTGTAATTCTATTTTTCCTTAATAATTTGGTGAGTCCTGTCTGCCATAGTCCCTTAGTCCTTATACCATGAACAGAGAAAACCAATTGAGGCTGATAGTTATTTTTTAGCATAATAATTTACTCAAAAATAAATTCGCGATGTGTGTTATCGCGTTGGAGAGTAGTAAATCCGCTTAACAGAGGAGGCAACTTCATCACCAAATGCTTTTGAAAGAAATTCGTCAGCTTTTTCTTCATACGCGTTTAGAAAAATATTTAAACAAGAAATTAAGGCATTTGAAGAAAATCCCACTATGCCGTTTTTCGCATTTTCAGAGATTGCTTCAATAACCTCATCGTCAAAAGAGAAATCGATTATACCAAATCTTAAACAGTACCATAAAAAAATGTCTTGAGAGCATGCGAGCTTATGATGATTTTGCATTTTTCTATAAAATTCTTTAGCAATGTTATTAGGGAGCATCCCTTGAAGCTTATCAAGATAATTAATCAGACCACTTTCGTATGCTATAAAATCAACACCGACTTTTGAAAGTCCTTTTTTGAATTTCTTTATAGTTGTATCATAACGTCTATAGCTTTTTTTATCATCTATTAAAGCCACTATTGAGTATGTTTTATTTTGTCTGGAAAATTGTTGTATTACATCGACAACTCGCCCTTTTTCCTTAGCAAGTAGTTCATTCAGTTCTTCATCAGATAATTTTTTTATATCTTTTAAATCAAAATGACCTAATTCAATACTAACGTCTGACACATTTAATTTCCTTCTGTTCTCATTATATGAATTCAATCTATCTTTTACCTTTAAAAGATATAAATCTGTAATCTTATTTGCACATCCGCAACTTAATGTCACGCCGCTTCCACCATGACCAAAATTATTATAAACGCTAAACCTAAAAAATTTACTATTAAATTCCTCTTGATTTAACACATAACCTTTGCCGTCAGATAAATATGGCCGTTCACCTACCAGTATGACGTCTGGCTTAAAAAGATCTATGGAGTGATAATTGATGAAATCATCCAAACCGAATCGATTTATGTTTCGAGCAGAAATAAATTCAATTGTGTGTTTTATTAGTCGATCTATTAATATTTGAGGGCTTTCTCCCAATTTAACCTCGCCAGTCCCGATAGTTAATTCGTTTTGTCGACACAAAATGGTCAATTCATCTAGAACAATTGTATTTTCAAATTGATGATCGTCTTTTAACTTATATAGCAATAAAACTCCTTTTTTTGGAGACATTTTTCTATGCGCTATCAGAGAGGCATTTTTATTTATTAAAGACAGACCATTTTTTCCAGTACAGTTAAAAATAATTCGCTCTTTAAGTTTCTTTATTTCGTTTAGATTTAGTTCTTTTTTTAATATTTCGCCACCCATTTTCAAGAAAACGTCAGTAAGATACTTCAAGAAGACTCCTGGGTCTATGGCGAAAGTTTGGTAACCATGAAGATATCGAAAATTATGCTCTATAGAATTTTGGTCGATCGATTTAAAGGGCACGTCTACTTCAAGTTCGATTTCATCTGCGACCGTATCAAAAAAACCCTCGTCTTTCCAAAAATCTCTTAAAACGTCTATATAATAGAAGTCTTTTTTTAATATCCTGGTATTTTCTTTATAGATACTATCAGATGAATACTCAAAATGTTTTTTTATATAAATCCCACTTTTCGCTGAACCGACTGATAAATAAATTTTATTAAGTTGTTTAAGAGATTCTAAAGAAACTTTTTTTACGTCGGCAAATTCTGCTTCAGTAACTTCATCTAAATTTTTAAACAATTTATATGGTTGCCATAATGCACAGGCCACTAGGCTGACAGTCGATAAAAGATCAAGTCTATCTGGGTCTTTTGAATAAATTACAACTTCTCTGCCTTCTTCTTGTAATTTTATTGCAGTTGTTAAACCAATAACACCATTTCCAATAACAGCTATTTTCATGATAAGGGAATATTATTATTTTTTGCTTTGGCTATTACAAGTAGTTGATGAAATAAGTCTGAATACTTTTTTACCTCTATTTCATCTGAGGTAAAAACTGCGTCTTTCCCCCCTTCTATATTTTTGACCTCCGACCCTCTCCTTAACATGTAGTCATCATAAATTACAAAATCGACTTTGTACTTTTCTTCTATAGAATCCAAGTCAGAGAACAAGATATATGTTTCTATTTCGAGTTCCTTATGTCTTTTAAATGTCGGCTTAAGTATATCCAATGATTTAGATTCAATTATAAATATTCTAACAGCCTTTTCTTTGCTTTTATTGACGTATTGGTTATGAGCTTCCAAATACAATATTCCATTGTTAGATGTCCACCAAGTTTCGTCTTGAAAACTAACTGCGTTTAAACACTTATTACAATATTCTAAGATTGACTTTGTAATGATTGATTCTGTCTCCGCGTTGCAAATATACTTCCCCACCGAAATAGACTGTAAATGAGTATTATACTCATCGTATATTCTGCGTAGGAAAAACTGATAAAAGGAATTGTTGATTTCGTTTGCTGAATGAGAAAGCTCGACAGTTCTCGCTAGTTGGGACTTAGCAGCAATTAGTTTAATGAATTTACTTATCAGGTCTTTATTATCCTCAATTAACTGCTGATAGTTGTTAAATCTAAAAATAAAAGTAATAAGCAAAGAAATTAAGAAACCAAAGGCACCGTCTCTTGTTGCGTCAGTTTTTGGATGATTCCGGTAAATCCCTAAAATTATTATAGACAAACCAAGAACAATGGAAAATAAAATATTCCAGTTTTTTTTAAGAAACTTTTCCAAAGCCGCTAATTATTTATTGACACAAAAAGCGTCGCCATGTTTAGTCAATAAGTTAATCAATGACCTCGTGGCCATATCACTAACCGTTTCAATAGCCTCGAACGTATTAAACCCAGTTTGTGAGTTTGAATAGAAAAATTGTTCTGGCGGGATCATTGAAAAATCGATATTTGGGGGTCTATCGAATGCTGCAAAAAGACGTTTACTGACTAACTGCTCTTTTAAGGAATTTAAATCTATAACTTCTGGGAATGCAGTATTAATGATTATAGCGCCGTCAGAAATTAAATTTATGTCAGATCGACTTATAAACTCTTCCCCCGCATCTTTTGAAGTATGAATAGTGATAATTTGTGATCGTTTTAGTAAATCTTCTTTGGAAACGAATTCCAAGCCTAAACCACCTTCAAGATGAAATTTCCGCACTTTTGAATAATATAAAATATCATTAACTCCTAACGCCTTCAAATAGCTCACTACCAAAAATCCTACTCGTCCTAAACCAACAACTCCTACTGTGCTATCCTTTAATGATTTAGATGTTTTAAAGGACGATTTCCCTATTCTGCCAAGTGACAAAATATTTCTTGTCATCATTAGAATTAACATTATAGTAAATTCTGCCACGGCGTCGGCATTCCCTCCTGGTGCGTTAGAAATTAAAATTCCTTTTTTTGTAGCTTCTTTGTAAGCTGGTATGAATTCGGTATATCCAGCGCCGGTGAAAGCTATGGCTTTTAATTCATCTGCGGAATCAATTACTTTTTTTGTGACAATCTCTACTCCTCCTAAAATATATCCGACTTTTCCTTTTATGGCTTCACAGAGTTCGGATTCAGATAATTTAGGATTATCTATTCTTTCTATTTGAAAACCTGCTTGCTGTAGCAGTTTTTCATTCTTTTTTGAAATGAATAAAGAGTCGGTTATTAAAATTGTGCTTGAAGATTTAGGTTGCATTATATTAATTTTTTATAAATATAAAAATAAGAAATAATTATCAATATAATACCCTAAAAATAATTAACAGGAAATAAGGCACTTCGCAACTGAAATGCCATCAAAGCGCAATGCCTGGTTTCGCTGCGCCTGAAGAGGCTTCGCCACGTCAGGCTCCGCCGCTGTCGCGACCCGTCATGGGCCTTGATTTGGCAAATGGCGTTGCTCCGTATTCGCTCCCGCTGCACTTTTAGCGGTTCCTCTTCGCTGCGGCCGCACTTGGCCTGTCGGCCAGGTGGCAGTTGCTGCGCGTCACCCCAAAAAGTGCAGGCGCTCATCGTGTCTGGCTCGCCGCGCTGTCGCAAAAAGCTTCGCCCGCTACCGCGTGCTCGTGTCCAGACATTCCGGGCAGCCGCGTCGCTCCCCCTGCCCGGACTTTTTGCTCCGCTCGCGACAACTCCGGTGCCCTGCGTTGTCATCGTCGGCGAGCGGGGATGCGTCGGGGGCTCCAACCGAGATTACGTTCAGTGAGGGAGTCTGCGGTGGCTGTTTTCGAGCTGTCTTTGATAATTAGTCACTTCGCCCCGTCACCTGTTGACCTCCTGCAGAATCATCCCTAGATTTATGTACACAATCGCATCGGCAGTGACAACGCACCTTCACCCGCACGAGATAAACTTCATCCGCCGGCACTACATCGACCGGGACATGAACGGCGCGCGGATGGCGGCCGCCCTTGGCCTGCAAAAGCAGATAAAAAGGCAAGCTACCCTGTTCCAGTAACTTTTTATTGATAAAATGGTGGGTAATATCGCATCGTGTAAAATTCTTTATAACCTGCTGCTATTGCAATAAAGGTGAAATAAAATAAAATGTTTCATAATATATGAAATAAATAAAATTGTTTCACTATATTTGAAATATGAAAGAGTATGTCATCTTAATGGCGGATGTGATTGGCAGTCGTGGTGCTGACCAGGCGGAGTTGATGCTGGCGTTTAAAAAAGTGGTTGACCAGGCAAACGGCACGCTGGATTTTGTTTCACCTTTAACGATCACGCTGGGGGATGAGTTTCAGGGGGTGGTGAATACGGTAGGGGAGGGTGTGCAGGCGGTGGTGTGGCTGGAGGAAGCGGTCGCCCGGCAAAACCTGGATTTTAAACTGCGTTATGTGGCGGTGGAGGGATTGATCGAAACACCGGTCAATAAAAAGATCGCTTATGGGATGCTGGGCGACGGGTTAACGCGGGCGAGGAAGTACCTGGAAAACCTTAAAAAAGAGGAGTCCAGGTTTTTCTTCTGGTTAAAGGACAGTCAGCGAAGTATTGCGCTGAATGGTGCTTTCACCGCGCTGCAGGAGATCATCGATGACTGGAACACCGGCCGCGATTATTACCTGATCGATGCTTTTCTGACCTATGATAATTACGCGCGTGTCGCTATGGAATTGAAAAAAGAACGCTCCCTGATGTGGAAACGTAGAAAAAGCCTCAAAATAAATGCGTATCTTGCCTTAAAAGGAGTCGCCAATTACATCGCCCATGCCTAAGTTTTTGATTTTAATGGTCTTGTTTGTGATCACGGAGGTGCTGATCGCATTTGCTTTCGCGGTGATCGCACAGGTGTTTTATAAACAAATGGGCTTTAATTTCAAGGCCATTTTTAAAGGCGTGGCGGAGCGCGTGTTCCTGTTCGTGATGCTGGTGAACGGCTATACGCAAGCACTGACCTTTTTCAGCGCGCTGAAACTGGCTACCCGTCTGAAGCACGAGGAACCGAAGGCTGACCTGGATGGCTTTAACGACTATTACTTGTTAGGTAATTTGCTATCGGTAGCGATTGCTATCACGTATGTTTATGTCTGCCAGCACTTCGCGGAAATACATATTTTACAGTCACTCACGAATTAGGTAACCCATGCCGGCTTATGCACCGCTACCAACTGGCTATCGGCAAAGCAGACCTGTTGCGGAAACGCTTCATCGCAGGCGACTACCATGCTTATCAGCTCGCCAAAGAGCTGAAGGTGTCCACCAAGACGACCTGGATGTACCAGCGGGAGTTCGAACGCATCCGCGCGGAATTTCCTGACAAACTCAACGATTTCGGTTTTTATCCCGGCGAACCGCGACGGCCCCACTGGGCCACCCAGAAGTGGGACGAGCTCATGCGGATGCTGCCGGTACTTATCACCGAACTGGATACCTTAAAGCCATCTGAAGTTTTTACCCTTTACAGTCAGCTGAGCCAATACACTTATAAGTATGCCACATTCAAGCCCATTTTCTTCAAATGGATCAAAGAAAGTGTTACACCGGTAGCAGAAAAACTATTAAACAAAATTGAACCTGCCGACCTACCCACCTTAAAATCATGGCGCAGGGGCAATAATCACCGGCTTTGGCAGATTGCTAAATGCCTGGCTATGGCAGCGGAGGGCGCTGCCCCTAAAGAGATCATTGTAAGCATCGAATCCAGCCATAAAACCGTTGCCGCCTGGTTAAAAGCCTATCGGGAAAAAGGCCTGAAAGGATTTGATTTCGGCCCTAACCCGCGGAATCATCAGCAAAGCCTTTTATTGAAAGGCCGCAAGGAAAAACTGGTTAAACTTTTACATGAATCACCAAAGTTGCACGCCCTGAACCGGACCAGCTGGAGCATGCGGGCGCTGACGGCAGTTTACAACCAGCGCTATACGCCTCAACTCAGCTACGAGCAGGTACGCTGGTGCATTCACCAGATGGGCTATAAATACAAAAAGTCCCGTGAAATGCTGACCAGCCCCGATCCGAAGTTCCGCGAGAAAATCAGGAGGATACAACACATCCTGCAAAAACTCAAGCCTGACGAAAAGTTCTTCTCCATCGATGAATACGGCCCAGTTTCCATCAAGATCAAAGGGGGCCGGACACTCAAATTGGACCAGGAAGCGCCTGACTGGGTCCCGGAAAAACAAAAAGCGAAGGGTATCGTCATCTGTACCGCTGCGCTGGAGCTCTCCACCAACCAGGTCACCCACTTTTTTTCGGAAAAAAAGAACACTTTCGAAATGATCAGGCTGATCGACCTGTTAATGGTGCAATACCCCGATCAAACCTTGTACCTGTGCTGGGATGCGGTCAGCTGGCACAATTCTAAAATTCTGAAAACCTATATTGAAGACAAACCTGTCAGGTTAGCCCCATTACCGGCGTCCACCCAATTCCTCAATGTCATCGAGTCGGTCTTTGCCGGCCTCGCCCGCGCCGTCATTCATAACAGCGATTACGCCGGCACCAGTGAATGCAAGCAGGCGATCACGCAGCATTTTACGGAGCGCAACGCCTACTTCCTGGCCAACCCCAAGCGGGCCGGCCGGAAAATATGGGGCAAAGAGCTCGTAAAAGCCCGTTTCAGCGACACCCACCATACCCGCAACCGCAATGCCATGCGGGGGGCGGGGCATCAGTAAAAACGGGTCCTGAATGTCACCGGGCAGATCTTTCCCGGGTGTTTTTCGCTGAGGATTTGCTTCTCAAAACGAATAAATCTAACTAAATCCTGCTGTGACATTCATCAGGTAATAGCTTTCCGGCTGCCAAGCAGGTTGCCGGGGTCCAGGGCATAAGCTTCCTTAATTTTTTTTAGCCGGTTATAACTGTCCTGGAAATAAACACGGGTCGGTATGCTGTCGTCCTTGAAGCTGATGAACGCACCATAAGTCCCGGGGATGTCATCATCGCGGCAAGCTGTCAGCCAGTCCATCGCCCGGTTGACAAATGGTTGCACCAAGGGGTTCTCTAATGACATTTTTTTATACGGGAAAGCGCTGCCATGCGGGAATGCGTTCAAGGTATTTTATTTTTGCTTTAAGCAGCTCCGGCACCTGGTCTTTGGCGATTGCATCATCTTTCCAGTCGCAGGTATCCTGCGCGCGTTACAGGAAATGGCCCAAATCCGGCGGTACTCCTTTTTAAGATGCCATTCCAGGTCATGCCAATCCCTGCCTTTCACCCGTTTTTGCCGTTTCCGAAATGATGGCGCGTACATCTTTGCGGCGCAAAGGCCTGTCGGGGCGAAAGACTTCACATTCGGCGTAGCTTGTTTGATTTTCTATCGGCTGAATCTGTCGCGTCTTGATCAGCTTTATCTTCCCGGGATAAAGCGCCAGTTGCTTGAGCACGGAAGATCTTCGTCCCGGAGCCGAGCAGCGACTGCGTGACAGTCTTCAATTCAATTAAAGGTAATCCAAGACCTAAAATAATGGACGAAGCTTTGGAAGAACTATTGCCCTAACTCCAGTTGATTTTTTACCAGTTGGTAGTACTTACCTCTTTGATCTGTGAGTTCATGATGGGTACCAATTTCTTCTATCTTGCCCTGGTGCAGTACGATGATCTGGTCGGCGTTTCGCACCGTACTTAGCCTATGGGCTATCACCACAACGGTTTTATCGATAAAAAATCTTTCCAGGTTATTCATGATGGCCATTTCGTTATTGGCATCCAGTGCATTGGTGGCTTCATCCAGGAAAATGAAATGAGGGTTCCGGTAAACAGCGCGTGCGATCAGCAGGCGTTGTTTCTGGCCCCCGCTCAGGCTTACGCCGACGGTTCCTAAAAGCGTATTGTACTTTTGCGGCAGGGTTTCTACAAAATCCCAAAGGCAGGCGGTTTCCAGGGCCGTCTTAACGCGGTTTTTATCAATTTCCTTTTCCTGCATCGCCACGTTCTGCGCAATCGACGTGTTATAGATAAAGCCATCCTGCATAACCACGCCGCAGTTTTGGCGGTAATCGTCCGTATCAGTCCTATTCAAATCCTGGTCATCGAACAAAATTTTACCTTTTTGCGGTTCATAAAAGGCCAGCAATAATTTGAGTAACGTAGTTTTACCGCTGCCGCTTGCGCCTACAATGGCGGTAACTTTTCCCTTAGGAATATAAAGATCAATATCCTGTAAAATATAGCGGTTATGGACACCTGGGTATTTAAAAGACAGATTTTGTAGGGTGACGCCGCGCCTAAAACCCGTAGGGAAGGCAAGTTTCGTTGATGTGTTTTCGTTTTTCTTCGACTGTACTTCACTCAAGCGTTCAAAAGAGAGTTTGGCGTCCTGGTAGTCCCTGAGGAAGCCCAGGATCTCCTGGATCGGAGCGGCGAGCTGGCCGATAATATAACTGATGCTCAACATTACGCCAAAGCTGATAGCGCCGGTAATTACCCAGTACGAGCAAAAAAAAGTGACCAGCAGCATTTTAAGCTGATTGATAATGCCGATGCCGTTTTGCTGTAAATTATTGAGCTTTAAACTGGCCAGCTTAAAATCGTACAGTCTGCCCTGCAGCTCGCTCCATTTCTGCACCTTATCTTCCTGTGCCGTGTTAAGCTTGATCTCCGTCATACCCGATATCAGGTCGTGCAGGTAATGCCGCTCCTCTATAGCCAAACCGAAGCGGCGATAGTCGAGCATTTTACGCTTTTGCATAAACATGAGGAACCAGCCGAATGAAAGGGCGGTGGTAAAAACAAATAATGCAACCATCTGCTGGTTGAGCCATAACAATTGAACTGTGTAACATACCACCAGTACACTTGAAAATATGAACGTTACCAGCCTGGTGGACAGAAAGGTTTCGATCTTCGAATGATCGTCTATGCGCTGGTAAAGATCGGCGTGGTTTTTAGTATCGAAAAACGATATGGGCAGGCGCAAAAGCTTTTGCAAAAAGGTTGATATGATACTTACGCTTAACCTGGTGCTCAGCTTGGTCTGGATCAAACTGCGAATGTAATTAGACAACGTAAGGCTTCCAAACAGTACAAATTGTATTAGGAGCATTTGCCATACAACATTCAGGTTTTTGCCCCCCAAACCCTTATCGGTCATATATTGTATGGTTTTCGGAATTGCCAACGAGATTAAACTGGATGCGCAAATGAAAAGGGCAAGCAACCCTATCGATCTCGAGTGAGGCCTCAGGTAACCCATCATTTCTACCGAGATGGAACGCCCTGGCTTTTGAACATCAATATTTACAGTAGCCTTATCCGCAGCTACCGGCTCAAATAGAATAGCTATTCCTTTTTCATGACCATTGAGCCAGCCCTCTAAAAATTCATTTTCTTTCAAGGATATGATGCCATGTCCCGGGTCGCCAATTACGTAGCGGTTCTTTTCAATGCGGTATAAGACGATATAATGGTTTTTTCGCCAGTGTAAAATGCAGGGGAAAGGATGGTTGTTTTTTAAATAGTTGAGGGTCGTTTTAAAAATCAGGCCCTCCAGACCTGTTTGCCCGGCGGCATGTATAATGTCGCCGATGCTGGTACCTAAACGGGAAGTATTGCACCGTTCGCGAAGACGGGCAATGGGTACATGAATATTATAAAAGGCTGCAACCATTTTAAGGCATGCAGGGCCGCAATCCATTGAATCCAGTTGCTTTTGGAACGGTAGCCTTTTTCTTATCAACATGTAAACGAGCCGAAGTAAACCATATTGATATCTAATGTCGAATTACCTAAGGTAGATCCGTCGTGAAAACAGTTGTCGGTAGGTGCAATGTAAAATTCGTAAGGCTTTTGAATGATCTTAACTACGGGATAGTCTGGAAACGTTTTAAAGAAAAGCGGGGCGATATTATAGATCGTAATATCTTCGCTATTGTCTTTCAGTCCGTTTTTTAACATTTTATAAGCCTGAAGCAAGGTAAGGTTTATAAAATAAAAAATGCGGGGTTGTTTGCCAAGGTTTATGGTAATGCGGTTGCCTTTTTTGTGCATTGTATGAATTTTCATCGATTTAGTCCCGTCGTTATGCAAGCCGATATATTTTCGCTCGGGCACCGTAAAACCGGGCGTAAGTTTACTCACATCGCATGCCACCATTTCGAGATTGGGCAAATTGGCCGCTATGCAATGGAAATGAAAAGGCATATCCTGCGCCAGGGGACGAAGAAATTGCTGCATTGTTTCGCTCATCGCCTTCACCACGTCCGATTTTGATTTTACCTTGTCCATAACGGCCTCCCGGCTGGCGAGGTCGGTTATTTCCAGTTGTTCAAAGAGCTCCTTCAGTTGGGGGGATGTGTCCCCTACGGTAATGGTGTTATAACAGCGTTTAGTGTTTCCAACCAACACGTTGCCTTCTTTAGCACTAAGATTTCGCCAGTCGTGAACAGGAACATAGGCGTTGTCGTGAAACAGGGGTACAAAGTCCCAGTTAGAGAACTGAACGCGTTGCAATTCCTGTTCCCGGTAGGGTACCGTGCCCGAATTGATATAAACCCTGTCCAGGCCATCGGGCAGGAGGCTGTTAAGTACTATGCCGTTTTTTAAGTTCATCGTTAAATTTATGCTGTTAACTTGCGGAATGCGCCGAAAAATATCATTGTCATATCAAACGACGTATTTCCAAGAGTACGCCCGTCGTGAAAACAGTTATCGGTAGGCGCGATATAATATTGGTAAGGTTGAAGCTTTATTTTCAGGATAGGATAATCCGGAAAAAGTTTGAAAAATACGTTTGGTAAGGTCACCAGCGTGACACCGGAAAGTGATTCAGGCCTTTGAGCCTTGATCATATTATAAGCCTGGATAAGCGTAAGGTTTACAAATAGAAATTCCCTCGCTTCGCTTCCGAAATTTATAGAGATGCGGTTCCCGAAACGATAGGCTGTGTGTATAGACATTTCAGAGGTACAATCATTGTGGAAACCGATGTATCGTACATCGGTTGGAGCATGGTCCTTAGGCAGGTGCGAAAACTCGCCTGAAACAGACAATAAATTGGGGAAGCTGACGCCAAAGCAGCGAAACTTAAAGGGTTTACCATCTGCTATGGAAGTCAGGAACGCGTTTATATCATTATTTAATTCTTTGGCTAAATCCTCATGCTTTCTGAATATGGTATAGATATCCTCAATCGACCCTGCCTCAAGCAGCGGAAGACTTTTAAAACGTTGTATAAGCGAATCGGGCAGTTCGCCTAAAAAAACATTATTGGAATCGGTCGCCTTACTGACCGGATTTAACGTGGTCCATTCCGTTTCTGTCAGCGACCGCCAGTCTCTTTTAGGAAGTACTGCGCCTTCCTGAAACAGCGGCGTAAACGTTATATGCCTGAACTGCACCTCCGGGATAGTTTCCTGAGCTGCATAGCAAATGCCCGAATTAATCGCCACTGCTTCCCGCTGCTGGCGTAAAGTGTTGATCAGCCGAATTCCTTTTTTGAGCATCATAGCCTTCTTCTGTTATATTTTGTCGAAATTTCCTGTATAGACCAGCGTAATGTCTACAGATTTCATACCCACGGTGGTAGCGTCGTGAAAAAAATTATCTGTTGGCGCTATATAGTATTGGTAGGGTTTAACCTCTATCTTCACCACCGGGTAGTCCGGGTAATGCTGGAAAAACAAGCCGGCAATATTACGGGGTGTTATGGTTGTGCCGGCCGCAACTTTTTTCCTCACCATATTATATGCCTGGATTAACGACAGATTTACAGTCGCCAGGCACCGGCTTTCGTTGCCGAGATTGATCGATATGCGGTTACCCGATTTGTGGGCCGTGTGCAGCTTATATAAGCGGCTGCGGTCAACGTGCAAGCCAATGTAGGTGAATTGTTCATCGTGGTAGTGGCAGGTTATGGTATCGCGGTTAGGCATAGCCCTGGTGATGCGGTGAAACTTATACAACTTGTTCGACGAAAACTGCTCAAAAAAGCCGTCTAATTCTGTCGCAAGCCCTTTTACAATTTCTTCATGCTGACGAACGGTGGGGTAAACATCATCGGGGTTGGTGAGTTCATGCAATTTGATTTTTCGGAACGTTTCTTCAATATTATCGGGCACCTTCCCGATCCTGATCACGCTGTTGCTTGGCATGTCGCCGGAATGGTTAAACAATACCGCCTTTGCTTTACTGTTTAGTGGTTGCCAATCCCTCTTGGGGATGAACGAATTGGCAGCGTAAGATAGATTAACCTCGTTCACTGCGCCGCTTGTGCCGGAATTGATTGTCAATTGCTGCGCTATGTCCGGCAGGTCGCTTTTTATAACAAGTCCACGTTTAAGCATCATAAATTAATGAGTTGATTAAAAGATGTAAGCTGTTTTTTTACTTCCTGCGGTATCAACACTTCCGGCGCTTCTTCGAAGCCATCGATAATTTCGTCGTAGGTGAGCGTTTCTGCGTTCAATTCGTTCGCTATTTGCTCAGGTAAGCCCGACAAGAGATCATGCCGTATATAGGTGATGAGGCGAACCATGTCTTTGCAGTAAATGGTTGGGTTGTCGAAACCGTTATGATTTGCAAACCTATTACCTAAAAATCCGCCGCCGCATATTTCAAATACAGGGCAATTTAAACACTGTTCGCTTACCAGGTCATGTGCATGATAGTATACCTGGAATATATCTTCAGCAAAAATGTCGTCTATTTCATTAGTATGTACGTTGTAACCGTTCCTGGTCAGGCCTTCATAACAGGCCCTGAGTGAATCTGTTACTTCAATACTGCCATCTGTTTCAATAACCACCACGCCGTTTTTGGTACGACCCAATCCCTGGTTGCCGCGGTTCGGGTTCCCGGCAATGATCTCAATCAATGTTTCGAACAACCTTATGGTAGGCCGGTTGGCATCCGCCTTCCAAAGTCTGAACAAGGCTATCAGCCAGTCGGCATATGGCGTATATTGTTTTTTGCCAAACCTTTCGGGATCGAGCCCGTCGGGAAGGCGGTCGTAGTGCCCATCGGGGAACAAAAGATTTAACCGGCCAACCTCAAGCTCTTTTATTTCCTGGTAAAACTCGGTGATCGGTATTTTAGGGTTCATTACCATCAAAATACCGCCAAGCCCGTTTTCCTTGCCAAGCCTTATGGCGTTAGCTACCTCGTCGTAAGATCCTTTCCCGTTATGAAACAGCCTGAACTCATCATGGTAAGGTTTGGGGCCATCCAAACTGATCCCGATCCTGATCCCGGTAGCTGTTAAAAATTTATACCAATCTGTATCCAGTGTAACACCATTGGTTTGGATAGAATATACAAAATCGATCCCCGGGCAGGTATCGGCCATGATACGAACAAACTCACTGTAAAAGTCTTTACTTAACAACAAAGGTTCCCCGCCATGAAATATGATGTGGGCATATTTTGTTTCGCTGCGCATACTGTAGGCATTGATGCGCCGCGCCAGCGCCGTAACGGTTTCGGCCGACATAAATTTAGGCTGTTTCAAATAAGTTTGATCGCCCAGGTTATACATATAGCAGTAAGAACAATTGAGGTTACAGCGGCTGGCTACCTTAATCACATAGGAAGTAACTTTATCAATCATATCTAATGGGGTGGTGTTCAAAAAATAAATGCAGGCGCCAACTGCTTTTTGATAGCAATGATTGACCTGTACACAGCTGTGTACAGGTCAAATGCAGACCGATCAGGCTCTTAAGAACTGATCCGTTTTGTCATAAGCCGATCCGCTGCGTTCTTCAGAATCAGTTATCGCCACAACGGGGCAATCAGAACCAGTTCCGCCGAAAATGGCTTTGTACAAGTCCATCTGTTCGTTCTCTGACGATTGAACAGCGTTTTGCAGGATGCTTTTTTTTGCTGCATCATTTGCGAGTGTTTGATTTTTCATAACAGAAAAAAAATTGTGATTAAATAATTAGCCATCAGTAAGGACATGGCAACTGCCCATAATTTTAAATATTGTCAAAGCAAGCCTTGTTAGGGCCCGTTCTTGTTTGAGACGATAACGGTTTAGGTTGCAGGCCTACATCAACCTGTCTTTTACATCCTGCGACCCGGTATCCCGGTCGCGTTTGTCCTTAACCGTTTGTTTACCGAAGCTGTAGTTAATGGCCAATGCCACGCTACGTGTATCATTATAATAATTGTCGTTTACGCGCAATTGACCAAGCATATAGTTGTACCGGTCTTTATTGCTTTTAAACCAGTCCTGTGCCGACAGCGTGATGCCGAAGTGACCGGCCGTCTTCCTTAAGCGAACCTCGGTTTCGAGCCGGTTACCAATGCGTGTGTTCACGATGGTTGAGGGGAAGGCGTTCGTCAGCAAAAGGGTGCTGGTAAGCCCCGCCTTTTTTGAAAGCGTGAACGTTTGATTGGTGCTTAATGTAAAAGCGACAGTTTGATTGTCAATGGTGATGTCATTCGCATAAGCTCCTTTGGTCATCACATAGGCTAGTAGGGCCGTTGCTGAACAGCGCCACCAGGGTGTTGGCTGGTTATTGTAAATAGCCGTTAGCGCCTGAACATAGTGGTTGCCATAATTGGTTTTCCGGTTGATGATCGTGTCGCCGGAGGTGTAGGGGAGGGCGTAGATTTCACCTATGGTTTGGCTTGCTGCTAACTGAAGTGTTAGCGTGCCCCATTGCTCATTTAAATTATGGCTAAGCTCTTCGCGGTAATATTTTACGGGCTGCAGTAAAGGATTCCCGGCAAAATACGATTTGTCGGTCGTGTAAGTGCGGAAAGGGTTCAGGTCCCAGTAGCCCGGCCGCGTGATGCGGCTGGTTACAGCAAGCACGTAAACCTGCTTTTTCCGGGTAGTCAGTTTCAAGAATGCTGTTGGAAAGAGGTTGGTATAATTGCGCGCAAACACCTCGTTGTCATCCAGCCAGCCCTTGGCTACGGTATTTTCGAGCCTTAAACCCAACTGGTACGCCCATGTAGCACTTAGTTTATAACTGAAGTTGCCATACAGCGCATTGATGTTTTCTTCATACCTGAACCGGTTGCTTTGGTTAGGGTCAGCAACCCAAACGTTATCATCCGTCATGTCTTCAAACAAATAGGTATTCCTGATTTTGGAAAAGGATGCCTTACCGCCGAAGCTGAGTCGACCTTTTTTGTTACTAAGAGGCCAGTCCAGATCAGCTTTGATCGATTGATTATCGATGTGCTGGGGCGAGGATGTCCGGAAAATATCCAGTGCATTTATAGCCTCTCCTGTCAGCGGATCGAGGGCGGTGTTGGTACTGTTGGAATTATTGGACGAACGATAGGCCAGCGCGTCATAATCCACACTAAGTGTTTTGCCGGCAGCATCTAACTTCCCTTCATAGTTCAGGTTCAGTGCGTAGGTCTGTGAATTGCTCCGGTCTTTATTGATGGTTTGGGTCAACGAGTCGGTAACCGGGTAGAAGTCGCGGGTCAGAGCGTTACGGGTTTCCCGGTGTGAGATGCCGGAAAAATCGAAAAGCATACCAACAACGTGATCAGTACTAAGCTGATAGTCAATGCCCAGGTTGGCACCCGGGTAAAGTTCCGTGTATTTATTTGCCGAATTAATATTCCGGCGGGTGATGGCGTCGGGCGAGCCTTCGGGATAAAATATATCACGGTTGGTCAGCGGTTTGCGCTGCCGGTCGCCCATATATAAGGTAGAATACAGATTCCACTTCCCCGAGCGCTCGTTCAGGTACAGGCTGCCTGCCTGTGAGTTAACGGCTGTTTCACGTGTGCTTAAAGAAAGATTACCGATCAGGCCTTCTTCCTTGCTCTTTTTGGTCACGATGTTGATAATACCCGCTCCGCCTTCGGCTTCATAGCTGCTCGGCGGAGTAGTGATCACTTCGATGGCTTCGAGATTGTCCGACGGTAGTCCGCTCAGGTAAGATTTGAGCGCGGCGCCGGATAACACCTTCTTTTTATTGTTGATATAAACGATAGCTCCGGTAGTACCGCTGATCTCGATAGCGCCGTCCTCGGAAGCGCGGACTAAAGGTGTTTTTTCCAGCACATCCCAGATATTGTTGCCTTTCACCAAATCTGTTTGGCCGACATTAAACCGGAAACGGTCTAACTCCCGTTGAAAAACCGGCTTTTGCGCCCTGATGGTTACTTCAGACAGCATTTGGGTGGTTTTGAGTTGCAAGTTAATGGTAGTATCGTGATTAAGTACAAACTTTACCATAGTATCGCGGTAGGCCACAAACTTGATGTGTAAGGTGTAGGTGCCCTGTTTTACATTACTTATCTGGTAGTTACCTGAGCTATCGGAAATTGCCCCCGGAGCCTTAGCCCCGGGTTGCTGTAGCGTAATGATAGCTAAGGGA
>DATCQV010000223.1:0-2031 GCA_036569325.1 Mucilaginibacter sp. | reverse complement strand
GTGTCATAACCAGACACAAAGCGGATCACTGTGTACCTCAGTTCCGCATATTCATCGCCGGGAAATTCTTTATCCAAAAATTGCTGTATGCCGACGTCTTCTTTTAACTCCCCAAGCTTTTCTAATACAATATCCCAATTGTTAAATTCCCCACCTTTTTTAAACTTTCCATTCCGGTATTGCCACAATTCGCCGCCGGCCGGTTTAACGGCTATCCCGGCTTCCTTCAATAAATTCAAAGTAACGGGCAGATCGCCGTGAATAAATTCGGCACCCAACTCGGCGTCCTTAAAAAAGATCTCGCCGTTTAGCGTATGGATCCTGCCTCCGCAGCGGTTACGCGCCTCCAGTACGGTTACCGGATAACCTGCTTTGCTTAAATTATACGCGGCCATCAAACCGGCCGCACCGGCGCCTACAATCAGAATTTCAGGGTGGTTCATTATTCAATAAGTATTAAACCTTGCATTTGTTTGGTAAACAAAAATCCAAATAAAAGGCCGAACCTGTTAGCGGCCCGGCCCTTATTAATATTAGTTTCTAAGCTCTATCTACTGAATTACGCCCGACACCATCTTAACATTCAGGCCAGGAGCCGCGCGTATATCATCCGCGCTGAAATATTTGAATTTAGTTTCATCGAAATCCTTCACCTGGATCAACTGAAATTCAGTCAGTTTTTGATCGGCCAGGTTGATTTCCGCACCAAGATATTTTGAAAGGTTCGGGATCTTGGCATGCATGTAATTTGCTGCAGACGGAGAGTACAATTGCACCAAGAGCGCCGGACCAGCCGTATTTTCAAAATAAGCATGATAATAACTGTAGTCGCCGGTAATGGATGGAACAAAGGTACCTAAGGTTTTGCCCGTAACAGTAAACGCGATATCGTAGGTATCCACATGATCGGGAATGGTTGGTCCCGATGTCAATATCTCGTATGATAACAAATTGGTGCCGTAGCCCGCAATCGTTTCATATTCCTGGAACGATTCTTTCGGATAGTAAACGTCCATACTTCCTGTTTGCGTACTTCCCAAATGCAAGGTATAAGCATTAAAAATGTTCTTATCTTTTTTAGCCATCACGTTAAGGGCAAATCCCGCAGGCCCTGTAACAGTTTTCATTAACGGCGTTTTAGTTACCTTGCTAAGGTCTACGTTAAAATTCAGCGTTCCTTTAGGTATGTCGAAAAAATTATACGTGTACTTGTTATTTTTCAGCATTTGCACGTAAAGCGGCGAGCCGTTGTCAATAAAAAGGTTAGGCGTAAAGTTTACGCTGTCCGCAGGCGATTGCCCAATTACTCCATAAGCATTGGTACTGATCAACAGGTTGTCAAATGTGCCGAAATTTTTGATATGCGGAGCAAACGGAGCCAGATTATCCTGCGGCAAACCAAAGCCAAAATCGCGGTAGATGCTTCCTTTCTTCACCTGCAAATATCCTGCAACGTTCGGTTTTGAGTTCGGATCGTCAGGGTTTATAATAACATAGAAGTTAAAGCGGTCTTTATCGTAAGGCTCGGTTGCAGAAAACTTAAATGTGGTAGTACCTTTTACGTATTTCACGGCGTTGAGCACCTTACCGGCATCATCAGTTGCAACAAAATACGCGCTGGCACTATGATTAAAATAGTAATCTATAGGGTCGATGTTAATTGTTACCAGGGTACTTGAGTTAACCACAACCTGGTTATATTTAAATGGTGCGAAATTGATCTGTAAAACCCCGTTTACTTTAGTTACCTCTATGTTATATTGCTTCAGCGTAGCGATATCCAGCTTCTTGGTAACTACTTGCTGCGATGTTTTTTCCGCAAACGAAAGGCTGCCGGTTATACCGCCTTTTATATATAAATAGTAAAAGCCGTTAGAAAAACCCATTTTATAGCTTACGTTGCTTCCATCAGGCTTAAATTCCGGCCTGGTTTTATCCTGTATAAAGCTCTGACCAATGGTTATCAGTCCGTCTGTCGATGTGGCGGTTAATGATACTGCCTGCTTGCTTTCAACCGCAAACGATTTTATC